>NZ_OESG01000013.1:0-307931 GCF_900240945.1 Mycobacterium sp. 3519A
ACCGCCGGGCAGCCGGGAAGCGCGGGCCAACCCGGCAGCGCTGGCGGCGCCGATGGCGCGGGCGGTGCCGGCGGTGGCGGTGGTGCGGGCGGCGCCGGGGGCACGGGCGGACAGCCCTAGCAGCGGGTCGGCTGTCGCTGCAGCGCAGGCGGTTTCCGTCTTGCTTGGGTAGCGCTTCGGTGAAAGTTGCGTAGTCGACTACCCCAGTCGAGCCACGTCAGCGACCCTAGTTTGTTGGTAGGCAGATCGCGAACTCCCAACGGGGAGTGTGTGTTAGGGCTTCTGCCGCATCAATTCACCACAAGGGGTAATCATGGAACTGAAAGGCAAACTCCACCGCGTCACCGACTTGAAGAAGTTTGTGGCCAGTTTCGTCAAGACGGGCGGTAAACCGACGGAGGGCTTCGCCCCGATGGGCAAGACTCGCGTCCATCTGGCCACCGACTTGCCCGCAGGCAAGTTCGGCGGCAGCCTGCCCCCGTCCATGTCGTTCAAGACCGACTCGAATTCCGTTGGGGAGTTCTCGTTCTCGGTGCCCGACGGCTTCAAGGGGTTCCGTGGGCAGATCATCGCTTTCCGCACCTCCACCATGGCGGCGCCGCTGCCGGGAATGCCCCCGATACCTGTGCTTGATCCGATCTACCGGTGCGCGCCGTTCAAGTTCAGCGATGTGTCGTCGCAGGAACAGGCCACGGTGCAGAAGATCTACATTGCGCAGGAGACGACGCCGAACGATTCGGGCATCTCCCAGCAGGAGTTGAACGCCGAGATCTCGGGGCTCAAGAGCAAGCTGGCGCTGGACAGCTTGAAGGCCACCATCCTCAGTAACCGCGTGAGCGTCCATGCGACGAAATCCGGTGGCGATGTGAAGTTCTCGGCATTCGTCCGCGGCTCCACGTCGGACGATCTGGAGCGGGTGATCGAGGTCAAGGCGGGGGAGATCGACATCGACCTGCCGGGACCGGACTTCATCGTGGGCCTTTGTGTGGACGAGGACGAGATCGAGTCGCAGATCCGCAAGGGGCTGTCCGGGCTCTCCAAGAAGATCAGCCAGACGCTGCTCGCGGAATTCGAGAAGAAGGCGCCAGGCGTCGAGAACGTCGCGGCCGTCTCCGTGTGGAGAACACGGTTCGTCCAGACCGGCACGAAGACGATCAAGGTTCCTGGCACCAACCAGACGGTGCAGGTACCCGTGATGTCGGTGGTGCCGGACGCAGCGGCCGGTGTGCCGCGAAAGCTGTACTGACACAGCGAGGTGACGAGGCCGCTGCGGGCGAATCCACAGCGGCCTCGCCATCCAGACGGGCGCGGGTCAAACTGGTGGTCATGGCGTACCTCAAGCCTCCGTGGTTCACCCGCGCGGTGTTCAACAAGATCGCGATGGCGACCGGGATGAGTAACACCGAGAAGCTGACCGTGAGCAGGCGCCGAAGCAAGCGGCGGCAGGAAATCCCGGTCGTCACCGTGGATGTCGGCGGCGCCAAGTACCTCGTGTCAACCCGCGGCGAAGCCGAGTGGGTCAAGAATGTCCGGGCCGACCCGAATGTGGTGATCGGTGCGACGGCATACGTCGCGCGCGAGATTCCCGAACAGGACCGGCGACCGGTGCTCACCGCGTACCGCCAGAAGGCCGGCCGCGCGGTGGAAGGCTACTTTCGGAAGCTACCGCGCGACGTCGACCATCCCGTCTTCGTCGTCACACCGAAAGGATGACCCGACGGGTACGTCGAGGGCGTCGTTGAGGTAGTGCGCTACCCCATAGCCGGCGACCTGACGACGGACGCCGCGATGGCCGCGCGCCAGCGGCATGACCAAAAATCCGCTCCGGCAGCAACGTTCTCCGCGCCGAACCCGCCCAGAAGTCCGCAGCGACTGGGGTAGTCGTTTACGCCAGCCGCCTGGCCGCAGCAGACCTAGCGTCCCTGCTAGGAGGTGCCGTGATGGGTAACGCAAAATATGTCGGCCGCGTCGGTGCGCTGGCGGTAGCGCTGGGCATTGGGGCGGCAGTGGCCGCCACCCCGTGGGTAGCAGTCGCAGAGCCGTCGACCGACTCCTCGGCGGCGTCGGATTCCTCGCCTGCATCGGAGTCCGCGTCCAAAGACGACTCGAAACCAGCCACGTCGCGGGGCGTTTCGCGCAGCGTTGTCAAGAAGAAGCAGACAACCGGCGCCAAGGCGAACGCGTCGGCCAACGATGACGTCGCGGCTGACAAGGCGACACGGCACGCCACGGACCGCAAACCCGCCACGAAATCGAGGGGCGCCACCCGCCAAGCCAAGCGACCGCAGGCAGAGCCCGTCGCTGCCGCGCCCACGGAGGTCACACTGGCTGCGCCACCTTCGATGGGACAAGCGGATGCCGTTGAGAAGCAACTCCTTCCGACGGCACCCGCGCGACCCGCGCCGGCGCAGTCACCGCTGTGGGGCGTTTTGGAGTTGGCGCGTCGCCAGGTCCGGCACACGTTGTTCAACCGGACCCCGACCGTCGACTACCACCCGTTGGACAACAGCCAATTGACCGACGGGGTGATCACCGGAAACCTCCATGCGGTCGATCCCGACGGGGATCCGTTGGCGTTCAACGTCACCCAAGAGCCCGAACACGGCACCGTGGTGGTCAACCGCGACGGCACCTTCACCTACACCCCCGACGACGAGTTCGGTCGGATCGGCAGCGACTCGTTCACCGTCTCCGTCGACGACTCCGTCGCCTACCGGCTGGCCGGCCCGGTCGGGATCGTGCTGGACGCGCTGCACCGCGGCGCCCAGATCTTCGGCCTCTCCGGCCAGGACACCATCAATTCCCATCCGACGGTCAAAGCGACCCCGCAGGTGTTCATCGAAGTCGGGCCTCAACCCGCCGACGTTGCCGTCAGCCCCGACGGCGCCACCGCCTACGTCGTCAACCAGGGTGACAACACCGTTTCGGTGATCGACACGGCCACCAACACCGTCAGCCACACCGTGGCCGTTGGCGACAATTCGGTAGCTGTGGCGGCCAGCCCCGACGGTTCCCGCGTCTATGTGGTCAACCGCTTCGACGATTCGGTGTCGGTGATCGACACCGCGACCAACACCGTCACTGGCACCATCCCGGTCGGTTTCCTCCCCGGTGGTTTGGCGTTGAGTCCGAACGGCACGATCCTGTACGTCGCGAACAGCCAGGACCAGACTGTGATGAAGATCAACACCAACACCCAGACGGTTGTTGCCACCATCAGCGTCGTCGGCTTTCCGCAGGGCGTGGCCGTCAGCCCGGACGGCAGCCGCGTGTATGTCACCTGCGAGGGCCTCGGCGGTCAACAGGGTGTGGGCACGCTGGCGGTGATCGAAACCACCAACAACACGGTCATCGGCATCATCCCCGTCGGCGAATTCTTCCCGCGGGGCGTCGCGGTCACCCCGGACGGCTCCCGGGTCTATGTGGCCAACGACGACGGGCTGTGGGTGATCGACACGGCCTCCCTGACTGCCATAACGACCGTCCCCGTCGGTGCGGGCGCTGGCGTGGCCGTCAGCCCGGACGGCAAACGCGTGTACGTCGCCAACTACGACGAGGACACGATGTCGGTCATCAGCACTGTGAGCAACACCGTCACGTCCACGATCGCCGTTGGCAACTCCCCGCGTGGGGTCGCGGTCGGCTCCGACGGCCGCATCTACGTCACCAACGCAGGCGAGCACACCCTGTTCGTGCGAGGCTGACCCGAGCGCTGACCACTACACCCTGTAGTTGACCTGATCCGCGGGGCTGGAACACTAGAGGTCATGCACCGCACCGACCTGTCCGCGAAGCTGTTCAGCGACGCGTGCGCCGTGATCCCCGGCGGGGTGAACTCGCCGGTCAGGGCCTTTTCCTCGGTCGGCGGCACCCCGCGCTTCATCACCTCCGCGGCGGGCTACTGGTTGACCGACGCCGACGACAACCGCTACGTCGACCTGGTCTGTTCGTGGGGACCGATGATCCTCGGCCACGCGCACCCCGCCGTGGTCGAGGCCGTGCAGCGGGTCGCCGCCGACGGTCTGTCCTTCGGCGCGCCGACGCCATCGGAGACCGAACTCGCCGGGGAGATCATCAGCCGCGTCGCGCCGGTCGAACGGCTGCGCATGGTCAACTCCGGCACCGAGGCCACGATGAGCGCCATCCGGTTGGCCCGCGGCTACACCGGCCGCGCCAAGATCGTCAAGTTCTCCGGCTGCTACCACGGCCACAGCGACGCGCTGCTCGCCGACGCCGGTTCGGGGGTGGCCACCCTCGGCCTGCCGTCCTCACCGGGAGTGACGGGCGCCGCCACCGCCGACACCATCGTGTTGCCCTACAACAACATTCCGGCCGTCGAAGAGGTCTTCGGGCAGTTCGGCGACGAGATCGCCTGCGTCATCACCGAAGCCAGTCCCGGCAACATGGGCACCGTCGCGCCGCTGGGCGGTTTCAACGCAGCGCTACGCCGCATCACTGCCGCCCACGGCGCACTGCTGATCTCCGACGAGGTGATGACCGGCTTCCGGGTCAGCCGATCCGGTTGGTACGGCATCGATCCCGTCGACGCGGACCTGTTCACCTTCGGCAAGGTGATGAGCGGTGGCCTGCCCGCCGCCGCGTTCGGCGGCCGCGCCGAGGTGATGGAACGTCTCGCGCCGCTGGGCCCGGTCTACCAGGCAGGCACCCTGTCCGGTAACCCGGTCGCGATGGCCGCGGGCCTTGCCACACTGCGCGCCGCCGACGACGCTGCGTACGCCGCACTGGACGCCAACGCCGACCGGCTGACCGCGCTGATGAAGACGGCGCTCACCGAAGCCGGTGTGGCGCATCAGGTTCAGCGTGCGGGCAACATGCTCAGCGTGTTCTTCACCGACGAGCCCGTCCACGACTTCGCGTCCGCCCGCGCCACCGAGACGTGGCGGTTCCCGGCGTTCTTCCACGCATTGCTCGATGCCGGTGTCTACCCGCCGCCGAGCGCATTCGAAACCTGGTTCGTCTCAGCGGTTCTCGACGACGAGGCGTTCGAGCGCATCGCCGACGCCCTTCCCGGTGCCGCGCGCGCGGCCGCGGAAGCGAAGAAGCCTGCATGACGGAGAAAACCATCGTGCACGTGATGCGGCACGGCGAGGTGCACAACCCGGAGAAGATCCTGTACGGCAGGCTGCCGAACTACCATCTCTCCGAACGCGGGCGTGCACAGGCGCAGGCCGTCGCGGACTGGCTGGCGTTACGTGACGTCGTCTACGTCGTCGCCTCGCCGCTGGAGCGCGCGCAGGAGACCGCCGAGCCGATAGCGGCCGCCCGCGGCCTGTCGATCGACACCGACGACGACCTGATCGAGTCGACGAACATCTTTCAAGGGCAACGGGTCTCGCCCGGTGACGGTGCCCTGCGCGATCCCCGCAACTGGTGGTATCTGCGCAATCCGCGCAGCCCGTCCTGGGGCGAGCCGTACGCCGACATCGCCGCGCGCATGACGGCGGCGCTGCACAGGGCAAGGGCCAAGGCGGCCGGGCACGAGGCGGTTTGCGTCAGTCATCAGCTGCCGGTGGAGACCCTCCGCAGGGCGGTGACGGGCCAACCGCTGCACCACTTCCCGACCCGCCGGATGTGCAATCTGGCCTCGGTCACCTCCTTCTACTTCCACGGCGACGCCTATGTCGGCTGGGGATACTCGGAGCTGGCAGGGCAGTGAAGTGGCTGGTGGCCCTGGCAAGCGCGGCGGTGGTCGCGCTCGCTGGCTGCTCCACTGGTGACGACGCCGTCGCGCAGGGCGGCACCTTCGAATTCGTCGCGCCAGGCGGCAAAACCGACATCTTCTACGACCCGCCCGAAAACCGCGGCCGCCCAGGAGCGTTGAAGGGCCCCGAGTTGATGGACCCCGCCAAGACCGTGTCGCTCGACGACTTCGCAGGCAAGGTCGTCGTCGTCAACGTGTGGGGTCAGTGGTGCGGGCCCTGCCGCACCGAGATCACCCAACTGCAGAAGGTGTACGACGCCACCCGCGCCAAGGGGGTCGCGTTCCTCGGCATCGACGTGCGCGACAACAACCGCGACGCCGCACAGGACTTCATCGTCGACCGCAAGGTCACGTTCCCGTCGATCTACGACCCGCCGATGCGCACCATGATCGCGTTCGGCGGTAAATATCCCACCACCGTGATCCCGTCGACCGTCGTGCTGGACCGCCAGCATCGCGTCGCCGCGGTGTTCCTCCGCGAACTGCTCGCCGAGGATCTGCAGCCGGTGGTGGAAAGGCTGGCTGGGGAAAAGGACTCAGCACCGGAGCACCAAAAGGCCGGCGCATGACCGAGTTCACCGAGATCGCCGCGGCAGGACCGGTGCTGCTCGCCGTCGGTGTCAGCATCGCCGCAGGCTTCGTGTCGTTCGCCTCACCGTGCGTCGTGCCGTTGGTGCCGGGCTACCTGTCCTATCTGGCGGCCGTCGTCGGCGTCGAGGACAGGCCGGGTGACGTCGCCGCGGGCACCGCCCGACTCCGTGTCACGGGCGCGGCGCTGCTGTTCGTCGCGGGCTTCACCGCGGTCTTCTTGCTCGGCACCGTCGCGGTGCTGGGGATGACGACGACGCTGATCACCAATCAGCTTCTGCTGCAACGCCTCGGCGGCGTCATCACGATCGTGATGGGTCTGGTGTTCGTCGGGTTCATCCCGGTGCTGCAGCGCGAGGCCCGGTTCACTCCGCGCCAGGTCTCGACGCTCGGCGGGGCTCCGCTGCTTGGCGCGGTCTTCGGTCTGGGCTGGACGCCGTGCCTCGGGCCGACGCTGACGGGCGTGATCGCGGTGGCCTCGGCCACCGACGCGAGCGTGGCCCGCGGCGTGGCACTGGTGATCGCCTACTGCCTCGGGCTGGGAATCCCGTTCGTGCTGTTGGCTTTCGGTTCGGCCCGCGCCGTACAGGGCCTGGGCTGGCTGCGCAAGCACACCCGCGCGATTCAGATCTTCGGCGGCATCCTGCTGATCCTGGTCGGCACCGCGTTGGTGACGGGGCTGTGGAATGACTTCGTGTCCTGGGTGCGTGACGCGTTTGTCAGCGATGTGACGTTGCCGATATGACGAAACTGCTCGCGCTGATCCGGAACACCTGGCGGACCCTGACGTCGATGGGCACCGCGCTGGTGTTGCTGTTCCTGCTGGCGCTGGGCGCCATCCCCGGCGCACTGCTGCCGCAGCGCAGCCTCAACGAATCCAAGGTCGAGCAGTACCTCGCCGAGCACCCGACCATCGGCCCCTGGCTGGACCGCGTGCAGGCCTTCGAGGTGTTCTCGAGTTTCTGGTTCACCTCTGTCTACGTGCTGCTGTTCGTCTCGCTGGTCGGCTGCCTCACTCCACGACTGATCGAGCACGCCCGCAGCCTGCGGGCCACGCCGGTCGCGGCGCCCCGCAACCTGAGTCGGCTGCCCAAACACCACGCCGCCGAGATCAATGCCGACCCGCAACAGTTGACCGACCACGTCAACGGCCAACTGAAGGGCTGGCGCCGCGTCGTCCGCACAGAGGGCGAGGCCACCGAGATCTCTGCGGAAAAAGGCTATCTGCGTGAGTTCGGCAACATCGTCTTCCACTTCTCGCTGCTGGGTCTGCTGGTCGCGGTGGCCGCGGGCAAGCTGTTCGGCTACGAGGGCAACGTGATCGTCGTCGCCGACAAGGGGCCCGGGTTCTGTTCGGCGTCACCCGCGGCGTTCGACTCGTTCCGGGCGGGCAACACCGTCGACGGCACCTCCCTGTACCCGATCTGCTTGCGGGTCAACGACTTCCAGGCGCACTATCTGCCCAGCGGGCAGGCCGTCGGCTTCGCCGCCGACATCGACTACCAGGCGGGCGCCGACCTCGACAGCGACACCTGGCGGCCGTACCACCTGAAGGTCAACGAGCCACTGCGCGTCGGCGGGGACCGGGTGTACCTGCAGGGCCACGGCTACGCCCCGACGTTCACCGTCACGTTCCCCGGCGGGCAGACCCGCACCCAGACGCTGCAGTTCCGGCCCGAGGACCCGATCACCCTGCTGTCCTCGGGCGCGATGCGGTTCGACCCGCCCGGCGGCAGCTACCCCGACCCCGACCAGCGGCGCAAGAACCAGATCGCCATTCAGGGCCTGTTCGCGCCGACCGAACAACTCGACGGCACGCTGCTGTCGTCGAGCTTCCCTGCGATGAACGACCCGGCCGTCGCCATCGACATCTACCAGGGCGACACCGGCCTGGACACCGGCAAGCCGCAGTCGCTGTTCTCACTCGATCCGAAACTCATCGGGCAGAACCGGCTGACCAAGAAGGCCAGGGTGAACCTCAAGGTGGGACAAGAGGTCCGGCTCGACCCTGGTCCCGGGCCTGGCACTGTCGTCCGGTTCGACGGCGCCGTGCCGTTCATCAACGTGCAGGTGTCGCACGACCCGGCCCAGATCTGGGTGCTGGTGTTCGCGCTGACGATGATGGCCGGTCTGCTGGTGTCGCTGGTGGTGCGGCGCCGCCGGGTCTGGGTTCGGCTGACGCCCACGGGTGCAGGTACGGTAAGCGTCGAGCTGGGCGGCTTGGCGCGCACCGACAACTCGGGGTGGGGTGACGAGTTCGAGCGGTTGACGCAACGTCTGTTGGACGTCGACGCCCAGCGGTTGAAGGAGACCGTATGAACACCGAGCACATCGACATCGGGCTGGCGCGCTACTCCGACTGGGCGTTCACCTCGTCGGTCGTCGTGCTGGTGGCCGCGCTGCTGCTGCTCGCCGTCGAACTGGCCTACAGCCGCGGGCGCAAGGTCGAAGCCAGGGAACTGGTCGGAGCCGCAACGGCGGCGACATTCGGCACGGGAGCCGCAACGGCGGCGACGTTCGGCACGGGAGCCGCAACGGCGGCGACATTCGGCACCGGAGCCGCAACGGCGGCGACATTCGGCACGGGAGCCGCAACCGCGGCGACGTTCGGCACGGGGGCCACGGTGGGCGCCGACAGCGTCACCCCTGGGGTCGTCGCCGCGGCGCCGAAGCGCCCGCTCGACGAACGCGCAGGCACCGCCGGGCTGTCGCTGGTCTACGTCGGCATCGGGTTGCTGCTGGCGTGCATCGTGCTGCGTGGCCTGGCCACGTCGCGGGTGCCATGGGGCAACATGTACGAGTTCATCAACCTGACGTGTTTCTCGGGTCTGGTGGCAGGCGCCATCGTGCTGCGCAGGCCGCAGTACCGCGCGCTGTGGGTGTTCGTGTTGGTGCCGGTGCTGATCCTGCTGACGGTGTCGGGTCGCTGGCTCTACACCAACGCCGCCCCGGTGATGCCGGCCCTGCAGTCGTACTGGTTGCCGATCCACGTGTCGGTGGTCAGCCTCGGCTCCGGGGTGTTCCTGGTGGCGGGGGTGGCCAGCATCTTGTTCCTGCTGAAGATGTACCTGCCCGACAACGCTTTCGTGCAACGGCTGCCCGACGCGCAGACGCTGGACCGCATCGCTTATCGGACAACAATTTTCGCGTTTCCGGTGTTCGGGTTCGGCGTCATCTTCGGCGCGATCTGGGCCGAAGAGGCCTGGGGCCGGTACTGGGGCTGGGACCCCAAGGAGACGGTGTCGTTCATCGCGTGGGTGGTCTACGCGGCGTACCTGCACGCACGGTCGACCGCGGGCTGGCGCGACAGGAAGGCCGCATGGATCAACGTCGTCGGGTTCGTCGCGATGGTGTTCAACCTGTTCTTCATCAATCTGGTCACCGTCGGGCTGCATTCGTACGCTGGGGTCGGCTGATAGCGAGAGGGGTACGCGTTGTCTGACCAGTCGGGCGGGTTTCGCTCGCAGCAGCGGTTCAGCGATCCGGCGCAGTCGGTACCGGCCGAGTGGACCGCCCCGACACCGCCGAACGGTTTGCCGCTGGGGCACGCGTCACCTCCACTGGCCCCGCCGCCGGAGCAACCGACGCCGTACTTCGATCTGTCCACCGTCGCGCTGCTGGGGCAACCCAAGCGGGCGCCGTCGGAGGGGTGGCGCAAGTGGCTGTACTTTTCGACGTTCAAACTGCTCAACGTCGGCGAGAGCCCCAAGGTCACCCGCCGCAACGGCCTCGTCGCGCAGGTGCAGCGGCCGCTTCGTGGCTGCTACCGGATCGCGTTGCTGTCACTGAAGGGCGGCGTCGGCAAGACCACGATCACCGCGACGCTCGGGGCCACCTTCGCCTCTGTCCGCGGTGACCGCGTCATCGCCGTCGACGCCAATCCCGACCGCGGCACGCTCAGCCAGAAGGTGCCGCTGGAAACCCCGAACACCGTGCGGCACCTGCTGCGCGACGCCGAGGGGATCGAGGCCTACAGCGACGTCCGCGCCTACACCTCGCAGGGGCCCAGCCGGCTGGAGGTGCTCGCCTCGGAGAGCGATCCCGCGGTGTCGGAGGCGTTCAGTTCCGACGACTATGCGGCCACCCTGGAGGTGCTGGAGCGGTTCTACAGCGTGGTGCTCACCGACTGCGGCACCGGCATGTTGCACTCGGCGATGTCGGCGGTGCTGGACAAGGCCGACGTGCTCGTGGTGGTCAGCAGCGGTTCGGTCGACGGAGCCCGCAGCGCATCGGCCACCCTGGACTGGCTGGACGCGCACGGACATCAGGACATGGTGCGCAACTCGATCGCAGTCATCAACGCGGTGCGGCCCAGGTCAGGGAAGGTCGATCTGAAGAAGGTGGTCGATCACTTCTCGCGGCGGTGCCGCGCCGTCAAACAGGTGCCGTTCGACCCGCATCTCGAGGAGGGCGCGGAGATCAGCCTCGACCGGCTCAAGCCGGAGACCAGGGAGGCATTGCTGGAGTTGGCGGCGGTCGTCGCGGACGGTTTCCCGAGCGACGACCTGAAGCACGTCTGACTAGGGCCGCTCCGGTCGGGGATTGTTGTCCCCGTGGCCGAGCCGCCGCAGAAAATCGGGATCGTCGTCCGGGCCGATCACCCGCGTCTTCGGCCGAGCCGCAGTCATGCGGGTCAGCCGCCAACCGGCGTAGGCCAAACCGCCCAAGACGAGAACAAGGAGCAAATACGCCACCAAAAACCTCCTCTATCTGAATATACGCGCCGTGGGTAGGCTCGGGCCGTGTCTGATCGACCGCCTCGGTCCCGCCTGGTGCTCGACGTGCTGGCCTACGTCGCAGCCCGCCTGCTGCTTGTCGCCGTTCTGACGGCGGTGATCTTCGGTGCCGGACATCTGCTCGGCGTGCGCGATTTTCCGCTCGTGGTGGCGTTGCTGTTCGGTTTGGTGATCGCACTGCCGCTCGGCATCTGGTTGTTCGCCCCACTGCGGCGCCGCGCCACCGCGAGCATCGCCGTCTTCGACGAACGCCGCCGCAAAGACAAGGAGCAGTTGCAGGCCAGGCTGCGTGGTGAAGACACCGACGAACCCTCCGCCGGATGACGGCGCGCGAAGCGTTCGGCGCCGAATTCACCGGAGCGGATGGGTTTCTCAACTCACCCACCTACGGGTTGCCGCCGCAGTTCGTGGTCGACGCGCTGCAGGCCTGCATCGCCGAATGGCAAGCGGGAACCATGGATGTGCCGTCATTCGACGGCCGCGTCGGTGCCGGGCGTGCGGGTTATGCGGCGCTGGCGGGTGTTCCCGTCGCCTCTGTGGCGATGGCGGGCAACGTGTCCGCGGCACTCGGATTGGTGGCGGCGGCGATTCCCGACGGCAGTCGGGTCGCCACCTTGGCGGGCGAATTCACCAGCACCACCTTCCCGTTCGCCGCGCAGGCAAACCGCGGTGTCACGCTCACCGAGTTGACGCCCACGGACCTGATCGCGTCGGCCGCCGACTTCGACGTCGTGACGGCCAGCCTGGTGCAGTCCGCCAACGGCGCCGTACTCGACGTCGGCGCGCTGCGAAACACGTTGGCCGGCAAGGACACACTGACCGTCATCGACGTCACGCAGGCCCTCGGGTGGAAGCAGGTCGACCTCGGCTGGGCCGACGTCACCGTCGCCGCGGTCTACAAATGGTTGCTCGCGCCGAGGGGAACCGCGTGGATGTCGCTGAGCGACAGGGTCAGCCGGTTCGTCACACCACACGCGGCGAACTGGTATGCGGGTGAGGATCCCTGGCAGTCGATCTATGGCCTGCCGTTGCGACTGGCCCACGACGCCAGGCGCTTCGACGTTTCGCCGACGTGGTTCAGCGTGCTCGGGGCCGGGCTGACGTTGCCGTGGCTGGCGACGTTGGACAGCGCGACCGTCGAGTCGCACACGGTCGGATTGGCTCACCGAGCGCAGGCCGAACTCGGCCTCCCACAACATGATTCGGCCATCGTGTCGATACCCATCGCCGACGCGGCCGACAAGCTGGCCGCCGCGGGCATCCGCGCCTCGGTCCGGGCAGGTGCGGTGCGCGTCGGTTTTCATCTGTACAACACCGAAAACGACCTGGACCGGTTACTCGACGCGTTGCGTTCCTAGCCGGCGTCTGGGGGATAACTGCTACCCGCGGATGGGTGACAGCAGCGACGACATTCGCTCCTACCGGGACGATGCTGGATCGCAGATGCTGACAAAGGAGTAGCGCTGATCATGATGATTCGAAGGTTCGTACCGCTGGCGTTGGTGGCAGGTGCGGGCGCCGTGGCGATCGCGGTGGCACCGCTTGCCGAGGCGGCCCCGTCATGCACGTCCACCGGGCTGGCAAGTGTCTGTCAATCCGCCGGGAACACACAAGTCATCGCCACCCCGCCACCGGTCGACTATGGACCCGAGTATCCGTTCCTCGGGAACGTGCTGATCTTCCATCACGACGGCCGTCGCTGACGCCAGTGCGCGAGCGTCATTCGCACTGCAGCGGGATGGTCACCTCCAGGGTCGTCCCACTGCCGAGGGGACTGGAGATGGCCAGCGCACCGGCCAGCGCCTCGACCCGGTCCTTGAGGCCGATCAGCCCGGAGCCCGCCCCGGCCGTCGCACCGCCGATGCCGTCGTCGCTGATCTTCAGGTGCAGATCGAAGTCACCGGCGGTGGCGTACACCTTCACTTCGGAGGCCCGCGCGTGTTTGGCGGCGTTGGTCAGCGCCTCGGCGACGACGTAATAGGCCGCCACTTCAACCGATTCCGGTAACCGGCGATCGACGCTCAGGTCCAGTTCGACCGGCACCGCGGAGCGTCGCGCAAGTGTTTTGATCGCGGGTCCGAGCCCACCTTTGGAAAGGATCGCGGGATGGATGCCTCTGGAGATCTCCTGGAGGTCGGTAGACACCCCGACCAGCCCGTCGACGACGTGGGACAGCCGGTTGCGCAGTTCCTGCTGCTCGGCCGGCACCGCGGCCTCGACCGCACGCAGTTCGAGGCCCAGCGACACGAGTCGCTGCTGGGCGCCGTCGTGGAGGTCTCGTTCGAAACGACGCCTGGCCTGGTCACCGGCGGTGACGATGCGCGCCCTGGACGCGGTGAGTTCCGCGCGGGTCTCGGCGTTGGAGATGGCGGTCGCCACCAGATCCGCGAAATCCCCTATGCGGGCTTCGGTTTCGGCGGGCAGCGGCTCGGTCCGCACCGTCCCGATCACCAGCGCACCCCAGATCGTGCCGTTGATGATGATCGGCGCACCCACCGACGCGTGGATGCCGAGGTGACGCATGCGTTCGGCCGTGGGGCCGACGGCGGATTGGAACGAGTCGACTCGGGCCGGCTGCCCGGTCGCCAGGATCTTCGCCGCCGTGCTGTCACCTTCGAGCGGAAGACGTTCGCCGATGGACATTTTCGTCAGACCGCTGTCGTCGCGGGCGGCCAGCAGCACCAGCGCTTCGCCGGATTCATACCGCAGCAGCAACACATTGTCGATTCCGAGGCCGCGGGACAACTCGGTGACGGCGGCGGGATACACCTGGGCCGGTTCGACGCCGCGCGCCACCAGTGTCGCGACGCGCCGAAGCGCCGCTTGCTGTTCCGCCAGTGCGCTGACCTCGGCGTGGCTGGCCTCGACCATCCGTTGCGCCTCGCGCAACCGGTCCTGCTCGCGGCGGCGGTCGGTGACATCGCGCGCGGCGCCGTACAGCAGCCCGTTCACCGCCACGATGCTCCACTCCAGCCAGCGCACCGCACCGTCGGCGCGCAGACAACGGTTCTCGAATTGCGCCCTGCCGCCACTGCGGGCCAGCGTCTCCACCAACGACGTGGTGCGGTCGCGATCGTCGGGATGGACGAACTCGGTGTAGCGCCGGGACAGCAATTCGGTTCGCGGAGAACCGAATATGCGTTCTGCCGCCGGGTTGACCCTGCGGACTCGTTTGGCGTCGCCGATGAAGAACAGGTCCGAGGTCAGGTCGAAGAACCGTTCGAGTTCCGTACGGCTGGCTTCGAGTTCGGCATTGATGGCTTCGCGATCGCGGGCCGCGGCAAGCAACGCCTCCAGCGAAGGGACCATCCGTTGCACCCGATTTTGCGCCGCCTCCGGCAGGTCCGCGGGCACCGACAACGTGCCGAGCTCGGCGTGCCCGTCGCACAGCAGGAACACCACCGTGTGCTCGGTGGCGTCCACCCTCTCGGTCGCCAGCTTGACGAACGGCAGCCCGAGCACCTGCGCCATCCGCTTGCCCGCGGCGTCCAACGCAGGCCCCAGATCGCCCGCACGCAGCATCAGCCTGGCCAGATCGGCGGCCAGGTCGGCTTCCCGGCGACGCTGCTCCGACTCGGCGGCGCGCAACCGGGCCTGTCCGGCAAGGACGTTGGCCAGCAGCGCCACCGGAAGAAAGATCAGGATCGACACCGCATCCTGTGGATGTCTGGGGATCAGCGTCCCCATCGTCTCCATGTGGAAGTAGACGTAGACCACCGCACTGGCCAGCGACGTGGCCACGGCCAGGCGGAAACCCCACCCGGCCGACACCACCAACACGCCCAACAGGAACAGCGCGCCGAATGCGTTCTCAGGCGCGATCCGGTGCAGCTGTTTGACCAGCAGTGTTTCCGCGGTGATGAACGCGGCGGCCACCAATATGCCCAGCCACAGCGGAGGGGCCGTCGGCCGCACGACAAGCGCCAGCAGCCGCGCATACAGCGAACGTCCAGGTTCGGGCACGCGCGACCGCGGGGAAATGCACTGGTGATTCATCTGGTCTCTCCAACACAGGATGCCCCCCGGATTATTGCCGGTCCCAAGCGGTCCCGCGTTATGGGCGCTACGTTCGAGTTCCGGTTGGTTTCAATAGCAGGCATTCCGGCTAGCCGGAATGAAATGACGATTGACTTCTGCGAGGCTGAAGCAGTGTATTGCCGTGGGTTGCGATATGCGTTGTCTGATCGTTGACGACAGCGCCGACTTTCGCGATGCCGCGAGCGCCATGCTCGAGCGCGCGGGGATCGACGTTGTCGGAAAAGCATCGAATAGCGCTGAGGCGCTTCGATTTTACGAGGACATGCATCCCGACGTGGCGCTGGTCGACGTCGACCTCGGCGGTGAAGACGGCTTCGAGCTCGCAGAACTACTCGACCGCGTGAGCGCGGCGGCGAGCAGGCTGGCGGTCATTTTGGTGTCGACGTACGCCGAGTCGGACCTGGAAGAGATGATCCACGCCAGCCCGGCAGTGGGCTTCTTGCAGAAGTTCTCGTTGTCCCCCGACGCGATCCGAAATCTGCTGAAGGTCAGCGGGCCTCGAGGTAGGTGATCACCGCGCGGACGCGGCGGTGGTCGTCCCCGGTCTCCGGCAGATTGAGCTTGGTCAGGATGCTGCGGACATGCTTTTCGACGGTGCCCTCGGTGACCCAGAGTCGCCTGGCGATACCGGCATTCGACCGGCCCTCGGCCATCAGCATCAGCACCTCTTGCTCGCGCGAGCTCAGCACGGCCAACGGGTCGTCACGGCGGCGCGCCGACACCAATTCCTGAACCAGGGCGGGATCGACCACCGAGGCGCCCTTGGACACGCGTTCCAAGGTATCGACGAAGTCCGCGACATCGGTGACCCGGGTTTTCAGCAGATAGCCGATGGCGTGCCCGCTGGCCAGCAGTTCGGTCGCATGCTCGACCTCCACATGCGCGGACAGCACCAGAATGCCGGTATCGGGCAGTTCGGCGCGGATCACCTTGGCCGCGTCGAGCCCCTCGGTGGTGTGCGTCGGCGGCATCCGGATGTCGACGACGACGAGTTGCGGTTTGCGGTCGCGAACCAGGGCAAGCAATTCCGTCGCATCGGCGGCCTGCCCCACCACCTCGAAACCCGAACGTTCGAGCAGGCTGGCCAGTCCCTCGCGCAACAGCACGTCGTCGTCGGCGACGACGACCTGCACGGCAGACATGATGTTCCTTCCGGCGCCGGGATGTAACAGGGCGAACCCACCACTCTTGCACGGAACTCACAGTCCGGGCGGCAAGATTGGAGCTAGCAGGTACGGCGTTCTCGGGGTAGCGGGAATGCCGAATTGCGGTCAGCGTTGACGACTTCGAGGCACCCGGCCGCGAGAGTTGTACCCCATGACCACCGCCTCGCACTGGCTGGACGAGTCCCACACGACGAGCGCACTCGAAAATCCTCGCACGCTCGAAAGGTACCTCGTTGAGGCGGTCGGCACATTCGGGCTGGTCCTGACGGTCGGTGTGGCTCTGTGCCGCGGCCCATCCGTTGCGGCGCTGGGCCTCGGCGCGGTCGTGATGGTGCTGATCTACGCGGGCGGCTACCGCGTGGGCGCGCATCTCAATCCGGCCATCACCCTGGCCGCGACGTTGCGGGGCCGGATTCCGATCGGTGAGGCGGCCGCACGCTGGACCACTCAGCTCGCCGCCGGGTTGTGCGCGGCAATCGCCACCCGGCTGACTGTCGGAGCGGGGCAGTCGGCGGTGGGCATGATGTTGGGCGGTCGGGTGCTGGTGCTGGCGTTCGGCGCGGAACTGTTGTTCACTTTCGTCCTCGCATACGTGGTGTTCAGTTACGGCCAATCGCGGCCGGCGCCGAACAGTCTGTGGCACTTGAGTATTCCAGTGACGGTCCTTGCGGGCTCGGTGGACGTCGCGGCGTTGTTCGGCAGCGTCTACCTGGTCAGCCAGGTGATCGCCGGAGCGTTCACGGCAATCGCGTTTCTCGCCATCGGTGCGGCGGCCCGCTGATGTTTCTGGAGCTGCGCATCCTCGGCGCGACGATCGTCGTCACCTCGCAGCCGCATAATCGGCGTTGCCGCGGGGTAGTCGACGATCATGGATACCGCAAAGTCGCTGTACCAACGGTGGATCAACGAGTTGTGGGCGGGCAAGCCGGTCGCGGCTGAGCTGGTCTCCGACGACTTCGTCGGGCACTGGCCCAACCGCGAGGTCCGCGGCCCCGACGAACTGCAGTCAGTCGTCGACGAGACGCACGCGATGTTCACCGAGTTGCAATTCGTCATCGAGGTCGAACCGTTCGCCGAGCGCGATCTGGTCGCGGCGCGCTGGATCGGCACCGGCGCGACGGCACAGGGCCCCGCGCGGTTCACCGGAAACGACATCCTGCGCGTCGCCGACGACCGGTTCGTCGAGTACTGGACGGGCACGTCGACGGGCTAACCCGCCGCGTCCTGCAGCAGTTGACGCAACCGCTCGATCGGGTCCCCCGCGCCCGGGTTCAGCCGCAGCGGTCCGGTCGGCTCGTCGGGCCGCGGTGACGTCGTCGGGCCTCCCGGCGGCGCGGGTGGCGGCGCTGCGGGCGGGGGCGGTAGCGGTGCGGGAGGTGCCGTCCCGAGGTTCGCCATCTTGGTGTTCAGCCGGTTCGCCGCGTCGTCGCGGATGGCCCGGCGCTCGGGGTCCGGATCGGCGTTGCCGGCGAAGCACTCCTCCGGCGCGGCGCCGATGACGCCGAGCGCACCGCTGTAGAACGCATGTGCGGCGTCCGGTCGCCCCTCCCAGGCGGCCAGGTCGCCCTGGCGCTCGCGGACCAGTTCGAGGTTCACGCGTGCCTCACACGCCAGGCCGGAGTCGGCGCTGGCCAGCGTCTCGGAGAACTGGGTGTCGGCCTCGTCGAGGCGGCCCTCGAGCACAGCCAGCGTTCCCGCCGCGAACGACGCCTTCGCCGGTTCGATGACGTTGACGATCCGCATCGTCGCCACGTCCGTGCGAAGCGCAGGCACTTGGCCATCGGCGAAATGTGTGGCCGCGGCATGCCCCGCGATCACCGCCGAGATCAGCTTCGCGGCGGTCAGCAGCGCGACGACGACGACCGGCGCCGAGAACAGCAGCAGGCGCCGGCGCAACCGCAGCCGGGCGGGCACATGTCTCACCATGGCGTCGTCCGTGTCCTGCGAAGTTCGCGAACCGTGAGGAACAGTTCGAACAACAGCAGCACCGACGCCGGCAGCGTGAACACCCAGTACAGCTCCGTGGTCGCGGCCGTCGGGCTGACCGTATTCGGCTGTGTCCCGGCAGGATTCGATGTGACGGTGGTCTGGGGGAGCGGCTCACCGGGCTGCCGGTGCGCGTAGGGCACCCCGAGTTGTCCGGCGATGAGCTGCAGGCGGGCCTGGTCCAATCTCGGCGGGTCGCCGTAACCCAGTACCGCTCCGCCGTCGACCGTGCCCGCCACCGGCTCGAATTCGGCCTGCGGCGCACTGGATCCGCTGGCGCCCGACCCGAAGTAGAACACCAGGTTGGCCGAATCGCGGTACTGCTGTCCGGCGGCAATGAGTTGATAACGCAGCACATTCGCGGCGGCGCCCGCATCGGCGGTCGACTCCCCGTCCGGTTCGTTGTACGGCACCAGTCGGGCGGTCAGCGGCTGCAGGCTCCACACATCCTCGGAGAGCGGCCAATCCAGCGAGGCCCGCGACGAGAACGCGATCAGCGCGAACCGGGCGTGCGGGTAACGGGTGAGCAACCCGTTGATGTCGGAGCGGATGCCGTCCGTGTCGGCCTCCGGCGATCGGTCCACCACCAGGAACACATTGACGTTCTCACCGCCCGGCGTCGACGCCGCGGTCTGCTGACCGCCCGTCGCAAGGCTCGGCCGCATCGCGGCGATCATCATCAGCATGACCGCCAGCGTGAGTCCGCACCAGCGCCACACGGTGCCCCACCGCGCCCCCGCCGAGGTGTGCAACTGGTACATCGTGATCAGCCGAAGCGCGATCAGCGCCAACGCGATTGCGCCGAGCAGCGCCGGCGGCAGCACCGGGTCGAACCTCATCGCCGCAACACCGCCAACGAGACACACAGCAGCGCGGAGGCGATGACGGCGACGGCGAGCGGAAGGGCGGGCGCATCCGATCGCCACCCGAGCACCGTCGCGCCGCCGGGAAGGCCGGCCTCAGGTGGCCGCTGGCCGATGCGGTCCAAGTCAGCGGGCAGCGTGGATTCCAAGGGGTCGTAATAGAAGAACTGCCCGTTCGTGGCTTCGGTGATGGACCGCAGGCCGGCCTCTCGGCCGCGCGGCGAGGTGGTGACGGCGTTGATCTGAACGCCTGCCTTCGCCGCCATCTCGGTGACACGTTGGCCGACGAACAACGCGGGCCGACTCTCGTCGGGCGCCCGAATCGAACTGGGGCCCAGATAGATCACCGAACGGCCGTGGGTGCTCTTGGTATCGAACGACGGAAACCCGGTCATGCACAACGCGAGGACATCGTCGATGCTGGGCGCGTAGTCGACGTAGGACACCGTTGGGGCGAACGCGGCGGCGTTGGCTCGACCCGACGTGGCGAAGTTCCCGAATTGCCCTGCGGCGTACTGGTAGTCGCGGGTCAACGGCACCACGCGCCGCGTCGGTGAGGTCAGCCCGATGCGCTGGGTGCCGAACGTCTTGGCCTTGGCCGCGTAATAGGTGAGGAACTCGGAGGTGGCCGCGTCGGACAGCGGCGCCCCGACGCACAGCATGATGTCCTGCGGCACATCACCTTCCGGCGTCCACGACCATGCGGTGGGCCGCGCGCTTGCAAGCACAGCGGCGCAGAACACCGTCGACACCAGCCCGAGGGTGACGACCATGGCGAGCATTCGCATGCGCGCCAGCCGGGCGTAGTCCGGCAGCCGGGTCAACCGCGAGGTGTTGGCCAGCGGCCGCAACGTCCTGCGGGCATCCTCTTTCGCCGACAGCACCGCCAGGGCGACGGCCCCTGCCAGACAGCCGGATCCGACGACGGCGACCGGCCACCAACTCAGCTCCACGTCCGTATCAACTCCTCGGCCGTGTCCGCGAGATCGGCCATGTCCTCGCGTGACTGCGCGTTGAACCGGACATCGTTGAGCGCGGCGATCACCGGACCGGCGGCGGCCAGTTCGCTGGCCATGATCGCGCCGACGTGCATGTACTGGGCCGGTGTCCCGGTGGCCTGGTGCAGGAAGCTACGCAGCGAGGACCCGATCCGCGCGCCTGCCTCCGCTGCGGTGAGCGCGCCGGAGCGATGCCCGGCGACCGCTCGACGAATGCTGCGAGAGAACCTCCTGCGCAACACGTAGCCGTGCCACGACCGGATCACCGGGATCCGACGCAGCTGCCGTGACGGCAACGTCCAGACGAATACCACTGTGTACCAGGCGATCACCACCACGATCAGCGTCAGCGCCAACCACAGCCACCAGAGCGAATACGGCGGAGTGCCGCTGACGAACCGCAGCAGGTCATCCGGCACGGGCGAACACCTCCGTCATCTCGACGAGGCGGTGCCGGATATCCGTGCTGCCGGCGATGATGGTGTGCGGTATGGCGTTCGCGGTCATGAACTGGGTGAGCCGCTGGGCTCTTTCCCTTTCGGCGCGGCGATACGCGGCGATGATCCGGGGGCCCAGTGTGGCGCCGCTCATCACGAACTGCCCGGTGGCCACGTCGTAGCCGCTGCGGTCGTCGTCGGTGCCCGTCACCGCTGGCATATCGGCCACCATCGCCCACAACACGTCGTGGCGGGCACGCAGGCGCGCGACGGTGTCGGCGAGACGGTCGTCGACCTCGGGTTCGTCGGACACCACGACCAGCAGCAGCGGGTGCCGGTAATGCGTTGCGACATAGTCGAGTTGACACGCGATGTCACTGGGCCCCTGCTGTTCGCGGGTATGGGTTTGGAATCGGTGCAGCATGCTCTCGATGTGCGTTTCGCCGCGGCGCGCCGGGATGTTGACGCAGCCGCGACCGTCGCCGTACACCAGGCCGATCTGGTCGGCACGGCCGATGGTGATCAACCCGACCGCGCCCAGGATATTCGTGGCGACATCGCGTTTCGTCTCTCCGCTTGGCGTCGACGCCGACATGTTGCGGCCCGCGTCGGCGACAAGGAGGATCTTGTGGTGCTTCTCGGAGACGAAGCGCTTGATCAACACCGCGCCGGACCGGGCCGAGGCCTTCCAGTCGATGTCGCGGACGTCGTCGCCGGGGACGTACGGTCGCAACTCGTCGAATTCCATGCTGCGGGTGTGCAACAGGGCGTAGCGGCCGCCTTCCAACATGCCACGGGTGTCCGTGCCGAAATGCGCCTTGGCCCTGTTGAGATGCTTGCCCACCGCGACCTCTAGGGCACCCGCACCGCTTGCAGCACGGCATCGATGACCACATCCGGCGTGATGTTGGCGCTCACCGCCTCGAAGCCGAGGATCAGTCGGTGCCGCAGCACCCGGTGGGCGAGTCTGGCGATGTCGTCGGGGATGACGTGGGCACGACCGGAAAGCACCGCGAGCGCTCGCGCGGACTGGCACAGCGCAATGGTGGCGCGCGGGCTGGCGCCGTATTCCACAACGCGGCCAAGGTTTTTCGGCAGATATTGCTCGGGTGTGCGGGTTACGTTGACCAGTCTGCTGGCGTACAGCATCAAGGTTCGGTCCATGTGGACGTTGCGGACGACATGCTGCAGACGGCGAATGTCGTCGAGACCCACCACCGCGCGGGTGCGACGGTTGCGGTCGTACACACCGGCATCCATCCGTGCCATCACCTCGACCTCTTGCTCCGAGGACGGATAGCTCAGTACGTCTTTGAGCATGAACCGGTCGGTCTGCGCTTCGGAAAGCGGATAGGTGCCTTCCTGATCGACGGGGTTCTGGGTGGCGATCACCAGAAAGGGCTCCGGGATCGGATACACCCGGCCCGCGATGGTGGTCTGGCGTTCCTCCATCGCCTCCAGCATCGCGCTCTGCGTTTTGGCGCTCGACCGGTTGATCTCGTCGAGCAGCACGATGTTGCTGTGCACCGGTCCCAACTGCGTGACGAACGAATGCGTCTCGGCTTCGTACACCTGGGTGCCGATGATGTCGCTGGGCAGCAGGTCCGGTGTGCACTGGATGCGTTGGAATCCGCCGTGGATGGCTTCGGCGACGACCCGGGCCGCCGTCGTCTTGGCCAGCCCGGGAACGCTCTCGATCAGGATGTGCCCGCCCGCGAGCAGTCCGATCAGCAGCGACTCACGCAGGTGCTCCTGGCCGACCACCTTGGCCGAGAACGCGTCGGCGATCGCGCCGACGACGCGCTGGGCCTCGGCCACGTCGGACTGCACGCGTGCTGCGGTCATGGATGCCTCTCGAGGGGGGAACGAAGTGCGTTGAGTACCCGGGCCAGGGTATTCGCACACCGGCGTCAGGCGGTCAGCCGAACGCCAAGGCCAGCGCCACCGCCACGGCCCACACCAGCATCGTCAGGCCGGTGTCGCGCAACACCGGGATCAGGTCCTTATTACCGAGACCCCGCCGGACCGGACCGGACGCCCGAAAGGCGAACGGCGCCGCGATCAACCCCACCGCACACCACGGGGTCGCCAGCATCAGCACCAGCGTCAGCGCGAAGGCGACGAGCAGCAGCGCGTGGTACAGCACGCGGGTGCGGGCGTCGCCGAGGCGCACCGCGAGCGTGATCTTGCCGGACTCGGTGTCGGTCGGGATGTCGCGCAGGTTGTTGGCCACCAGCACCGCCGACGACAGCGAACCCATCGCCACCGCCAACGCCAACCCGACCCAGTCCACCCGCAGCGCCTGCGTGTACTGCGTGCCCAGCACCGCGACGAGGCCGAAGAACACGAACACCGCGACCTCGCCGAGACCGAGGTATCCGTACGGCTTGGACCCGCCGGTGTACAGCCAGGCCCCGGCGATGCATGCCGCGCCGACGGCGATCAGCCACGGCGCGGACAACCACGCCAGCACCAGACCGGCCACCGCCGCCACGCCGAGGCTCACCACCGCGGCCGTCAGCACCGCGCGCGGTGCGGCCAGTTTCGAGCCGACCAGTCGCAGCGGGCCCGCCCGGACGTCGTCGGTGCCGCGGATGCCGTCGGAGTAGTCGTTGGCGTAGTTGACGCCGACGATCATCGCGACCGCGACGACCAATGCCAGCAACGCCTTCCACCAGCACGCGGCATGCAGCCAAGCGGCGCCACCGGTGCCTGCGATCACCGGCGCGATCGCATTGGGCAACGTCCGCGGGCGGGCGCCCTCGACCCATTGCGCGAAACTGGCCACGAGCGTCATCGTCGCATGACGCAGAATGGTCGCCGTGTTAGGTGTCATCGGCGGCAGCGGTTTCTATACGTTCTTCGGTCCCGACGCCCGCAGCATCAATCTGGATACGCCGTACGGTCCGCCGAGCGCGCCGATCACGGTGGGCACCGTCGGCCAGCACGAGGTCGCATTCCTGCCGCGGCACGGCGTCAAGCACGAGTTCTCGCCGCACACCGTGCCGTACCGCGCCAACATGTGGGCGCTGAGGGCGCTGGGTGTGCGCCGCATCTTCGGGCCGTGCGCGGTCGGCAGCCTCACCGCCGAGTTGGGGCCGGGCGCCATGGTGGTGCCCGATCAACTGGTCGACCGCACCACGGGCCGCGCCGACACCTACTTCGACTCCGGCGGCATCCACGTGGCGTTCGCCGATCCGTACTGCCCGACGCTGCGGGCGGCGGCGGCCGATCTGCCCGGCGTGGTCGACGGCGGCACGATGGTGGTGATCCAGGGGCCCAGGTTCTCCACCCGCGCCGAGAGCCAGTGGTTCGCGTCTCAGGGCTTCACGCTGGTCAACATGACCGGTTATCCCGAGGCGGTGCTCGCCAGGGAACTCGAAATGTGTTACGCCGCCATCGCTTTGGTCACCGACCTGGATGCGGGCATCGATGCCGGGACGGCGGTGCGGGCGGTTGACGTGTTCGCCGAGTTCGAACGCAACTTGGTGCCGTTCAAGAAGTTGGTGCTCGAGGCCATCGAGAGTGTGACGACCGAACGCACCTGTACCCATTGCCTGCCGCATGAGGGTGTCGAACTGCCCTTCGAGCTGCCGTGAGGGTGCTGTTGACCGGCGCGGCCGGGTTCATCGGATCGCGGGTGGCCGCGGCGCTGACCGAGCAGGGCCACGACGTGGTGGCGGTCGACGCGATGCTGTCCGCCGCGCACGGGGCGAAAGCCGAGCTGCCGCAAGGTGTTCAGCGTGTCGACGTACGCGACGCCGCGGCGCTGGCGCCACTGCTCGACGGCGTCGACGTGGTGTGTCACCAGGCCGCGGTGGTCGGCGCCGGGGTGGATGCCGCAGACGCGCCGTCCTACGGCAGCCACAACGACTTCGGCACCGCGGTGCTGCTCGCCGAGATGTTCGCCGCAGGCTGTCAGCGGCTGGTGCTGGCGTCGTCGATGGTGGTGTACGGGCAGGGCCGGTTCGAATGCGCCGAACACGGACTCGTCGACCCGCCACCGCGGACCAGGGCCGACCTCGACGCCGGGATCTTCGAACACCGCTGCCCGATCTGCGGGCAGCAGGTGGGCTGGCGGTTGGTGGATGAGGATGCCCCGTTGCGGCCGCGCAGTCTCTATGCGGCGAGCAAGACCGCGCAGGAACATTACGCACTGGCGTGGGCCGAGTCGACGGGTGGCTCCGTGGTGGCGCTGCGCTATCACAACGTCTACGGCCCCGGCATGCCGAGGGATACGCCGTACTCGGGGGTGGCGGCGATCTTCCGCAGTCAACTCGAAGCCGGCGACGTGCCAAGGGTTTTCGAGGATGGCGGCCAGATGCGCGACTTCGTCCACGTCGACGACGTCGCCGCTGCCAACGTGGCCGCGGTCAACAGTGAACTGGGCGGGTTCTCGGCGTTCAACGTCTGCTCGGGGCGGCCGATCCCGATCCTGGAGGTGGCCACCGAACTGTGTGAGGCTCGCGGCGATGCGCTGCCGGTCGTCACCGGCCAATACCGCAGCGGCGACGTGCGCCACATCGTGGCCGATCCGGCCCGCGCCGCCGACGTGCTCGGATTCCGGGCGGCCGTCGATCCACGCGACGGACTGCGGGAGTTCGCGTATGCCCCGCTTCGGGCGTAGCAGTTTCACCTAGTACAACTGGTGGAATGAAGCCAGCGATCTGCGAGCAGTTCGGCATCGATTTCCCCCTGTTCGCGTTCAGTCATTGCAGAGACGTGGTGGCCGCGGTCACCAACGCGGGCGGGTTCGGCGTTCTGGGGGCGACGGCGTTCACCCCCGACTGGCTGGACAAGGAGTTGTCGTGGATCGACGAGCACGTCGGCGGCAAACCGTACGGCGTCGATCTGATCGTGCCCGCCAAGTTCGAGGGCAAGGGTGAGAAGCTCAAACCCGGCGAATTGGCGTCGCGGATTCCCGACGAGTACCGCGGGTTCATCACCGACCTGCTCTCGGCGCACGGCATCGAACCCGAGGAGGCGCCGCGGACCGGCCCTTCGTTCCTGTCGGGGGACACCGGTGCCGACCTGCTCGACGTCGCCTTCGGGCACCCGATCAAGCTGATCGCCAACGCGCTCGGGGTGCCGCCGGACTACATGATCGACGCGGGTAAGGAGCGGGGCGTACCGGTGGCCGCGCTGGTCGGCGCCAAGGAGCACGCGGCCAAGCAGGTGCAGGCCGGGGTCGACCTGATCGTCGCGCAGGGCACCGAGGCCGGCGGCCACTGCGGCGAGGTGACGACGCTGGTGCTGATCCCGGAGGTGATCGAAGCGATCGGCGGCGCGGTGCCGGTGCTGGCCGCGGGCGGCATCGTGACCGGCAGGCAGATGGCCGCCACCGTCGCGATGGGCGCCGACGGTGCGTGGACCGGGTCGGTGTGGTTGACCACGGAGGAGGCCGAGACCGCGCCGCACACCGTGCAGAAGATGCTGGCGGCCACGTCGCGGGACACCGTACGGTCGGCGGGCCGGACCGGAAAGCCTGCGCGACAACTGAAGTCGGAGTGGACCGACGCATGGCTGCCGAACGAAGGCGGTCAGAAGCCGCTGCCGCTGCCGCTGCAGTCGATGTTGAGCGAGCCGGTCATCCGCCGGGTCGACATGCTGGCGTCGCAGGGCCACGAAGGTGCCCAAGCGTTGGCCACCTACTTCGTCGGCCAGGGGGTGGGCCTCATGAACAAGGTGAAACCCGCGCGCGAAGTAGTGCGCGAGTTCATCGAGGACTACCTGGCGGCGACGGAGCGGCTGAGCAACTCGCTGCCGGACTGACCGCGTTACGGCACGCTGACGCAGCCCACACCTGGCACGCAACCGCCTCCGCCACCGGGGCCGCCGCCACCGGTCGGGCCGCCGGGAATCGAGCCGCCGCCGCCCCCAGGGCCACCGCCGCCGGTGGGACCGCCCGGAACGCCGCCGCCACCACCTTCTGGGCCGCCGCCGCCGGTGGGACCGCCGGGAACGCCGCCGCCGCCACCTTCTGGACCACCGCCGCCGGTGGGACCGCCCGGAACCGCGGTCCCGGTGGTCGTCGCCGGGGCGGGAGTGGTCGTTGAGGTGTCCGACGTGGTGGTCGTTGTCGTCGACGTGGTGGTCTCGCCGCCGTTGTCACCACCGCCGCAGCCGACCGCCAACACCATCGCCGCCGCGCCGCCGAACAGCGCCAGACTCGTTCTTGCACCCGATTTCATGGCGGCAGTGTTACCCGCTGCCACAGCGTCGAAACGCTAGTCGTCGAACGCGATGCGCACGGAGATCGGATCGCTCTCCATGGCGCGCATGGCCAGCGCGGAGGCCGTCTGGCTGAACTTGCTGTCGCCGCCGATGCTCCGGGCGCGGGCGCGTACGTCGTCGTTCGGCTCGAAAGTGGCTGTGCCGCTACGCCATTGGTTGTCGATCCGGACGCGTACCTTCGGATTGGCTGCGATGTTGTGAGCCCATCCGGCCCGGCGGCCGTGCTGCGAGATCACCCAGATGCCCTTGTCGTCGGCGCGTCCGGTGAGAGGTACGCGTCGCGGCTGGCCGGTCTTGGCGCCGGTGGTCTCCAATTCCACGACCAACGATGAGCGCAGTCCGATCCGGTCCATCGCCGCGACGAGCGGATTGACGACGGTGCGCCCCACCCGTCGCTCGAACTTGAACTTGCGCAGCCCTTTGCCGACCATGGGTACCGACGATAGTAGAACGATCACTCAAGTACAAGACGTGGCCCCGCGCCGGTGCCAAACCAGGTGCCGGATTGCCCGCGTACCGAGCGACAACGTAGCGACAACGAGATTGTCGCTACGTACGTGGGCAATTTGAGACGTGACCTCCGAGGACGCGGGCCTAGTCGGCCAGCGGCAACCGCACCTCGAAACGCGCGCCCGTGCCGAGGTTGTGCGCCGACAACGTGCCGCGATGTGCCTGCACCAACCCGGCGGCGATGGCAAGCCCCAACCCCGATCCGCTCGGCAGTGACGAGTCCGCCCGCGGCACCCGGTCGTTGGAACCGCGGTACGCGACGTCGAACACCCGCGGCAGATCGGCCTCGTCTATGCCAACCCCGGTGTCGTCGACGCGGGCCCATGCGCCGTGCTCGTCGGAACCCAGCGCCAGCAGCACCTTGCCGCCGGACGGCGTATGTGCGATCGCGTTCGCGACCAGATTGGACAGCACTCGCACCAGCGCCCGGTCGCTGCCGAGCACCTGCACCGGCTTGTCCGGCAACTCCGCCTTCAACAGCACCCCGGCCCGCTCGGCGGCGATCCGGTGTGCGGCAAGCACATCGTCGATAACCTCGTCGAGCGCGACCTTGTCGAGCACCGGTTCCACCGCGCCCGCATTGATCTTGGACATCTCGAACAGGTCGTCGACCATCTCGGAGAGCCGAATCGATTCCTGTTCAATGGTTTTCGCGTGTACCCGAACCTCGGAATCGGGAACCACGCCGTCGGCGATGGCCTCCGACACCGCCCGGATACCCGCCAGCGGCGTGCGCAGGTCGTGGCTGACGAACGCCACCAACCGGCGGCGGGAATGCTCAGCGGCGCGTTCGGAATCGCGAATCTCCTGCTCCCACACCGTCCTTCGCGCCTGATAGCGCGCCAGCATCACCGCGGCAGGAAGGGTCACCACCGACACAATGACCAGCACGACGGCGGTGCGCTCGAACGTCTCGGTGATCATGAACCCGCTGGCGCCCAGCACGCCGGTGAACGTCGCCAACACCGGGATCAGCACCAGTGCCACCATGCTGACCGCCAGCGACCACGACCGCGCCAACCGGATGATGATCGCCCCCGCGAGCACCACGGGCACCGAGCACGCCAGCGCCCACGCGGCGATCTCCCACAAGTCATTCGGCATTGTTGCCATCCCACAGGTATCCGCGGCCCCACACGGTCTGCACCCGATGGTGTTCGCCGAGTTTGGACCGTAGCCGCTTGACGTGCACGGTGACCGTCGACAGGTCGCCGAAGTCCCAACGCCACACTTCCTTCAGCAACTCCTCGCGCGAGAACACGGTGTCGCTATGGGTGAGGAAGAACGTCAGCAGATCGAACTCGCGGTTGGTCAAGCTGACGGGCTCGCCGGCGATAGTCACCGACCGCGCGGCGGTCGAGACGGTCATCTCGCCGACGGTGATGTCCATCTGCAGCGTGTTGACCGGTGAGGCGGCCCGCCGCAGCACCGAGCGCACGCGCAGCGCCAACTCGCGCGGGCTGAACGGCTTGGTGACGTAATCGTCCGCCCCGGCCTCCAGGCCCGCGATCCGGTCGTCCTCCTCGCCGAGCGCGGTCAGCAGGATCACCGGCATGGCGTAACCGCCGCGCTGCCGCAGGCTGCGGCACAGCGTGAGGCCGTCCGGCCCCGGCATCATCACGTCGAGCACCGCGACGTCGATGTGCTGGGAGCCGAGTAGCCGCATCGCCTCGGCGCCGTCGTGTGCGATCGAGACGTCCAGGCCGTCGCGCTCGAGGTACCGGCGCACGACATCACGCACGACCATGTCGTCGTCGGCGATCAGTACGCGCGTCATGGTTAAGACCTTAATCCGGCGATACCGCTACCTGCGCCTATGTCATTGTTCCGTCACTGTTCGCGCGTTGCCGACCGCAACCGCGACGGCCTAACGTCGGAAACCATGCCCGACGTCACGGTGGTGCTGCCCTGTCTCAACGAGGCGTCGTCGCTCCCGGGGGTCCTTGCCGCCATGCCCGACGGCTATCGGCCACTGGTGGTCGACAACAACAGCACCGACGGCACCGCGGACGTCGCGCGCAGGCACGGCGCCGAGGTGGTCGCCGAACAGCGGCCCGGCTACGGGTCTGCGGTGCACGCCGGGGTGGTGGCGGCCACGACGCCGATCGTGGCGGTCATCGACGCCGACGGCTCCCTCGACGCTCGCGAGCTGCCGGCCCTGGTGGACGAACTGGACCGCGGCGCCGATCTGGCCATCGGTCGCCGCCGCGCCGTCGCCGGGCTGCGCTGGCCATGGCATGCGCGCCTCGGCACCGCAGCGGTGTGCTGGCGGCTGCGCAACCGCTATGGACTCGCCGTTCACGACATCGCGCCGATGCGGGTGGTCCGCCGCGACGCGCTGCTGGCGCTGGGCGTCACCGACCGCAGGTCCGGCTATCCGCTGGAACTGTTGGTCCGCGCGGCGCAAGCCGGTTGGCGGGTGGTGGAACGCGACGTCGCCTACGGCCCGCGCACCGGAGGCAAGTCAAAGGTCAGTGGGTCGATACGGGGGAGTTTCATTGCTGCGCTTGACTTCTGGCGCGTGATCTCGTGATTCCGGTCGTGGTGCTGGTGGTGGCCAAGGCGCCCGTGCCTGGCCAGGCCAAGACCAGGTTGGCGGCCACCGTGGGAGACCGGGCAGCTGCGGACATCGCCGCGGCGGCACTGCTGGACACGCTGGACGCAGTGGTCGCGGCGCCCGTCGCCGCGCGGGTGGTGGCACTGACCGGCGACCTCGACAGCGCCGCCGCAGGAGCCGAAATACGTTCGCGCCTCGCCGATTTCACGGTGGTGCCACAGCGCGGCGAGGACTTCGCGGCCAGATTGGCCAACGGGCACGCCGACGCCGCGGCTGCGACCAACGGCTTGCCCGTGCTGCAGATCGGCATGGACACCCCGCAGGTGACCGGCGAACTGCTGGCCGAATGCGCCCGCGAACTGCTGGCCGCCGACGCGGTGCTCGGCCTAGCGCGCGACGGCGGTTGGTGGATACTCGGCGTCACCGATGCGGCAGCCGCCGACTGCCTGCGCACGATTCCGATGTCGCGATCCGACACCGGCGCGGTAACGCTGGCCGCGCTGTCCGACACCGTCGCGGATGTGAAAATCCTTGCGACGCTTGCCGATGTGGACACCGTCGACGATGTCGAGGCTGTCCGTGCCCGATGCGCGCTGGACAGTCGGTTCGCGCGCGCGACCGCCGGGGTCAGCCATGCTGGGTAACCTCTACGACCGCGCGCTGGACGGCGAGCGCTGCTGGCTTCGACACGACGACGGCCGCCTCGATCGGCTGCCGGTGCGCAGGTGGCTTGGCGGCCGGAACGCCGATGCACATTTCGATCGAACGCTGGTCGAGATGTGCAGCGGACCGACTATCGACTTAGGGTGTGGCCCAGGGCGTTTGGTTGCGACGCTGGTGCAGCGCGGAGTGCCCGCGCTCGGGGTTGATCAGTCGGCCACCGCGGTCACCCTGGCGCGCCGCAGCGGTGCTCCCGCCCTGCGCCGCGACGTGTTCGACCCATTGCCGGGGGCCGGGCGGTGGCACACCGTGCTGCTGGCCGACGGCAATGTCGGACTTGGCGGAGACCCGTGGCGGATCCTGCGGCGCGCTGGCGAACTGCTGCGTCAGGGCGGGCGCTGTCTTGTCGAATTCGATTCGGCTACCGAGGGAATCCACACCGGATGGGTTCGGCTCGAGTCGGCCCGTGCGATCGGCCCGTGGTTCCAGTGGGCATCGGTAGGTATCGACTGCGCAGCGCGACTCGCCGACGACGTGGGTCTCACGGTCGCGGGCATCCATCCGATCGGCCGCCGCGTGGTGGCCAGCCTGTCGGCGGGCGGGGCGTAGCACTCAACTGGTCATACCGGCGAACATCCCGGGCTGGTAGTTGCCTGCCGGATTCCGCACGATCACGTTCATCCGGTTGGCCGCATTGATCAGCGCGACCAGGCACACCAACGCCGCGATCTGATCGTCGTCGTAGTGCTTACGCACCTGCGTCCAGGTCTCGTCGGACACTCCCTCGTGAGCATCGGCAAGTCGGGTGCCCTCCTCGGCCAACGCCAGCGCCGCGCGTTCGGCGTCGGTGAACACGATCGCCTCACGCCACGCCGCGACCAGGTTCAGCCGCACCGCGTCTTCACCTGCGGCCGCCGCCTCCTTGGTGTGCATGTCGACGCAGACGGCGCAGCCGTTGATCTGACTCGCCCGCAGGCTGACCAACTCCTGGGTGGCCTTCGGCAGCGTCGACTGGTCGAGCACCAGGCTGGCGTTGACGAACCGCTTGGCGAACTTGCCTGCCACGTCGTTGTTCATCAGATCGAATCGGGCGTCCATTGCTTCCTCCTCTGTCGTGGTGCACATCAGATGTCGGCGGCCCGCCGTTTGTGACAACCGGGCCCGATGTCACAAATCGGCGGCCACTGGTGTCATATGGACATGTCCGACGTCGCAACCCAGGTCTTCCTGGCGCATCGCAACCTGCTTTTCACCGCGGCCTACGAATTGCTCGGCTCGGCCGCCGACGCCGAAGACGTGCTGCAGGAGACCTGGCTGCGGTGGGTGAACGTGGACCTCGACACGGTGCGCGATCAGCGCGCGTATCTGGTCCGGATCGCTACCCGGCAGGCGCTGGGCCGGTTGCGGACGCTGGGGCGCCGCAGGGAGGCCTACGTCGGGCCCTGGCTGCCGGAGCCGCTGCTGACCACGCCCGATGTGGCCGAGGACGTCGAATTGGCGGACAGCGTCTCGATGGCGATGTTGCTGGTGCTGGAGACGTTGACACCGACCGAACGCGCGGTGTTCCTGCTGCGTGAGGTGTTCGAATTGGAGTACGACGAAATCGCCGAGGCCGTCGACAAGACTCCGGCCGCGGTCCGCCAGATCGCCCACCGGGCGCGGTCACATGTAGCCGCACGCAGGCCGCGCGGCGTCGTGTCCTCCGACGAATCCCGGGATGCGCTGAAGGCGTTCCAACGCGCGATCGAAACCGGCGATCTGCAGGGTCTGGTCGATGTCCTCGCGCCTGACGTGGTGATGTTGAGCGACGGCGGCGGCGTCAAACAGGCGCTGCCGCGGCCCATCCGCGGCGCACACCGGGTGGCGCGCCTGCTGGGTGTGGGCCTGCCGAGGCTCGTCGGCGAGGTCTCTGTCGAACCGGTGCAGATCAACGGCGGGCCCGCGCTGATCATCCGGATCGACGGGGAGATCGACAACGTCGTCGCGGTGCGTATCGACGACGGGCTGGTCTCGGGGCTGTACATCGTGCGCAATCCCGAGAAGTTGTCGTACGTGAATCGCGAGACCGCGTTGGGCCGTTGACTACCAGTTCGTCAGGATGAAGTGGTTGAGCAGCAGTGCGCCGATGACGTTGAGTGCCAGCCACCAACGCTGTGACTGCGACGGCAACAAGGCGCCCGCGGCGGTGAGCCACACCATGAACGGCAACCAAATGCGTTCGGTCTCAGCCTTACTCAGCATCGACAGGTCTGCGCACAGGATCGACAACAGCGCGCCGAGCACCACCAGGTGCAGCCCGGAGCGGCGCTTGATCGCCGCGATGTCGAACACCCTGCCGATCCCGGCAACGCTGCCGAGCCCGATCGCGCACACCACCGACGCCAGGTTCGCCCACGACCAGTATTGGAACGGCCGGTCGTTCGCAATGCCCTGCCAATAACGGTGCTGCACCAGCGTGTAGCCGTCGAACCACCAGAATCCCGCCAGCGCGAACAGGCCGACGACCGCCAGTGCGGCAACCACCGCGGGCGCCAGGGCCGTGACTGCCGACCGCCAATTCGCCGCCGCGAGCAGCACGGCCACCGCAGGCAACGCCATCAGGCCGAGGCCATAGTTGAGGAAGATGCCCCAGCCGAGCAACAGTCCCGAACCAACCGCGGCCAGCACGGGCCATCGCACCGTGCGCCGGACCGCCAACGCCAGCAGCGCGATACCCCAGGCCGCCACCCCCGCGAAGTAGCCGTCCGCCGACACCGCGACCCAGATGGCCGTCGGCGCCACCGCGACGAACGGTGCCGCCGACCTGGCGGTGGCCTCGTCCGCCAACGTGCGCAGCGCGACGACGATCGCTGCCGCGGCACTCGAGCCGACGAGCAGGCACAGCAACCCCGCCCACGCACCACCGCCCAGCCCGATGCGGTCGAGCCAGACGAACGTCAACAATGCACCGGGCGGATGCCCGGACACGTGCGTGATCCACGAATTCGGTTGGAAGTCAGGGATTCTGCTCGCAAAAGTGCGCACCGCGGTTGGGATGTCGGTGATGGTGGGCACCTGGCGCAGGTATTCATTTTGTGCGGCGAGGCGATGCGCGAAGCCGCGGTACCAACCGTCGATCATCGCCAGCGAGAACGCCCACGCGCACGACGTGGCCCATGCGGCCCATGGCACAACACGCCACGGCAGACGCGCCGCGACGGCCTGCCCCCACAGCACCGCGGCGACGCCGATCACGATCGCCGGGCCGGTGCCCCACCCGATATGCGCGTTCCACCACCCGAAGATCGGCGCGGTGTCGGCGAAGCTGTGTAACCGGGCGGGCGACGCGCGGATCAGCGGCGTGACGATGCCCAGATGCAGATGCGGGACGACGAACGCCGCGACCACCAGAAGCGCGCCGACGGCGACCGCCACCGTCTCCTTGCGACCGATCCGCACGAACGCCAGCCTATTCGGCGCCCGCCGCAACTAATCTGACCATTCGATGACTACTGACGCGACGCCGCTCTTCGGCAGCACACGCCTGGCTGAACGCATCGAGCGCGCCGAGATGCAGATGATCACCAGCGCGACCGAGGTCGCCAGGCAACGCGTGGGCGCGACGGTGTTCGTGGTTCCGATCGCGGGCGGCGCCGCGTGCTACGCCGGGGACGGCTCGCCACTGAACAAGATCGTCGGTCTCGGCTTCGGCGGAGTGCCGGACGACGACGCGCTCGACGCGATCGAACAGGACTTCGCTGCGCGCGGCGCCGGGACACGGGTCGAACTGACCAACCTCGCCGACCCCGCGATCGGCGCGGCCATGACCGCTCGCGGCTACCAACTGGTGTCGTTCGAGAACGTGCTTGGGCGGTCGCTGGACGGCGACCTGGAGGCGGTCACGCCGCCTGGCGTCGAGGTCCGGCCCAGCGACGACCCTGCGGCGTGGCTCGAGGTCGTCGTCGATGGGTTCGCGCACCCCGACGACGAGGGCGTGCCCTCGCACGAGGACTTCCCTCGCGAGATCATCGAGAATGTGATCAGCGACACCGAACAGGCAGGCGCCAAACCGTATCTCGCGCGCCGCGACGGCGTGGTCGCCGGCGGCGGCAGCATGCGCATCTCCGACGGTGTCGCGCAGTTGACCGGTGCCGCGACGTCACCCGCGCACCGCAGACGCGGCGTGCAGACCGCGCTGCTGGCCGCGCGACTGGCCGACGCCGTGCGCGCCGGCTGCGACATCGCCGTCGTCACCACCGCGCCAGGGTCGAAGTCGCAGCAGAACGTTGCGCGCAGGGGCTTTCATCTGCTCTACACCCGCGCGGTGCTGGTCAAAGGCTGATTCGTACTAATCGGTCCATAACGCGCGTACACTGGCGGGATGCCTCGACCCCGCAAGTTCGACGAAGGCGACGTGATTGCCGCCGCACGCGACGAGTTCTGGTCGCGCGGGTACGCCGCGACTTCCGTCGACGACCTGACCTCGGCCACCGGTCTCGGCAAGGGCTCGCTCTACGGCGCGTTCGGCGATAAGCATGCGCTGTTCATGAGGGCTCTCGACGACTACATCGGCTCCGCGATGGACCGCGTTCGCGCTGCACTACGGGATCCCAGGTACAGCGCCTACGACCGACTGGTCCGGCACATCCGCGGGCAGGTTAAGGACATCAACGCAGACAAATCACGCCGCGGTTGCATGATGGCCAAGAGCGCGGCCGAACTGAGCGCCACCGACGACGTCGTGGGACATGCGATCGAAAACGCCTATGGGACATGGGCGTCCGAACTCGCTCAATGCATCGAAGAGGCCCAGCGCGACGGCGCCATCGACAAGAAGCAGAACCCGCAGGCGCTGGCCACCACGGTGCTGGCGTTCATGCGCGGCCAGGAGGCGCTGCACAAGGGCGGGGCCAAACCCGCTGCGCTCAAGGCCGCCGCCGAGCAGATGATCTCTCTGCTGTCGGCGGACTAGATCGTATGGGGAGGCTGGGGCCTCACTGCATGTGAACGTGGGTTGCCGACAGGAATCGGGTCCTGGCCGGTAGAGCCACAGATGTAGGAGGCCCCAGTGATACGTGAGCGTACGAGTGTTGGTTTGGATGTGCACGCACGTTCAGTCGTTGCGTGCGGTTTGGATCGGGAAACCGGTGAAGTCGTTGAGCGGCGGCTGACACCGGACCATCGCGGCATCCTCTCGTGGATCGAGGGTTTACCGGGACCGGTGGCGGTGACCTATGAGGCCGGTCCGACCGGATTCTGTCTGGCACGGGCCCTGGAGGCGGCGGGGATCGAGTGTCAGGTCGCGGCGCCCTCGAAACTGATCCGCCCGGCCGGGGATCGAGTCAAGACCGATGCTCGCGATGCCGCGCATCTGGCTCGGCTGTTGCATCTCGGTCAGATCACCGCGGTCACGGTGCCCACCGCTGAGCAGGAAGCGGCCCGCGATCTGGTGCGGGCACGGGAAGACTGCCGCGGCGATCTGATGGCCGCGCGGCACCGGCTGTCGAAACTGCTTCTGCGGCAGGGAATCGTGTATTACGACGGGAAGACCTGGACCGGACGTCATGAGGTGTGGTTGCGCCAGCAGCGTTTCGACAGGCCTGCATTGCAGTTGACCTATGACGCTGCGTTTGACGCCATGACGGCGTGTGTGGATCGACGGGAACGGTTGGAGGCAGCGATCGAGGCACTGGCCGCCGATAGCGAGTTCACCCCCGTGGTGCGACGGCTGGGATGTATCCGCGGGATCGCCACGCTGACGGCGTTCGGGTTGGCGACCGAGATCGGGGACTGGCACCGGTTGTCTGGCCGCACCATTGGTGCCTACCTGGGCCTGGTCCCGTCCGAATGCTCTTCCGGTAGCAGTCGAGTACAGGGCGAGGTGACCAAGACCGGCAACAAGCACGTACGACGGCTGCTGGTCGAAGCGGCGTGGCACCACCGCAGCCCGTACCGGCCGGGGCCGATGTTGCGTCGTCGTTGGGATCTGGCGTCCCCGGCGGCACGGGCTCGCGGACAAGCCGCCAACCGACGCCTGCATCAGCGGTGGACCAATTTCGATCAACGCCGGAAACGTTCCGTGGTCGCCAACATCGCGGTGGCCAGAGAACTGGCCGGCTGGTGCTGGTCGCTGGCGGTACTCGACCAGTAGCCAGCCCACGGCGTCCAGATGACGAACTCGGCCGGTGACGGCAAGCGTCTCGGAGTGATCCGCGTCTGTTCTATGAGCAATTGCGTTGCCCAGCAACATGATCACGCTCGACCCTAGATGGCGGCCAACTCCGACTCGAAGTCCCGATCCTGCGGTAACCAACCCGCGCATATCAGACTGACAACGCGTCGACACGACACGCTCGACACCACCGACACACTCATCTGGTCAACGAAGCGGCGGCCGCGGCGACGGTCGCGGCCGCCGCTTCACCCTGCCCATATTGACAATCACCACGCCATATCAGTACAGCACCTTGCGGACGGCGTCCTCGTTGTAGCGCGCCTCGAGTTCTTCCAGGCTCCAGTCGTAGCGGATGGCCTTGGCCAGTTGCGCGACGCTGGGCACCGCGGTCGGATTCCAGGTCGACGGGTCCCACGCGTCAGAGCGCAGAAAAGCCTTGGCGCAGTGGAAGAACACCTCCTCGACATCGATCTCGAGGGCGAGGATCGGTCGTTTACCCTTGACGGCCATCGCATCGAAGTAGTCGGCGTCGGAGAGGATGCGCGCGGATCCGTTGATACGCAGCGTGTCCCCGCGGCCGGGGATCAAGAACAGCGTGCCGACGTGCGGCTGCTGCAACACGTTGAGGTAACCGTCGACGCGCTTGTTCCCTGGCCGCTCGGGTATCGCGACCGTGGTGTCGTCGATGACGTGCACGAAGCCAGGTGGATCGCCCTTCGGCGAAACGTCGACGCGGCCCTGCGCATCGGTCGTCGCGACGAAGCCGAGCGGGGAGTGCGCCAGCCAGTCGCGGTGAATCGGCGACAGTCGGTCCCGCACCTTGTTCGCGACGTACTTGTCGGGCTCACCGACAATCGCCCGCAACTGGTCGACGGTGGTCACTTCTCGGCGCATGGCTAACCGTACCGCGCGGTCAGCGCGCGCCGGTCCACCTTCCCGATGCCGCGGTGCGGCAACTCGTCGACGATGTGCACCTCGCGCGGCGCTGCCGTGACGGACAGGGTGGCCGCGACATGCGTGCGCAGATCCGCCAACGTCGGTGCGTCAGCACCTGATGCGACGACGATCGCTGCCGCCACCCGCTGACCCAACCGGTCGTCGGCCACCCCGAACACCGCGGCCTCCGCGACCGCCGGATGCGTCGCCAGTGCGGCCTCCACCAACTGCGGCAGCACCGTCAGACCCCCGGTGCTGATCGCATCGTCCACCCGGCCCAGAACCTGCAACACACCCGAATCGTCAACGACGCCAATGTCATCGGTGCGAAACCAGCCCGGATCGGCGAACGGATCCGGCTGCACCGGGTTGCGATAGCCCTTGGCCAGCGTCGCCCCGCCCAGCACCACGCGACCGTCGTCGATGCGCACCCGCACCCCGTCGAGGGCCACTCCGTCGTACACGCATCCGCCCGCGGTTTCACTCATCCCGTACGTCCGCACCACCGAAACACCTGCCGCCGAGGCTCTTTCGGACACTCCGGCAGGCATCGGTCCGCCGCCGATCAACACCGCGTCCAGCGACGCGAGCGCCGCGGCCGCGTCCGGATCCCGCAGCGCCTTGTCCAACTGCGCCGCCACCAACGACGCATATCGGCGGCCCGGGCCCAATGCCGCCACGGCAGAGACCAATTCGGCGACATCGAACCCGGCGGACACCGCGACCGGTGTGGTGCCTGCGGCGACACTGCGTATCAACACCTGCAGGCCGGCGATGTGGTAGGCGGGCAGCGCGAGTAGCCACGTTCCCGATCCGCCCAACCGCCGATGAGTCGCATCGGCACTGGCTGTCAACGCCGCCGCGGTGAGCATCGCCCCCTTGGGCACGCCCGTTGTGCCCGACGTCGACACGACCACCGCTACGTCATCGTCGATCGGCTCGCCGGCCCGCAAAGACGTTGTCAGCAACGATGTTTGGCGCTCGTCGTCGGCCGGTACCGGCAGCATGCAGAACCGGCCGGCGAGCGCATCGGCCACCGCAGGCAGCAGTGACAGCGCGGACTGGCCTGACGGGACGGCGACGGGGCGTAGGTCGGCTATCCGGACTCCTCGTCGTCGCGCGGTTCGTCCAGCGGCCAGCCTTTGGCGGCCAACCGATTTCGCACCCGCTCGACATCTTCGGGTGCGGGCAGTTCGTCGGTGATCTGGGTGATGAGCACGCCGATGTCGACGGGATCGAATTCGTCGCGATTCGTCAGTTCCGCCGCGACCGTCTTCACCTCGTCGTCGGTCAACCGCCGCTTGAGGAGCGCGAACAGCGGGACCCGGTCCGGGCCCGGCACGCCCTCAGGATAGCCGGCGGTGATCCACGCCACGATCCTGGCGAGAAACCTGGTCACAGTGTCACCTCCATGCCGGATCGATCGTAGTGCTCGGACCTGGCAGCATCGCACGCCAACGGTTGCGGGCCAGCCGGTGAACACTTGGTGAACACCTGTGCGAGCGCGGCAAAATCACTGGTCGGACCGCACCCAACAGGCGGCGGGTCGTTAGGCAAATGCCAGCTTCGCAACGCAGAATTAGCGCCATGAGCGCAGAGACGATCATTCTGCTGCTGCTGATAGCAACAGCACTGGCGTTCGACTTCACCAATGGGTTCCACGACACGGGCAACGCCATGGCGACGTCGATTGCCACGGGCGCTCTCAAGCCGAAGACCGCCGTGCTGTTGGCGGGCGTCCTCAACCTGGTCGGCGCCTTCCTCTCGGTCGAGGTCGCCGTGACGGTGACCACCTCGGTGCTCAAGGTCCAGGACAGCAAGACCGGCCACCTGATCCCGACGATCACACCGTCGATGGGCCTGACGATCATCTTCGCCGGCCTCATCGGCGGCATCCTGTGGAACCTGCTGACATGGCTGTTCGGCATCCCGTCGAGTTCGTCGCACGCGCTGTTCGGCGGTCTGATCGGCGCGGGCCTCGCCGCGCTGGGCACCGCGGGTGTGAACTGGGCCGGCATCACGTCGAAGGTGCTCATTCCCGCAGTCGCCGCGCCGGTGATCGCCTGCGTCGTCGCCGCCGCAGGCACCTGGCTGGTCTACCGGATCACCCGCAACGTCATGGCCAAGCGCCGTGAACAAGGTTTCCGCTGGGGCCAGATCGCCACCGCGTCACTGGTTGCGCTCTCGCACGGCACCAACGATGCCCAGAAGACCATGGGCGTCATCGCGCTCGCTCTGATCACCACCGGCCATTTGACCGGCGACGTGAAGAAGGACGGCCTGCCGTTCTGGATCATCGTCAGCTGCGCCCTCGCCATCGGGCTCGGCACCTACATCGGTGGCTGGCGGGTGATCCGCACGCTCGGAAAGGGTCTCGTCGAGATCGAGTCACCGCAGGGCCTGGCCGCGGAAGCCTCCTCGGCGGCGATCATCCTGAGCTCCAGCGCCGCGGGCATGGCGCTGTCCACCACCCACGTCGCGACGGGCTCGATCCTGGGCGCCGGCGTCGGCAAGCCAGGCGCCGAGGTCCGTTGGGCGGTCGCGGGTCGGATGGTCGTCGCGTGGCTGATCACCCTGCCCGCCGCGGCTTTGGTTGGGGCACTTGCCTATTGGCTGTCCAGCGGAGTCGAATCGGTCACCGGTTCGGACCTGGCAGGCGATGGGTTGATCTTCGTCATCCTGGTCGCGTTGTCCGGTTACCTGTGGTGGCGGGCCCAGCAGCAGAAGATCGACAGCCGCAACGTCAACGCCGACTGGGACGACACGACGAACTCCGTCGTGCCTGCCGAAGTGCGGGAGCCGTCGAAGGAAATCAAGCGCAAGGCCGGGGTCTGAGTCGATGTCCTATCTGGAAGCCATCATCAAGGTCCTCATCGTGGGGATGATCCTCGGCGCCGGACTGCCCGCGGTCTTCGCGGCGGGCATGGTCGCCTTCTCGGCGGGCGAGGGCGGAGAACATCCGGACGGCACCGTCAGCGCGCCCAACCCGGCGCTGAAGTACCTCGGGCTCGCCTTGTTCGCGGTCGTCGGCGCCGTGGTTGTCATCGCGATCCTGTGGATCACGCGGACGACGATCATCCACCACTTCGGTATCGACCCGTTTCCCATGCTGAGCAAGTGAGTTGGAGCTGATGACCCAGAACCGCAGTGTCATGGACAACGTGCTCGGCTGGCTGCACGACGGCTACCCGGAAGGCGTTCCGCAGAAGGACTACTTCCCGCTGCTGGCGCTGCTGAAGCGGTCGTTGACCGAAGAAGAGGTCGTCAAGGCCGCGCAGGCCGTCCTGAAGGCCAGCGACTCCGACACCGTCACCGAGGGCGAGATCCGCGACGCAGTGCACGCGGTGATCGAAAAGGAACCCAACCCCGAGGAGATCCACCAGGTCGCGGCGCGGTTGGCGTCGGTCGGGTGGCCGCTGGCGGCGCCTGCCCGCTGAACTCAGCGCCTGCTGTCGCGTCGCAGCGGGTGATCCTCGGGCACCTGCACGAAGATCAGCAGCACCCCGTCGGGGTCGACGACGTGCAGTTCGTGCAGCCCCCACGGTTCCTGCTTGGCCTCGCGGGCGATGTCGACGCCGCGGCCGATGAGTTCCTGTTCGGTGGCGTAGACGTCGCGGACCTGAAGCCACATCGTGCCGCCCGCACACGGTGAGCCGTGGCCCGCGAGTTCGATCAGCGACTGCCCGGCGTAGAACACCGTGCCCGCCCCGTAGTCGCGGGCGATCGCCAGACCGAGTCGGTCGCGGTAGAACTGCAGCGACGTCTCGTAGTCGGCCGGCCGAATGAGCATCCGGCTGGCCAGGATCTCCATGGGTCCGTGTCTATCACGCCGACTCAGCCGATTCGGCGCCCGACACCCTCCCAATATGGTTCCCGCAGCGTGCGCTTGAGCAGTTTGCCGCTCGCCGTGCGCGGCAGCGTCTCGACGAAGTCGACCGATTTGGGCAGCTTGAAGCCGGCCAGTCGGGCGCGGGCGTAGCCGATGAGGTCGGCCGCGCTCACCGCGGCGCCCGCGGCGGGCACCACCACGGCCTTGACCGCCTCGCCCCATCGCGGGTCGGGGACACCGATGACCGCCACGTCGGCCACGGCCGGATGGGTCATCAGCACGTTCTCGACTTCGGCGGGCGAGACGTTCTCACCGCCCGACACGATCATGTCCTTCACCCGGTCGCGCAGGAAGAGGTAGCCGTCGTCGTCGACGTAGCCGGCGTCGCCGGTCTTCAGCCAGCCGTCGGGAGTGAGCGCGGCGGCCGTCGCATCGGGGTTGTTCCAGTAGCCGAGCATGTTCTGCGCCGACCGGGTCCACAACTCACCGACGGTGCCGCATGGCACGTCGACGCCCGATTTGTCGACGACTCTGACGTCGACCCACGGATACGGCTTGCCGCACGACCGCAACAGCTCCGGCCGGTGCACCGGGTCGTGATCGTCGAGTTGCGTTATGGAGCCGGTGGTTTCGGTCAACCCGTAGACCTGCAGGAACTCGCAGCCGAACCGCTGCAGCCCCTTCACCAGAACGTCGTCGGTGATCGGCGACGCGCCGTAGACGATCGCCCGCACGCTGGAGAAGTCGGCGTCGCCGGGGGTGGCAAGCAGCATCTGGATCACCGCGGGCACCAACAGCATGTTGGTGATGCGGTGGCGCGCAACGGCATCGAGGATGGCGGGCGGATCGACGTCGCGCAGCACCACCGTCGGGCAGCCCTCGGCGAGGCCGACCAGCGCCCACCCCGAGCCCGCCATGTGGAACATCGGCATCACCGCGAGGCTGACACTGTCGGCGTCGAACCGCCACCGCTCTGCGATGCCGGTGGCCTTGCTGAAATAGTTGTCGTTGCTCAGCATGACGCCCTTGGCCGGGCCGGTGGTACCCGAGGTGTACATCAGGAACGCGACATCGCCGGATTCCGTTGTGACGCCGGGGTCTTCGGCAGGACAATCGGCGATCCACCACTGGAAGTCGGGCCAGCGCGGATGCTCACCGATCGCGACGACGCCGGCCGCCAAATGGTCCTCGATGGCCTCGACATGACCGAAGAACTCCGCGCCGACGACCACGGCCTTCGCCTGCGCGTCGTCGACGATGTGCAGCATCTCGGGTGGGGCCAAGCGCCAGTTCACCGGCACACCGATGGCGCCGAGTTTGGCGAGCCCGAACACCACGTCGAAGAACTCGGCGCCGTTCTTCTCGATGAACGCCACCCGGTCCCCGACGCCGACGCCGGCAGCCGAAAAAGCCTGCGCCGCTTTATTGCTGCGGGCGTCGAGTTCGGCGAAGGTGATCGAGCGGTCACCCACCACGAGCGCGACCGCGTCGGGCCGCGTGCGGGCGTGCACACGGACGATATCGGCGATCGTGGTGACTGTCGGTGGCGGCATCGTCAGTCGGTCGGCTGTACTCGCTGCCGCTTCATGATCGCGTCGACAGCGTTGGGCGCGAAGCTGTTCACAGCGTGCGCGGTGACGGCCATCCTGGGCGCGATGCGCACCGGACGCGTGCGCGCGGCGGTGATCATCCAGTCCGCGGCCTCGGCGGAACTCAGTCCGGGCAGGCCGTCGTAGGCGCGGGTCGGCGCGATCATGGGCGTCTTCACCAGCGGGTAGTACAGCGTCGTGGAATGCACCCCCTTGTCGGCCCATTCGGTTTCGATCACCCGACTGACCGCCGACAGCGCGGCCTTCGACGCGTTGTACACGGAGAACAGCGGCGATGATTCGCTGAGCACGCCCCAGGTCGACACGTTGATGATGTGCCCGTCGCCGCGTTCGATCATGCTTGGCGCGATGCCGCGGATCAGGCGCAGCGGCGAGTAGTAGTTCAGCGTCATCGTCCGCTCGACGTCGTGCCAGCGGTCCAGCGACTCGGCCAGCGGTCGGCGGATCGACCGACCGGCATTGTTGACCAGAATGTCCACCCCGCCGAGGTCCTGCTCGACCTTGGCGACCAGTTCGTCGACGGCGTCCAGGTCGGACAGGTCCACGGCGTGCGCCTTCGCCTCGCCGCCCGCTCCGGTGATGCGGTCGACGAGCGCGTCGAGCAAGTCCTGCCTGCGCGCCACCACGACCACACGTGCGCCCCGCAGGGCGAACTTCTCCGCTGCCGCCTCGCCGATGCCCGACGACGCGCCCGTCAGCAGTACCCGCTTGCCGGTCAGGTCGATCGGGTTACGTCGACGGCGCAGTGCCTGCTCGGTCAACGCCGGTCGCATGCTGTTCAGCAGCAAACTCTCGGACAACCGGCGCAGCGGACTCTTGCTCACGAACCCTGAGTTTAGGTGGGCTATTTTCCTCGGCCCGCGCGCACTCAGCGCGAGCAGGTCTCGTATCGGTTGATCAGCGCCTGTTCCGGCGGGATCGGCTTGTACACCAGCGGGGCGTGCCTGGTGCAGCCGCCGATGGTCACCGAAACCCGCCCGCGGGCTATCCCGAGGGCGCCGATGTGGCCGGAGGGCTCGTCGCTGGCCGTGTACAGGACGGGTGCAGGCAGCGTCGCGACGATCGGCAGATGCCGCTGCGCCAACTGCAGAGCCACGGCGACGTCGCGTGAGCGCGTCGTCTCCTCGGAGAAAAAGACCGGCGGGGTGTTGGGCCGGTTGATCTGCAGCCGGACGAAGTGGGGGATGGTCTGGTCGGCGTTCAGGCGGTTCCACACGTCGAGTTCGGCGGGTGTCGGCAGCCGTCGCGATGTCACGATCTGTGCTGGATGGTCCTTACCCGCGTTCAGCGTCCAGTCGATTCCGGCCAGATGCGAAAACCGCTCGGCGAGCGCGCGCGCGGTTGCGGCGACGCCCGTGTAGTCGGCACCCCCGTTGAGGGTGATGGTGGCGTGATTGGAGTGACCGAACTCCTGGATCGGCATCTGACCGCCCGGATGCTCGATGGTTGCCCGGAAAGTCACTGTGGCGCCGGGGAATTCACGCCGCAACGCCACCCATTCGTTCGCCTGCCGTACGATCTGGTCGGTGTTGACGATGGGCAGCCGCCCGTTGTCGACGGCGAACCGGTTCCAGCCGCGCCGCACGTCCAACTCCGCGCGGTAGCCGGCGTACTTGCCGGTGCGAAGCTGCCGCAGATACCTGGCCGTGATCATCTTGAGTTGCTCGCCGGTGAGGTTCTCGGCGACGTCGAGGTAGACGGAGAAGTACACCAGGCCCTGCGGGCGGCTGTCGGCGAAGTCGAAGCTCGCATGGACGACGCCGGGCATCTCGCGTAACCGGTCGGTGAACGACGCGACGTCGGCGCGGCGGTCGGGCGGGTTGGTGCCGCAAGCGGCCAGCAGGACGGCGAGCAGCGCGACGACCCCGGCGAGCAGGCGGTTGCGGTGCGCAGTGAACATCGGCGCCGAGTGTAGGTGGAGTCCCTGGCGACGAGCATCCGGGCGCGCCATCGTCCCGTTCGACAAGATTCTGCATAGCGGACTATAGTTCTGCTCGTTCGTGGAGGGGAGTATTCCTCGCGCGGCACCGTCGTCATCACGGAAGGCCCCATGGCCGACCCGGCGGTGTCGGTCCCGGCCAAGGCCGCGGGCGGAAGAGACCTCCGGACTGTTGCTTCATGCCGTCCGGAGGTCGACTGTGGTTTCTGTTGTCTCACCGCTGGTTTGGGTCGTCACCGTGGTGGCGTTGCTCGCGATCATCGTGCTCGATCTGACCGTGATCGCCCGCAGGCAGCGCACGGTCACCACCGCCGATGCCGTCCGCTGGGTGCTCGTCTACGTCGGGTTGGCCGCGGCGTTCGCCGCGGGACTGTTCATCTTCCTACCGGGCGCCGCCGGCCAGCAGTTCGTCGCGGGCTACATCACCGAGTACAGCCTCAGCGTCGACAACCTGTTCGTCTTCATGATCATCATGGCCCGCTTCGGTGTACCCGCGCTGGCGCAGGACAAGGTGCTCTACATCGGGATCGTGCTGTCGCTGGTGTTCCGCGCGGTGTTCATCTTCGCGGGCGCGGCGGCGATCGCCGCGGCGAGTTGGGTGTTCTACATTCTCGGCGGTTTCCTGTTGTACACCGCGATCCAGTTGGCGTTGGAGGATCCCGACGAGGAACCGGATTTCCACAACAACGCGGCGCTGAAGTTCCTGCACCGGATCCTGCCGATCAGCGAGGACTACGACGGCAGGCGGTTACTCACGCGCGAGGGCAAGCGCCGCATGTTCACCCCGCTGGTCATCGTGATCGCGGCGATCGGCATGGCCAACGTCGTGTTCGCGCTCGACTCGATTCCGGCGATCTTCGGGCTGACCAGCGATGCGTACATCATCTTCACGGCCAACGCGTTGGCGCTGATGGGGTTGCGGCAGCTGTACTTCCTGATTGAGGGGCTGCTGGAGAAGGTCGTGTACCTGAGCAAGGGGCTGGCCGTCATCCTCGGGTTCATCGGCGTGAAACTCGTCATCGAGGCGCTGCACGGTTCGCATCTCGACGAGTTCGGCTCGTTCCATCTGCCTGAGATCGGCACGGTGACGTCGCTGCTGTTCATCGTCGCGACGTTGGCCGTCACGACGGTGCTCAGCGTGTTGAAGACGAACCGGGAGATCCGCCGCGCCGCCGAAGCCGAGTGATTTGTGCGCCCCTAGAAGTAGCGGGGGAACGGCGTCCAGTCCGGGTCGCGCTTCTCGAGGAACGCGTCGCGGCCCTCGACGGCCTCGTCGGTCATGTAGGCCAATCGCGTTGCCTCACCGGCGAACAGCTGCTGGCCGACCAGCCCGTCGTCGGTCAGGTTGAACGCATACTTGAGCATCCGGATCGCCTGCGGCGACTTGCCGTTGATGGCCGACGCCCATTGCAGGCCAATGGTTTCCAGGTCGGCATGGTCGACGACCTCGTTGACCGCGCCCATCGCGTGCATCTGCTCGGCGTCATAGGGCCTGCCGAGGAAGAAGATCTCGCGGGCGAACTTCTGACCGACCTGCTTGGCCAGATACGCGCTGCCGTAACCGCCGTCGAAACTGCCGACGTCGGCGTCGGTCTGCTTGAACCGGGCATGTTCGCGGCTGGCCAATGTCAGGTCGCACGTCACGTGCAGGCTGTGCCCGCCGCCGGCCGCCCACCCGTTGACCAGGCAGATGACCACCTTCGGCATGAAGCGGATCAGCCGCTGCACCTCGAGGATGTGCAGTCGGCCCGCGCGGGCCGGGTCGACCGTCTCCGCGGTTTCACCGGAGGCGTACTGGTAGCCGCTGCGGCCCCGGATGCGCTGATCGCCGCCGGAGCAGAACGCCCAGCCGCCGTCCTTGGGTGACGGCCCGTTGCCGGTCAGCAGAATGACGCCGACGTCCGACGACATCCTGGCGTGGTCGAGCACCCGATACAGTTCGTCGACGGTGTGCGGGCGGAACGCGTTGCGCACCTCCGGCCGGTCGAAGGCCACCCGCACCGTCGGCTGCGGCTTACCGTCGACCACATGCCGGTGATAGGTGATGTCGGTCAGGTCGAAGCCGTCGACAGCCCGCCACAGCGACGGGTCAAATGGGTTGTCGCTCATGCGGTTACCCGATCCAGCCGAAACACCGGACAGGTGCCTGCGAGCTTTTCGAACTCGTCGGGATTGGGGCCGGTGACCAGGCCCGCGTTCTTGATGAAGCTGACGCCGGTCGGCACCTTGATCGGGAATTCCCGCAGCAGCGGCCGGGCCTGTTCGGGCGTCATCTCGACCAGTCGCACCCGCTCGCTGCGGCGGCCGCGGTGCAGCGTGCCTTCACCGGCGGCCCTGGCGTTGGCCGTCCAGTCCGCGCCGGGCAGGCCGCCGACGATGTACTCCTCACCGTCGACGGTCATCGGCGTCACGGGCGTCGAGCGCAGCTTGCCGGTCTTGCGGCCGGGCACCGTCAAGACCACCGGGCCGAAGCTGACACCGAGCCGCTGCACCCCGATCATCACCTTGTTGACGTACTTCAACCACCATGGCGGCTGAATGCGCTCGCTCTTGGACATGCCCGTAACGCTACTCAAACGGGGTCGACGCGGAACTCGGGCAGGCGGCTCGCCACGATCAGCACACCTGGGTCATATCGTCACACCGTGGTCGGCGACGGCCGTGCGCAGACCGTCGGTCCGTAGAGCCGTCGGCAGCGGGTCGACGAGGCTGAACCGGCAGCCGATGGCGCGGGCGCCGCCGTCGGCCTCGTCGCTGTCGCCGACCATCACCGCGCGCTCGGCGTGGACGCCGAGGCGGGACAGCGCGGTCTGGAAGATCGCGGCGTCCGGTTTGACGGCGCCCACCTCGAAGGAGAGCACGAATTCGTCGACGAAGTCGGTCACGCCCAGTGCGGCGAACGCCGGTCGGACGTCGAACGCGATGTTCGACACGACGGCGGTCTTGATGCCCTGCCGGTGCAGGCCGGCGAGCACATCAGCGGTGTCCGGATACGGCGTCCAGTTCATCGGGTCGATGACCAGGCCGTAGAGCGCCTCGGCGTGGTGGTCGGCGAGTCCGGATTCCCGGAGCACGTGCAGGTAGGCCTCGCGGTGCAGGTGTGGTGCCAGGTCGCGGTTGACCCACGCGTGGTAGGCGTCGGGCGGCATGTCGACGTGCTGGCCGGTGGGCGCGGTCAGCCTGCGCATCAACTCGGCCTGTACATGACCGTCGATCTGACGCTCGTCGACCTCGATGCCGGCGAACCAGCTGGCGTCCTCTTCGAGGCGAAACAGGGTGCCCGAGTAGTCGAACAGAACGGCGTCCACCCGGCCCATCCTAACCACGGACCCGAGCCGCCTTGTCCTGCAATACTTCTCGTTCCCGCTCGTTGTCGGTCAGCGTGGCGGCCCGGGCGAACTCCTCGGCGGCCTCAGCGTATCGGCCCAACCGCGACAATAACTCTCCACGCACACTGGGCAGCAGGTATGAGCCGTCCAGCCCGTCGATGCCGTCGACGATCTGCAGCGCCTCAGCGGGATTCGAGGCCATCGCCACCGCCACCGCGCGGTTGAGTTCGACCACCGGGGACGGCGCCACCTGACGCAGCCCGTCGTAGAGCAGCACGATGCGCGCCCAATCGGTGCCGGCCGCGGTCGGCGCGACGGCGTGGCATTCGGCCAGCGCGGCCTGCAATGCGTACGGCCCCCAGCCGGTTCCCTTGCGCTGCAACGCATCAGCGGCGCGCTCCAAAGCGGCCACCCCACGCTGGATCTGCGCGCGATCCCAGCGGGCGCGGTTCTGGTCCTCCAGCAGAACCGGTCTGCCGTCGGCGTCGGTGCGGGCGGCGAACCGCGACGACTGGAACTCCATCAGCGACACCAGGCCGTGCACCTCGGCCTCGTCGGGCACCAGCGCGGCCAGCACCCTGCCGAGACGCAGCGCCTCATTGCACAACTCGTCGCGAATCCACCGCTGCCCGAACGACGCCGAATAGCCCTCGTTGTAGATCAGGTAGATCACGGCCAGCACCGCCGACAGCCTGCGCGGGTACTCCGAGGCGTCCGGCACCTCGAACGGCACCTTCGCCGCGGCCAGCGTCTTCTTGGCGCGGGTGATGCGCGCGGCCACCGTCGCCGTCGAGGTCAGAAATGCGCAGGCGATCTCGTCGGTGCTCAGGCCGCCCACCACCCGCAGCGTCAACGCGATCTGGCCCTCGCGGGACAGCACCGGATGTGACGAGATGAAGATCAACCGCAGCACGTCGTCGTCGATGCGGTCGGGATCGGCGCCTTCGGACACCTCGGTCTCCAGGTCGCGAGCCAGCACCGCGTATTTGGCGTCGAGGTTCTCCTGGCGGCGCCAATGGTCGATGGCCTTGCGCTTGGCGACGGTGGTCAACCACGCGCCTGCGTTGCGTGGCACCCCCGACGACGGCCACTGCGTGAGCGCGTCGACCAGGGCGTCGGCCGCCAGATCCTCGGCGAGGCCGACGTCGCCCACCACCCGCGTCAGTGTCGCGACGATCTTGGCGGCCTCCATCCGCCATACCGCGTCGACGGTCTGGTGTAGATCCGGCACGTGCCCATTGTGCCGACCGGGTCAGCCGCGCAGTGCCGCGGTGGCGCCGGCGAACATCGTCGACTTGATCGCCTGCAGGGTGCCGGGGTCCTTGCCCTTCAACGGCGCGACCAAGTCGACGGCCGTCGAGACCACCTTGTCCTCGGACGCGGTCGCGGTCACCAGGCCGATCGCCTCGGCATCGGCGCCGCCGTACCGGCGACCGGTCGTCATCGCCTCGACGGCCGCCGCGGGTGTCAGCTTGGCCTGGATGAGCGCGGCCATGCCCGGCGTGAACGGAATGTGGATGTCCACCTCGGGGAAGCAGAAGAAGCCGCGGTCGACGCGCATCACGCGGAAGTCGTGCGCCATGGCCAGCATCGAACCGGCGCCGAACGCGTGGCCGTTGATCGCGGCCACCGTCGGGACGGGTGCGACCAGCACGCGGGCGAGCAACCGCTGCACCTGGTCGACGTACCACTCGCCGCGGTCACTATGGGCGCCAAGCCAATCCAGGTCCAAACCGTTGGAGTAGAACTTGCCGTCGCCGGTGGTGACGAGCGCCTTGGCCGCGCCGGCGTCGACGCGGTCGAGGAAGCCGTTGACGGTGTCCAGCCACTCCGGCGAGAACCGGTTCTCATCGTCGCCGAGGTTCAAAACGGCGATGTCATCGGTGATTTCGAGATGTGCGGGCATCCTTCTCCTCCTTGAGGGACAAAATCGCCGCGACGGCTGCCGCGAGTCGGCGGCGGGTGGCGGCGGTCGGTGGCATCGGCCTGCGCAGCATCAGACCGGTCGGCAGGCCGACGACGCAGTCCTCGATCACCGCGACGGACGCGGCGTCCTTGCGATCCCACATCGCGACGGAAAGCCGAATCAGCATGTCGCGCAGGTCGTCCTGCAGCGCGGTGAGTTCGGTCTGCACGTCGGCGGGTGCGTCGCCCATCACCTCGTCGCGCGTGATGGCCAGCCACAGTCGCGCCGACGCCGGGTACTGCTCGCTGAACACTGCGGGCGCGTCGGCGGCGGCGATGACGGCGCGCACGGGGTCGGCCGCGGCGTCGACGGCCTGCTTCTGCAGGGTCAGGAAGCGGCGGGCGGCCCGCACCCAGGCGCGGCCGACGAGACCGCCGCGGGAACCGAATGCGTGATAGATGGCGCCGTTGGAGATGCCCGCGCGTTCCGACACCGCGCGGATGGTGACGGCGGTGAGACCGCCCTCGACGGCGAGGTCCTCGGCCGCGTCGAGCATCGCGTCGCGGTCGTACACCTGCGGCCGGGGCATGCGCCCGAACATAACAGAGCAGATGCTCTGTTATCAAATGGGTGCATGACACGCCGAGGCAAAACGGGCGCCGGCAACCATCGGAGGCGGACAGTAGTGCTATGGCACACAGGCTGGTCATCGCCTACCGCGAAGGGCGAAAGGCGTTCGGGCAGACGCTTCTCAACCCCTACGCGGGGATGGGTGATCGTGCCGTCGCGCGGATGTGGCGGCTCGGTTGGCAACGCGCCGCCGAGGAGAGTCGCGGCATCCCGCCCGAGGCCGAACGCATCGAGCGGTTGCGCGCCGAGATCGACGCGCTACTCGACTAACCCTTTTTCCGCGTGGGCCCACACGTCAGTAGCGGATGACCGTGTCTGTACGCCGACACGCCGCGTCTGCGTGTACAAAAGCGGTCGCTCGCGCAAGGGAAGTCAGCCGACGGCACGGTCGGCGCCCGCCCAGAACTGCGCGCGCACGGCCTTCTTGTCCGGCTTGCCGAGCGCGGTCACCGGCACGGAGTCGACGACGATCACCTGCTTCGGCGACTGCACCGAACCCTTGCGCTCCTTCACCGCGGCCTGGATCTCGGCGGTCATCCGCGCGACGGCCTCATCGGACCGGTCCGCGTCGGGTCGCAGCACCACCACCGCGGTCACGGCCTCGCCCCACTTCTCGTCGGGTGTGCCGATGACGCATACCTGCGCGACCGCAGGATGCTCTGCGACAACGTCTTCCACCTCACGCGGGAACACGTTGAACCCGCCGGTGACGATCATGTCCTTGGTCCGGTCGACGATGTACCAGAAGCCGTCCTCGTCCTCGCGGGCCAGGTCGCCGGTGTGCATCCAGCCGTCCCTGAACGTCTCCGCCGTCGCCTCCGGCTTGTTCCAGTACCCGCCGGAGACCAACGGACCAGACACACAGATCTCGCCGACTTCGCCCTGCGGCACCGGGTTTCCGTCACCGTCCAACAACGCGGTGCGGGCGAACACCGTCGGCCGGCCGCACGACGTCAACCGCTTTTCGTCGTGGTCGCCCTTGGGCAGATAGGTGATCACCATCGGCGCTTCAGACTGCCCGTAATACTGGGCGAAGATCGGGCCGAACCGGCGGATCGCCTCGGCCAGACGCACCGGGTTCATCGCCGAAGCGCCGTAGTACACGGTCTCCAACGACGACAGGTCGCGGGTGTGCGAATCCGGATGGTCCATCAGCGCGTAGATCATCGACGGCACCAGCATGGTCGCCGTGATCCGTTGCTCCTCAATGGTTTTCAGCACCTCGGCCGGATCGAACTTGGTGAGCACCACCAGCTGACCGCCCTTGATGATCGTCGGCACGAAGAACGCCGCGCCCGCATGCGACAGCGGCGTGCACATCAGGAACTTCGGCCGCTCCGGCCATTCCCACTCGGCGAGCTGGATCGTCGTCATCGTGGTGATCGACTGCACCGTGCCGATCACGCCTTTGGGTTTGCCGGTCGTGCCGCCGGTGTAGGCCATCCCGCCGATGTGATCCGGCGGCAGGTCGGCGGCCACCAATGGCTTGGGCGTGTACTTGGCGGCCTCGGCGGTCAGGTCCACCGCGACGTCCGACAACTCGGGCGGCACCGGGCCGATGGTCAGCACCTGCTTGAGGCCGGGCACCTTGTCCAGCAGGCCCTTGGCCCGCTCGACGAACATTGGATTCGGGTCGATGATCAGCGAGCTGACCCCGGCATCGTTGAGCACATAGGCGTGGTCATCCAGCGACCCGAGAGGGTGTAGTGCCGTGCGGCGATAACCCTGGGTCTGGCCGGCGCCGAGGATCATCAGCACCTCGGGCCGATTCAACGACAACAAGCCGGTCGCGACACCTGAGCCCGCGCCCAGCGCCTCGAAGGCCTGAATGTACTGGCTGATGCGTTCGGCCAGCTGACCGCCGGTGAGCGTGGTGTCCCCGAGGAACAGCACCGGCTTGTCCTTGTTGCGCTTCAGCGCCCCGACGGTGAGATGGCCCGAGTGGATGGGATAGCGCAGCAAGTCGTCCGACGAGCGCTCGCGCGAGGAGACATCAGCGTGGCTCATGCCTTCAGATTAGAACGTGTTACAGAAATGGTTTCAAGCGCCGCCGCTCCGGGCTTACTCAAGACGTGACCGAGCAGCGCCTGCGGGCCGCGATCATGAACCTCGCCCGTCAGCGAGGCCCGACGAAAACCATCTGCCCGTCCGACGCCGCGCGGGCCGTCGGCGGCGACGACTGGCGCGACCTGATGGAGCAGGCCCGCGACGCCGCGCGGGCGCTGGCCAAGGCCGGCGAGGTCGAGATCACCCAGCAGGGCAAGGTGCTCGACCCCGACGCGGCCTGGCGCGGACCGATCCGGATCCGCGCCACCTAGCCAGCCAACCCGCCGAAACGGCATTCCAGCACGCTGTTACTCGAACTTTCCGTGCGGGAATGCCGTTTCGGCGCACCCAAGACTCAGCGGCCCGCCGCCTTGGCCGCCTGATCGGCGATCTTCTGCGCCAGGTCGGCCCGCCACTGGATCTCCTTCTTGATCCACGGGTTGTCCGGGGCGAACTCCTCGGCCTCGGACACCCGCCGCACCTCGAGCTTGACGCCAGGGCCCAGCGGGCACTTCCGCGCCCACTGCTTGGCCTCTTCCTTCGACGACACGTCGATGATCCAGAACCCGTTGAACAACTCCTTGGCCTCGGTGTACGGGCCATCGGTGACCACCGGCGGGTCGGCGTCGAAGTCGACGACGAAACCCTCCTCGGGTCCCGTCAGACCCTCGCCGGCCAGCATCACACCGGCCTTGATGAGCTCCTCGTTGTAGCGGCCCATCGACTCGATGATCTGGTCGAAGTCGATGTTCTGCTCGGCCATGGCCTGCTCGGCCTCTGGGGTGGACCGCATGATCAGCATGTAGCGCGACATTGTTGTCTCCTTCTAGTCGGGAAGGGGCCCGTCTATCGTGCCCTCGCACAGACGTCGAACGGCCACCGACCAGAATCGACACGGCGGCCGAAATTCCTCAAGAAATTTTTCGCCCACTGCGAGGATGTCGGCATGCCCACAGCTGACCTGGTCTTTCGCGGAACCGTGCTCACCGTCGACGAACGCCGACCCACCGCGGAGGCGCTCGCGGTGGCCGACGGCCGCATCGTCGCGGTCGGCTCGCGCGCCGACATCGACAGCTGGATCGGCCCGGACACGCAGACGATCGACCTCGGCGACGGCTGCGTGATGCCCGGACTCGTTGAAGCCCACGGGCATCCGATGATGGAGGCGATCGTGCTCTCCGACCGGATGGTCGACATCCGGCCCGTCACGATGACGAACGCCGACGACATCGTCGCCGCGATCCGCGCCGAGGTCGACAAACGCGGTGAAACCGGCGCCTACCTCAACGGCTGGGATCCGCTGCTGCAACCGGGCCTGCCGGAGCCGACGCTGGCCTGGCTCGACGACGTCGCCCCGGACACGCCGCTGGTAATCGTCCACAACTCCGGGCACAAGGCGTTCTTCAACAGCGCCGCCGCCAAACGCGTCGGCCTGACCCGCGACACCCCCGACCCGAAGGGCTCGCGCTACGGCCGCGACGCCAACGGCGACCTGGACGGCACTGCCGAGGAAACCGGCGCGGTGTTCAGCCTGCTGACCGGTGCGATCCAGCCGAGCGACTACCCCGCGATGCTGCACGCCGAACTGGCGCGACTCAACCGCGCAGGCCTGACCACATGCTCGGAGATGGCGTTCGCGCCCCCGTTTCGGCCGGTGCTGGAGCAGATGCACGACGACCTCACCGTGCGCCTGCGGGTATACGAGATATCCAACGCCGACATGACGACGGATATGACGCCCGACAACGGCGACGATCTGGTCCGGCAGGTCGGCATCAAGATCTGGGTCGACGGCTCACCGTGGATCGGCAACATCGACCTGTCCTTCCCGTATCTGGACAGCGACGCCACCCGCGCCATCGGCGTCGCACCGGGCTCCTGCGGGCACGCCAACTACACCCGCGAGCAGTTGACCGAGATCGTGCACACCTACTTCCCGCAGGGCTGGCCGATGGCGTGCCATGTGCAGGGCGACGCAGGCGTCGACACGATCCTCGACGTCTACGAGGACACGCTCAAACGCTGGCCCCGCGACGACCACCGGTTGCGTCTCGAGCACGTCGGCGCGATCCGCGACGAACAACTGCAACGGGCACACGACCTCGGCGTGACGTGCAGCATCTTCGTCGACCAGATCCACTACTGGGGCGACCTGATCGTCGACGGCCTGTTCGGCGCCGACCACGGAAGCCGTTGGATGCCATGCGGTTCCGCGCTCGCCACCGGGATGCGGATCTCGCTGCACAACGATCCGCCGGTCACCCCGGAGGAGCCGCTGCGCAACATCAGCGTCGCGGCCACCCGGATCGCGCCGAGCGGGCGCGTGATCGGACCCGAACAGCGGATCACCGTCGAGCAGGCCATCCGCGCGCAGACCCTCGACGCGGCGTGGCAGTTGTTCGCCGACGACGTGATCGGCTCGCTGGAGGTCGGCAAGTACGCGGACATGGTGGTGCTGTCGGCCGATCCGCGTGCTGTGCCGCCGGCACAGATCGCCGATCTGGAGGTTCGCGGAACTTTCCTGGCTGGCAGGCAGGTTTATGGCACGCTCTGATCATGGTCGACCTGCCTGAACCGCGTTTCCTCGACGAACGCACCGCCCACTGGGCGCAAGCCAAACCCGACGAAGAAGCGTTCACGTATCTGGACCGCACCTGGACCTGGTCGGAGTGGAACGACCGGGTCCGCAGGCTCGCAGGCGCGCTGCAAGAACGAGGCATCAAGCGGGGCGACGTGGTGGCGTTCCTGGACAAGAACCACCCGGCCTGCGTCGAGTTGACCATCGCCGCCGCGTCGCTGGGAGCGGCCAACGCCATCATCAACTTCCGGCTGGCCGCCGACGAACTGGACTATGTGCTCAACGACTCCGGCGCCAAGCTGCTGATCGTCGGCGAGGAACTCAAACCGGGCGTCGACAAGATCCGCGACGGTCTCCCCAACGTCGAGCACGTCATCACCGTGACCCCCGAGGGCGGCGACGGTGACGAGTACGAGGCGCTGCTGGCCGGGGCGACGCCCGTCGGCCGCAGCGACGACGTCGAACCCGACGACGTCTGCATCATCATGTACTCGTCGGGCACCACCGGACGCCCCAAAGGTGTCGAACTCACGCAGGCGAACATCATCGCGCACACCGTCAACGCGCACGAGGGCTTCGAGTTCGACGAGGGCGACAAGAACATGGTGTCGATGCCGCTGTTCCACGTCGGCGGGTCGTCGTATGTGCAGTTCGGCATTCACGACGGCTTCCCGAGCGTGATGACGCGCGACGTCGACGGCATGACGCTGGCGGGGGCAATCCTCAAGGGCGCCAACAGAACTTTCCTGGTGCCCGCCGTGCTGGCCAAGGTGCTCGAGTCCGGTGAGGACGCCGTGAAGCTGTTCGGTGCGCTGAAGACGTATGCCTACGGGGCGTCGCCGATGCCGCTGCCGCTGCTGCGGGCGGCGCTGAAAGCGTGGCCGAACACCGACTTCATCCAGGCCTACGGGTTGACCGAAGTGTGCGGTGTGATCAGCCATCTGCTGCCGGAGGCGCACCGAGACCCCGGTAAGGAGGAACGCCTTTCCAGCGCGGGGACGTTGGTGCCCAATGCCGAGGTGCGGGTGGTCGACCCGGACACGCTGCAGGACGTGCCCGAGGGCGAGCAGGGCGAATTATGGTTCCGCACACCGCAATTGATGAAGGGTTACCACAACAAGCCGGAGGCCACGGCCGAGGCGATCACCGAGGACGGCTGGTTCCGCACCGGCGACATCGGCCGCGTCGACGACGGCGGCTTCATCTTCGTCGAGGATCGACTCAAGGACATGATCATCTCCGGCGGGGAGAACATCTACTCGATCGAGGTGGAGCGGGTACTCGCCGAACACCCCGCGGTGGTCGACGTCGCGGTGATCGGGATACCGGACGAGAAGTGGGGCGAGGTTGTGAAAGCCGTTGTCCAGCTTGAAGGTGAGGCCTCCGAACAGGAGCTGATCGCGTACTGCCGCGAACATCTGGCCGCCTACAAGTGCCCGAAGACCGTCGACATCAAGGAGGAGTTGCCGCGCAACCCGACCGGCAAGATCCTCAAGAAGGATCTGCGCAAGCCGTACTGGGAGGGCCGCGACCGCGCGACGGTCTAGCCTGGGAGCCGTGATCCCGCCGCTGGACGACCTGCTGGACCGCCTGCACGTCGTCGCGCTGCCGATGCGAGTTCGGTTCCGCGGCATCATGGTTCGCGAGGTCGCGCTGTTCGACGGGCCGGCAGGCTGGGGGGAGTTCGGACCGTTCCTGGAGTACGAGCCGCCGGAGGCCGCGCATTGGCTGGCCGCGGCCATCGAGGCGGCCTACGGGCAACCGCCCGACGTCCGGCGTGATCGCATCCCGGTGAACGCCACCGTGCCCGCCGTCACCGCCGACCAGGTGCCCGCGGTGCTGGCCCGGTTTCCCGGTGCGCGTACCGCGAAGGTGAAGGTAGCCGAACCGGGCCAGTCGCTGGCCGATGATGTGGCGCGGGTCAACGCCGTTCGCGCGCTGGTGCCGATCGTGCGTGTCGACGCCAACGGCGGCTGGACCGTGGATGAAGCCATCGCGGCCGCGGAAGCATTGACCGCCGACGGGCCGCTGGAGTACATCGAGCAGCCCTGCAAGACGGTGCCCGAACTCGCCGACGTCAGGCGTCGCGTCGATGTGCCGATCGCCGCCGACGAGAGCATTCGCAAGGCCGACGACCCGCTGCACGTGGTGCGCGCTGACGCCGCCGACGTCGCGGTGCTGAAGGTGGCGCCGCTGGGCGGGGTGCGCAAACTGCTCGAGATCGCCGCGCGGATCGACATCCCGGTCGTGGTGTCCAGCGCGCTGGATTCGGCCGTCGGCATCGGTCAAGGTCTGTTGGCCGCGGCGGCATTACCTGACCTGAGGCACGCGTGCGGGTTGGGCACCGGGGGGCTGTTCGTCGACGACGTCTGCGCACCAGAGCCACCCGTCGACGGGTATCTGCCGGTCAAAAGGGTGACACCCGAGCCGGGCCGACTGGACGCACTGAAGGCCTCGGCGGACCGCAGGCAGTGGTGGATCGACCGCATCGCGGACTGCTACCGCGTGAAACTCGAGTAAGCGGCTACGCTATGCGGTCGGCCCCGCCGGCCAAAGACTGCAGGCATGACCGGTTTACGCGTTGGCACGCTGGACTTGATCGTCGCGGGCCGACCGGCCGCCGACACATTCACCCGGGCCAACTATCTCAGCGCCGCGGCGATAGGCGTCGACTCGTTCTGGGTGCCTGACCATCTCAACTCCATTTTTCCGCGCGCTTTGTGGCAGCCGAAGTACTGCGGCGCCGCGCGGATTCAGCCGTCGGTTGACGCGTCGATGGAACCGTGGACGATGCTCGGAAACATCGCCGCGCGCAATCGGATCGGTCGACTCCCACTGGGTATCGGCGTCACCGACGCGGGCCGTCGCAATCCGGCGGTGACGGCGCAGGCCGCCGCGACCGTGAACCTGCTCAACCGCGGACGGTTCATCCTCGGCATCGGTCCCGGCGAACGCGAAGGCAACGAGCCGTATGGCGTCGACTGGTCCAAGCCGGTCGGCCGGTTCGAGGAGGCGATGGCCACGATCCGGGCGTTGTGGGACCCGACGAGTTCTACGCCCGGCACGGTGCGCAGCATCCGCTCGGCGTCGGGTTCGGCGGAGGCCAGGACCTGTTGCCGCAGACGCTCGACGAAGAGACCGTGCTGTCGCACATCAAGGGCGTCACACCGGAGTTCCTGCGGTCCATGATGCTGACCGGAACGCCCGACGAAGTCGTCGAACAAGCGGCGGCATGGCGGGATTGCGGTGTGCGGTATTTCGTCGGAATCAACACGAGCTTCCTGCAACAGAGTTTGCGCAACGGGATCGGTTCCGCCGTGCCGTTCTTGCGAATCCTGCGACGGCTGAAGCGGCTCTGAGCCGCGGCTGTCCTAATCTGTGGGGACCATGGCCTAGACGCCACCGCAACCCTCGCCAACACTGGGAGACATGCGATCGGTGGTGGTCCTCGGCTATCCGGGCGTCCAGGCTCTCGACCTGGTCGGCCCGTTCGAGGTGTTCACCGGCGCCACCACCTACCTGGCGGGCCGGGGGCGCGCTGATGAGGGCTACGCCGTCAGCGTGGTCTCCCGCGGCGGCGAACCGGCGAGCACGCTCACCGGACTCGCGCTGCTAACCGAACCGCTGCCGGACCCGCGGACACCGATCGACACCCTGGTGCTGCCCGGCGGCATCGGCGTCGACGACGCGCGCCGCGACGCGGACACCGTCGGGTGGATACAGATCGCCGCCGAGAACACCCGCCGCGTCGTCAGCGTGTGCACCGGCGCGTTCCTGTGCGCGCAGGCCGGCCTGATCGACGGGTGCACCGCGACCACCCACTGGGCGTTCGCCGACCGCATGTCACGCGAATTCCCTTCTGTGACTGTTGATCCCGAACCCATCTTCGTTCGCAGCTCCGAGAAGGTGTGGACCGCCGCGGGAGTCACTGCGGGTATCGATCTGGCGCTGTCGCTGGTGGAAGACGACTACGGCACCGACGTCGCGCAGACCGTGGCCCGCTGGCTGGTGCTGTACCTGCGCAGGCCAGGCGGTCAGACGCAGTTCGCGGCGCCGGTGTGGATGCCCCGCGCCAGGCGCGCGCCGATCCGCGAGGTCCAGGAGGCCATCGAGTCCGAACCCGGTGGTGCGCACAGCATTCCGGAGCTGGCCCGGCGCGCCGCGATGAGCCCACGGCACTTCACCCGGCTGTTCACCGAGGAGGTCGGCGAGGCGCCGGGCACCTACGTCGAACGGATCCGCACCGAAGCCGCCCGCCGCCAACTCGAGGAGACAGACGACACCGTCATGGTGATCGCCGCGCGCTGCGGATTCGGCTCAGCGGAGACACTGCGTCGCAGTTTCGTGCGCCGCCTTGGGATTTCACCGGACCAATACCGCAAGACGTTCGCCTAATCAAAGGAGATGGCAATGACGCAGATCGCAATCGTGGTGTATCCGGGCTTCACCGCGCTCGACTTCATTGGCCCCTACGAGGTGCTACGCAGCCTGCCCGATGCGGAGGTTCGGTTCGTGTGGCACGAACCGGGGCCGATCGCCGCGGACTCGGGTGCGCTGCTGATCGGCGCCACGCACTCGTTCGACGAGACGCCGTCGCCGGACGTCCTGCTGGTGCCGGGCGGCATGACGACGTTCGAACATGCCCGCGACGAGAAGCTGCTCGACTGGGTGCGGCAGGTGCACCAGACGACCACCTGGACCACGTCGGTGTGCTCCGGGTCGGTCATTCTGGCCGCCGCCGGGCTGCTGCAGGGACATCGCGCGACGTCGCATTGGATGGCGCTGCCCATGCTGAAGCCGTTCGGTGTCGAGGCCGTCGGCGATCAGCGGATCGTGCACGAGGGCAAGATCGCGACCGCCGCCGGGGTGTCGGCGGGCATCGACCTCGGGCTGTGGCTGGCCGGGCAGATCGCCGGTGCGGCCAAGGCGAAGGCCATCCAGCTCACCATCGAATACGACCCGCAGCCTCCGTTCGACTCCGGTCATATGTCGAAGGCGTCGGCGGCCACCAAGGCGTCGGCGACCGCGCAATTGACCAAGGAGACCGCCAAGCAGCACCAGTTGAGCCAGCCGGCCCGGCTGCTGTGGGACGCCGCGATACAGCGGGCGCGCGGCCAGCGCCGCAGCCGCGTCAAGGTGTGACCAGGTCGGCGTGTGCGTCGGTGAACGCCTGTGCGCCGCGCACCAGCGCCGACCTGTCGTCCTCGGTCATGCGTCGGCTGACTTCGTCGAACGCCGCGACGCGCAACGCGATCAGCTCGTCCAGTACGGCGCGACCCGCATCGGTCAACTCGAGCACGGTGGCGCGGCGGTTGGTCGGCGAGACGCTGCGGGTGATGTAGCCGGACTCCGCGAGCCGATCGCTGAGCCGGCTCGCCGTCGATGGCAGCAGATCGAGATCGACGCCGAGTTCGGTGACCAGGCATGGCCCGATCCGGTCCAGTGACTGCAGGGCGCGCAGCGGCGCCAGCCCGATCCGCTTCTCCATCCGCGCGAGCACCGAGACGTTGAGTTCCAGCAGCCCACGTGTGGCCCGCTCGAGTTCGTCGGCGAATCCGTCAGATCGCATACTCGGGCAGTTCGATGTCGTCGCGCAGTGCGCGGTTCAAGGCCAGATCGCCGACGATGGGAAGGTTCATCGCCTGTAGTCCTACGTTGCGCAGCCAGATCCCGGGCCACGTCCGCGCCGCGAAGAACGACACAAATGACGAGGCCCGGTTCTGCTTGTCTTCGATGAACGGTTGCAGACGGGTTTCGTATGCCTTGAACGCCTGACCGAAATCGCCACCGGCGCGCTGCAATTCGCCGGCCAACACGTAGGCCTCGACCATGGCCAGCCCGGTGCCCTCGCCTGCGAGCAGGGACACGCACGCGGCCGCGTCGCCGACCAGCGCCACTCGATCGGTGCACCACCGGTCGAGGCGCACCTGGCTGACCGAGTCGAAGTACAACTCGTCCACCCCGTCGAGCGCCTCGATGATCTGCGGGCACTCCCAGCCGGCGTCGGCGAACTCGCAGCGTAGCCGCGCGCGACCCGCCTCGATGCCCACGGGGACGTCGGGCTGCTCAGCACGAAAGATGAAGAGGAACAACGTGCGATCGTCGCGCAGCGCGAACCGTCCGAGCGACTTGCCCGGCACGTTATAGGTGACATAGACGACTTCTTCGCGTGGCCGATATCCGTCGACCACGCATGCGGCGACCTGACAACCCAGATAGCGCAGGTGCGTCGCATCCGGTCCGAAGGTCAGCGAACGCACCCTGGAGTGCAGGCCGTCCGCGCCGACGACGAGGTCGAAATCGCGAGGGGCCGCGCTCGCGAACGTCACGCCGACCCCGTCATCCCGTTCGTCGATTCCGGTGATCGTGTCGGAATAGATTGTCTCGACGTCGTTTTCGACGACGTGATAGATGGTCGCCGCGAGGTCACCGCGCGCAACACTGGTGTACTTGCCCTCCGTCGCTCGGCGAATCCCCGCAACCCGAAGCTCGGCCCTGGTCCGGCCGTCTGCGCCGACGACCCGCAGTTTCTGAATCTGGTAGCCCTTTTCGTGTAGCTGGGCCGCGATGCCCATCTTCTCTGCGATGCGATAGCCCAGTCCCCAGAAGTCGATGACGTAGCCGCCGGTGCGGAAGGTCGGTGCGGACTCGATCAAGGTGACGTGGTGGCCGGCGCGGCGCATCCAGTACGCGAACGCCGGTCCGGCGACGCCAGCGCCGCTGATGGCGATTCTCATGATTCGGACGCTACTCTGAGTTCGTGCGTATTGCACGATGTGCAGAATCGATGATTTGGGTCGGGGTGCTGGCGATCGCCCTGTGCGGCTGCAGCAGCGCGACCGCTGGTCAGGCGTCAGCCTCGTCGGACGCCCCGACCCGAGCCGCCACGGCCCTGGCGTCGCCGATGACCGACCAGACGCAGCCGACGGCGTGGACCGTGGTGCGTGGGCTGTCGCGCGCCGGCTTGGCCGCCACCAACCCGCTGGACACGACGGCTGGCGAATGCCCGGCGGCCGGTTGTCTGCAGTCGGTCGTGACCGATCAGCTCCGGGTGAAATCCTTTGCGACGCCTGTGCAGGCGACGCGCTACGCCACCGCCCGCGGGCTGCAGCACGCCGGAACGATCGCGGTGGCATTCGCCCCGCCGCTGTCACACACACAGCGCGAGCGCTACTGGGCCGCGATCGAGCGGCTGGCCGCGATTTGAGTGCGGAAATGCGCGCTCACCGCTCTCAGATGCACACAAATCGCCGTGAAGTAGCGTCGTCGGGGTGAACCTGGCCTACGACGACCGCGGTAGAGGCGACCCGGTGCTGTTCATCGCGGGGCGCGGCGGCGCGGGACGCACCTGGCACCTGCATCAGGTGCCGGAGTTCCTGCGGGCGGGTTATCGCTGCGTCACCTTCGACAACCGCGGTATCGGCGCGACGGAGAACGCCGAGGGTTTCACCACCGAGACCATGGTCGGCGACACCGCCGCGCTGATCGAGAAACTCGACCTCGCGCCGGTGCACATCGTGGCGGTGTCGATGGGCGCCTACATCGCGCAGGAACTGATGGTGGCCCGCCCCGAGCTGGTCCGCTCGGCGGTGCTGATGGCCACCCGCGGCCGGCACGACCGCACCCGCGACTTCTTCCGCACCGCCGAGCTGGACCTGGTGCGCTCCGGCGTGTCGCTGCCGCCGTCCTACGACGCGAAAGTGCGCCTGCTGGAGAACTTTTCACCCAAGACGCTGAACGACGACGCCGCCGTGCGCGACTGGATCGACATGTTCACCATGTGGCCGACCAAGCCGACGCCGGGCGTGATGACCCAGGTGTCGATCGCGCCGGAGGGCAACCGGCTCGCCGCGTACCGGAGCATCAAGACGCCGGTGCTCGTCATCGGCTTCGCGGACGACGTGGTGCTGCCCGCGCATCTCGGCAAAGAGGTCGCCGACGCCATCCCCAACGGCCGTTACCTGGAGATACCGCACACCGGCCACCTCGGATTCATCGAACGGCCGCAGGTCGTCAACGCCGCGGCCCTGAAATTCATCGCCGATAGTCTGTAGTGGTGAACCCATCGACTGCGCAGGCCCGCGTGGTCGTCGACGAATTGATTCGCGGCGGCGTCCGGGACGTGGTGCTGTGCCCGGGTTCGCGGAACGCGCCGCTGGCCTTCGCGCTGCACGACGCCGACCGGGCAGGTCGCATCCGCCTGCACGTCCGCATCGACGAGCGCACCGCTGGCTATCTGGCGATCGGGCTTGCGGTGGCCGAACGCGCCCCGGTGTGCGTGGCGATGACGTCGGGCACCGCGGTCGCCAACCTCGGGCCCGCGGTGGTGGAGGCCAATTACGCCCGTGTCCCGCTGATCGTGCTGAGCGCCAACCGGCCCTACGAACTGCTCGGCACCGGCGCCAACCAAACCTTCGAGCAGATGGGCTACTTCGGCACCCAGGTGCGCGCCAACATCAGCCTCGGCCTCGCCGAAGAAGGCCCCGAGCGGGTCGACGCGCTCAACGCGCAATGGCGCTCCGCGACATGCCGAGTCCTGGTGGCCGCCACCGGATCTCGCACCGCCAACGCGGGCCCGGTGCAATTCGACATCCCGCTGCGCGAGCCGCTGGTGCCCGACGCCGACGACCCGGCCGAGCGCTACGCGCCCGAGGGCAGGCCCGACGGCAGGCCGTGGACCTACACCCCGCCGGTCACGTTCGATCAGCCGCTCGACATCGACCTGACCCCGGACACCGTCGTGATCGCGGGGCACGGCGCTGGCGCGCATCCGAACCTCGCCATGCTGCCAACGGTCGCCGAGCCGACCGCGCCGCCCGCGCAGAATCCGCTGCATCCGTTCGCGCTGCGACTGGTCCGCCCGCAGCAGGTGATCATGCTGGGCCGCCCGACGCTGCACCGGCCGGTGTCGACGCTGCTGGCCGATCCGTCGGTGCCGGTGTATGCGCTGACCACCGGGCCGCGCTGGCCGGACGTGTCGGGGAACTCGCAGGCCACCGGCACGCGGGCGGTGACCACCGGCGAGCCGAATCCGGCCTGGTTGCACCGCTGCGCCGAAGTCAACCGGCATGCGGTCGAGGCGGTGCGCAGCCAACTCGCGGCGCACCCGCTGACCACCGGACTGCACGTCGCCGCCGCCGTCGCCGACGCGGTGCGGCCCGGCGACCAGTTGGTGCTGGGCGCCTCCAACCCGGTGCGCGACGCCGCGCTGGTCGGCCTCGACCCGCAGGGCATCAAGGTGCGGTCCAACCGCGGCGTCGCGGGTATCGATGGCACGGTGTCGACGGCGATCGGCGCGGCGCTCGCGCATGACGGCAGGACCATCGCGTTGATCGGTGACCTGACGTTCGTGCATGACAGTTCCGGGCTGTTGATCGGGCCGACGGAGCCGACGCCGCGCAACCTGACCATCGTGGTGTCCAACGACAACGGCGGCGGCATCTTCGAACTGCTCGAGCAGGGCGACCCGCGGTTCTCCGACGTGTCGTCGCGGATCTTCGGCACCCCGCACGACGTCGACGTCGGCGCGCTGTGCCGGGCCTACCACGTCGAGAGCAGGCAGATCGAGGTCGACCAGTTGATCGGCGCGCTCGGTGAGCGGTTCGAGGGGATGCGCGTGCTGGAGGTGAAGGCCGACCGGTCGTCGCTGCGGGCGTTGCACGCATCGATCAAGGCTGCCCTGTGAGGCATCTGAATGCGTTGCGGCGCTTCCTGATTCCCCGGCTGACCAAGGATCCCGGCGAAACTCTGTCCCAACGCGTGTTCCGCCGGATCCGGATCGGGATCATCGTCGTCGCATGTCTGGTGACGCTGCAGTCGGTGCTGCTGGTGCTGGGCGCGTGGCGCAACGACCGGCAGATCGAGCGCCACATGGGTGTGGCCGAAGCCAACGTGCTCAACGCCGGACCGCGGCGGTCCACCATCGAGTTCGTCACCCCGGACCGCGTCACCTACCGTCCCGAACTGGGCGTGTTGTACCCGTCGGAACTGGAGAACGGGATGCGGATCTACGTGGAGTACGACACCAACAACCCCGATCTGGTTCGGGTGCAAGACCGTAACGCGTCGCTGGCCATCATCCCGGCAGGCTCGATCGCGGTGGTCGGCTGGCTGATCGCGGGCGCCCTGCTGGCCGGCGTCACGCTGGTCGAGAAGCGAATGACCAGAACACCTGCCGCCGTTCAGGATTGAACGAGCTTGTTCAGCCAGTCGTTGTCGTAGATGTCGAGCTTCTCGCCCTTGTCCAGGTCGTAGACGGTGGGGGTACCCATCTCGGTCGAGTCGATTTCGTAGAGGAACTCGAAGTTGGCGTCGTCCATGTCCTTGATGTTGACCGCTGACCCGCCGCCCTTGATGTTCTGCGCGACGGCGTCGGGCATGCCCGCCTTCTTGGCGTACTCCGCGAGTTCGTCCCCGGTGGGTGGCGTGCCGCCGGGACGCTGGTTGGCCCAGACGTTTTCGACGAAGCGCTGGAACTCGGTGCCGGTCGCCGTCACCGCGGGTGAGCCGGCCTTGTCGGCGGCCAGAAACAGCGCGTTGCTGACCTGACCCGAATAGCCGTCGGTCTTGTCGTCCATGAAGATCATCGGCCGGTAGGTCACCTCGAGTTCGCCGACAGCGATGTAGTAGGCGAGTTCGTCGCCGAAATCGTGCTGCAGATCCGCGCAGTGGTTGCACTGCGGTTCGGTGTAGATCTCGATCTTCTTGGGCGCGTTGGCGAATCCGGCGACGACTCCGAAGCCGTCCTTGCTGACCGACAGCGGCGGCTTGTCCGGATCGGGTGCCGCGGTGCCCGCGACCTGCTTGGTGCAACCGACGGCGGTGATTGTCAACGCCGTCGCGATCAGCGCCAAGACCCGGGATATCCGCATGTCAACCGCCCTTCTTTGTGCGCACGATACTCGGCACGAGGTTTTTGCGTGTCGTATGCCCCCAGGCAACCTTTGCGACAGCCGTCGATGCGACATTCGTGGCGTGCGCGTTGCAATCGTCGCAGAATCGTTCCTTCCGAATGTCAACGGCGTTTCGAATTCGGTGCTCCGGGTGATCGAGCATCTGCGCCGCACCGGGCACGAGGCCCTGATCATCGCCCCGGACAACCCGCGCGGTGAACCCGCTGCCGACAAGGTGTACGACGGCATCCGTGTGCACCGGGTGCCGTCGCGGATGTTCCCGAAGATCACCTCGCTGCCGCTAGGCGTGCCGCGACCGCGGCTGGTGAACGTGTTACGCGGTTTCGACCCCGACGTGGTGCATCTGGCGTCGCCGGCACTGCTCGGCTACGGCGGCCTGCACGCGGCGCGTCTCCTCGGGGTGCCGACCGTCGCCGTATTCCAAACCGACATCGCGGGTTTCGCGCAGAGCTACGGCATCGGCTTCGCAGCCCGCACCGCCTGGGCGTGGACGCGGCACCTGCACAGCCGCGCCGACCGCACCCTGGCGCCGTCGACCGCCGCGATGGAAGACCTGACAGCACACCGCATTCCGCGGGTGCACAAGTGGGCCCGCGGGGTCGACATCACCGGCTTCGCTCCGTCGACGCGTGACGACGTCCTGCGGCGCCGCTGGTCGCCGCAGGGTAGCCCGATCGTCGGTTTCGTCGGGCGACTCGCACCGGAGAAGCATGTCGAACGGCTGGCGCCGCTGGCCGGACGCGACGATCTTCAGCTCGTAATCGTCGGCGACGGGGTCGACCGCGGAAAACTCGAAAAGGCGCTTCCGTCAGCGATTTTCACCGGTGCACTGTACGGGACCGAGCTCGCGACGGCCTACGCCAGCATGGATGTCTTCGTCCACCCCGGCGAGCACGAGACGTTCTGCCAAGCAGTCCAGGAGGCGATGGCGTCGGGTCTGCCCGTCGTCGCCCCGAACGCAGGCGGGCCGCGCGACCTGGTCGCGCCGTACCGCACCGGATTGCTGTTGAACGTCGACGAGTTCGAAGCCAGGCTGGCCGACTCTGTCGACCATCTGATCGCCGAACGCCAACGCTATTCGCTGGCCGCTCGCCGCAGCGTGCTCGGCCGCACGTGGCCCGCGATCTGCGAGGAGTTGCTCGGCCACTACGAGGACGTCATCGGCATGCGCCGCGCCAAAGCCGCGTGAGTCTCGCGCTGGAAACTCAGCCCTGCGCCTCGACCGCGACCAGCTGCCACTCTTCCCAAGTCTTGAGCCGGTTCTCGTAGTCGGCCTTGGCCAGTGACAGCGGCAGCTCACCGAAGAACACGCGCAGCGGCGGCTCTGCAGCATCGACGATCTTGAGCACCGCGCGCGCCGACGCCTGCGGATCGCCCGGCTTGGACGTGCGCTGGCTGCGCGCCCGCTCGGCTGCCTCGTGCACCTCTTTGTAATCGGGCAGCGGCGCGGAGCGCTTGGCCGACGACCCCGCCCAGTCCGTCGCGAACCCGCCCGGTTCGATCAGCGTCACGTGGATTCCGAACGGCGCGACCTCCTGCGCCAGGCTCTGCGAGAAACCCTCCAGCGCCCACTTCGACGCGTGGTAGATGCCGACGTTCTGAAACGCGGTGATGCCGCCGATCGACGACACCTGCAGGATGTGGCCGCTGCGTTGCGCACGCAGGTACGGCAGCGCGGCCTGCGTCACCCACAGCGCGCCGAACACGTTGGTCTCGATCTGCGCCCGCGCCTCGGCCTCGGTCAGTTCCTCGATGAAGCCGAAGTGGCCGTAGCCGGCGTTGTTGACGACGATGTCCAACCGGCCGAAGTGGTCGTGAGCCTGTTTGACCGCGGCGAAGTCCGCGTCGCGGTCGGTGACGTCGAGTTGCAGAGGCAGCAGCGCGTCGCCGTACTTCTCGACCAGGTCGGCCAGCGTCGCGGTGTCGCGCGCGGTGGCGGCGACCTTGTCGCCCCGCTCCAGCGCCGCGATCGCCCACTCCCTGCCGAACCCGCGTGATGTCCCGGTGATGAACCAAACCTTGTTACTCATGGTGGTGGTAATGCCCGCTGTGGCCCGCCTCATTCCCGAATTCGCGAATCAGAAGGCTGTGAGTTCGCTGAGGCCACGCCTCAGTCAGGCCGGTTGTAGATGACACGCGTGCGAAAGACGATGTCCTGCAATGATCTTCGATTCCGGTCAACGGCGACCCAGAGCAGGCCCACCGGAAACAGCACGTACGCGACCGCCCGAAGCAACGCGACCGCCGGTGCGACACGTCCTGAGCGGCGGCCGGTGACGCGCAGACCCATCGTCACCGCGCCGGCCGTGCATCCTGACACCACCCAACAGGAGGTCAGGTAGAGGACGGCAACCGCGAACGTGATCAGGGTGGAGAACACGGCATTGAGCGAAGGCAAGCTGAACGCGGCGGGTGAGAACACCAATCGGGTCAGCACCAAGCCCGCGTACAGCGCGCCCATGATCAGCAGAACGACGACCAAGTCGATCACGGCGGCGATACCCCGGCTCACGATTCCGGCAGCGCGCGCTTGCCCGGCGGCAGGCGTCGGTTGGGTCACTGCGGCGCTCGGGTCCGCCCAAGGACGCGATCGACGATCCCGGCGACCACGTCGTCGGCGCGTTCACCCTGAGTGCGGACGTCGGTCATCACCTCGGCGGTCACCGAGTTCGTCGACTCGCGGATGATCGCCGGGAGATCGACGCCGTCGATCACCTTGTTGGCCAAGTCGATCAGGTCCATCCGGTCCACGATCGCGTCGATATCGAATTCGGCGGCAATCGCGTTGATGTCGACGTGTTCGCGGACCAGCGTGGTGAGATCCAGCTCGGCCAGGATCTGCTCGACCATGTTCACCGCGACGGTGGTGACGAGAGTTCTGACCGGGTCGACGGCGTGCGTGAGCACCTGTTCGCCCTGAGCGGTAAGGGCGGCCACCCCTTTTCTGACCGCCGGTCCGACCACCGGCAATCTGGTTATCACGCCGTAGGTCGCCGCGGCCCCGCCGACGGCCAGCGTCGCCGCGCCCGCGGCGGCAGACACCACCGGGTTCTTCGGCACGTCGACGTCATCGGTCACCTCGGCATCGTAATTGCGTATTGCCACGGACGAGGCGGTCTGAGCAACCAGGTAGCGTCGCGTGCGTGAACCGCGCGACGCTGGACAAAGACCCGCATGAAGTGGCGTCGATGTTCGACGCCGTCGCGCGCCGCTACGACCTGACCAACACGGTGCTGTCGCTCGGGCAGGACCGGTTCTGGCGACGGGCCACCCGCTCGGCGCTGCGCATCGGGCCTGGCGACAAGGTGCTGGACCTGGCGGCGGGCACGGCGGTGTCGACGGTCGAACTGGCGGCTTCCGGCGCCTGGTGTGTGGCCGCGGACTTCTCGGTCGGCATGTTGGCAGCCGGTGCGCAGCGTGACGTGCCCAAGGTCGGGGCCGACGCGACGCGGCTACCGTTCGCCGACGGCGTGTTCGATGCGGTGACCATCAGCTTCGGGCTGCGCAACGTCGTCGACCACGCGGCGGGGCTGCGCGAGATGGCCCGCGTGACACGGCCCGGCGGCCGGCTGGTGGTGTGCGAGTTCTCGACGCCGACGAACGGCGCGTTCGCCACCGCCTACAAGGAGTACCTGATGCAGGCGTTGCCGCGGATCGCCCGCGCGGTGTCGTCGAATCCGGACGCCTACGTCTATCTCGCCGAATCGATTCGGGCGTGGCCCGATCAAGCGGAACTGGCGCGCCGCATCGCCGGCGCAGGCTGGTCAGCCGTGCGGTGGCGCAACCTCACCGGCGGCATCGTCGCGCTGCACGCCGCCGTCAAGCCCTAGCGGCGGCGCTGAGTCGCCGGTAGTTTCGGCTCATGGCTCACGGTCGTCTCGCAGATCCCGAATGCTCTCTCGGTACCGATCCCCGTTCCGACCCGCGAATGGTCAAGGCGCTGGCGCAGTTTGGTCTCGACGGTCTACTGGCCCCACTCCCGGTGACCGTCGATTCGCCGCTTCAGGAGCGGATCGAGTTCAGCAAGCTCGGTGAGGACGGCATGGCTGCGGTGTTCGCTGCGCTGGCGCAGGAGAGCCCTGCTGTGGAGGGCGTGACCACCACGACGACGACGATCGCGGGCGGTGACGGCAACGACGTGACGCTGTACATCAGTCGCCCGGACGGTGTGTCCGGCGCGTTGCCGGGTGTGGTGCACCTACACGGTGGTGGCATGGCGATCAGTCGCGCCGATGACCCGGGCTACCTGAAGTTGCGCGAATACCTCGCCAGCACAGGCGTAATCGTGATCGGTGTGGAGTTCCGCAACTCCGGCGGCAAGTTCGGTCCGCATCCGTTCCCGGCGGGACTCAACGACTGCGCGGCGGCGACGCAGTGGGTATCGGCGAACCGCGCTGAGTTGGGCATCAGCCATCTGATCGTGTCGGGGGAGTCCGGCGGCGGCAACTTGACACTGACCGTCGCGCACAAGGCGAAACGCGAAGGCTGGCTGCATGAGGTCGCCGGGTTCTACGCGCAGTGCCCCTACATCTCGAATCGTTGGTCGGAGGACTGCGAGGACCTGCCGTCGATGAAGGAGAACGACGGGTACTTCATCAGCCTGCAGCAACTCGCAGTGCTCGCCTCGCTTTACGATCCCACCAATTCGCATGGCGGCGACGCCACCTGCTGGGCCTACGTGGCCAGCGACGCGGAGCTGAGCGGTCTTCCGCCGCACGTTATTTCGGTCAACGAACTCGATCCGCTACGCGACGAAGGACTCGCCTACTACCGTCGGCTACTGCGTGCGGGGGTGCCCACTGTCGGCCGGATGGTCCTCGGCACCTGTCACGGCGGCGACCTGATGTTCCCTGGCGCCATGCCGGAGGTGTTCGAAGCGAGCATGCGTGACGTCAGCGCATTCGCGAAATCGCTGACCTAATCGGCGAACTCCCGCCACAGCCGGGCGGTTTCGCGGCCGACGTCGGCGTCGTGGGTCTGCTGGAAGTTGCGGCCACCGCGGGCGAACGTCGCCAGCACGGCCGCAGGAACGTCCTCCTCGCCGACCGGTTCGGCCAGCCACCGGCACGGTCGGACATGCACGAGGTCGACGGCCACCGCGGCGGCGTCGTCGTCGTAGAAGTACGGCCCGTCGATCCGGCCCAGCCAGTAGCGGCCGGCGTCGTCGCGGGTCCAGACGAACGCGCCGTCGGGGATCGCCATGAACCGCTCGACCCGACGGCCGAGCCGCTCCTGCTCGCCGCGGTCCATGACCCGCCTGCCGAACCCGCACACACCGAGCCTGCGGGCACGCTCGACCGCAGCCCGGCTGTCCACGTCGTCGCTGCGCGACCGCATCGGTGCGCGATAAACCTCGGGCATAGCGCTCATCCTGCGCGATATGCTCCCGCGCGTGGCCACGTTCTGGCGCTACGTCAAGATTCAGCTGATGATGTTCGTCTTCGGCATCGTCGGACCGATCTTCTTGATCATCTTCTTTGCGACGCAACCCGATCCGACGATGAAGTGGGCGTACTGGGCCGGATTGTTCATCACCGCAGCCGACGTGTTGATCGCGATCGCGCTGACCAAGGCCAGCGACCCGGACAAGACGCCCGCCGATCTCCGGCTCGCGCTCAAAGTCGCACAGCGCCTGCAGGGCGGCAACGGGCCTACGGGCGACTAGCTGATGCGCCGCGTGACGTGGCCTGCGATCAAGTCGTACATCCGGCGGGTGACTTCGGTCGCGTCGCTCATGATGTTGTAGCCGTGGTCCACGCCGCTGACTTCGACGTACTCCACCAGCGAGCCGACCGCGTCCAGCTTGTCGGCGTACCGTTTGGCTTCTTCCCGGAGTCGGTCGAACTCGGCCGTGACGACCAGTGCAGGCGCGATGCCTGCGATGCCGTCCCCGTTCGTTCCCCATGCGGGCGAGGCAAACCGGTGGCCGCGTTGCGCGCGGTCGGGAATGTAGGCGGTGTCGAAGACGTCACCCATCCACGGTTGCAGCACCGCCTTCGAGCCCAGCGGCGACGTCTTGTCGGCGGTCGGCGTCACGAGGTCGAGCGGGGGGTAGTGCAGCATCTGCAACGCGATCGCGGGGCCGCCGTTCTCCAGCGCCATCCGGGAAGCGGCCGCCGCCAGACTGCCTCCCGCGCTTTGGCCTCCCACACACAACCGGGAGCCGTCCCAGTCGCGTTCGGGTGCCGACGCCCATTGCAGGACGTCGTAGATCTGTTCGACGGGCGCGGGAAATCGTTTATGCGGCGCCAACACGTAATCCGTATTGAGCACATGGACATTGGCGTTGGCGGCGAGATATCGGCACCACGGGTCGTCTTGTTCGCGATGTCCTACGACGAAACCGCCGCCATGAACGTTCACGTACACCCCGGCATTGCCTGTTGATGTCGGCGGACGATAGATCGTCGCGGCGACAGCTCCATGGCGGGTTTCGATGCTGATTTCGGCGGTGTCGCCGAGGATTTCGGGAAAGCGGACTCCGGGTTTAGGAGTGGGGTTGATTGCCGCAGCGAATATGCGCGCGATTACGTCGGCCACTGGCCGTTTTGACAATATCGACACGAAGCCTCTCAACGCCGGACAGCCCGAATGCATTACCGCACGGTTGCGACGGGTCAGCTGAAGGGCGGCCGCCGGTCGATTCGCCGGGACGCCAATCCCGCCGAGCGCCACACCCGCGCGATCCAATCGACGTCCTCGTCGGTGACCAGATTGCCCATCACCCGCACCGCGATGTTCATCAACATCGTCGAACGCATGGCCAGCGGTCCCGTCGACGGCAGGAACCGCGGAATCGTCAGGAGCAGCCCAAGCCGCCGCGCGGCCGAGAACGCGCGCGCGTAGTGCGCCGTGAGCACCGCGGGCCATGCCGACGTCAGGTCTCCGGTGCCCAGCATCTCGGCGGCCAGCCTGCCGGTCTCCAGCCCGTAGTCGATGCCTTCACCGTTGAGTGGGTTCACGCAGGCCGCGGCGTCGCCGATCAACATCCAGTTCGGCCCGGCCACCCCGGACACCGCGCCACCCATCGGCAACAGCGCCGACAACGGCGCGCGCGGTTCACCGGTGAAGCCCCATTCCTCGCGGCGCAGCGACGCGTAATACGACATCAGCGGCCGCAGCGCGGCGTCGGCGGGACGTTTCGACGTCGCCAGGGCCCCGACGCCGATGTTCACGTCGCCGTTGCCCAGCGGGAAGATCCAGCCGTAGCCGGGCAGCACGCGGCCCTCCGGTGAGCGCAGTTCCAGATGCGACGTGATCCACGGCTCGTCGCTGCGCGGCGTGGAAAGGTAGCCGCGGATCGCCACGCCGTAGACGGTCTGCTGGTGCCATCCCCTGCCGAGCATCCGGCCCAACGGCGAACGGGCACCGTCGGCGACGATCAGCGACGTGCAACCGATCTCGGCACCGGAGCCCAACACCAACGAGGACACCCGCCCACTCGAATCATGGCGGACGTCAGCGACTTTCGATCCCAGCAGCATCTTGGCGCCGTCGTCGGCGGCCACCATCCGGATGCGGTCGTCGAGTTCGGTGCGGGGGACCGCGCTGCTGACGGCCGGGAACGACGGACCCGGCCACTCGACTTCGACGTCGCCGCCGAAGCCGATCAGCCGCAGCCCGCGGTGCTGCACGCGGCCTTCCAGCCAAGGGCCGAGGCCCAGCCGCTGCAGTTCCAGCACCGCGCGCGGGGTCAGCCCGTCGCCGCACGCCTTGTCGCGGGGGAACTGCGCCGAGTCGATGACAAGCACGTCCCGACCGGCGCGACAGGCCCACGCGGCGGCCGCCGAACCCGCCGGACCGGCCCCGACGACCACCACGTCGGCTCGCATACTCACGCCTCCCAGTATGTTGGCAGGGTGAGGACACCAGCGAGTGTGGTGGCGGGGGTTGATTTCGGAGACCCCGTGTTCGCGCATGACGTGCGCGACGGAGTGGCCCGCATCGAGGACCTGATGGCCACTGAGCTGGGTAAAGCCGATGAACTGATGTCGGAGGCCGTCCAGCATCTGTTCCAGGCAGGCGGCAAGCGGTTCCGCCCGCTGTTCACCGTCCTCTCGGCCCGGCTGGGGCCAGAGGCCGACGCGTGGCAGGTCACCGTCGCAGGCGCGGTCATCGAACTGGTGCACCTGGCGACGCTGTACCACGACGACGTGATGGACGAGGCTCAGGTGCGTCGCGGCGCACCGAGCGCCAACGCCCGGTGGAGCAACAACATCGCGATCCTGGCGGGGGACTACCTGTTCGCGACCGCCTCGCGGCTGGTCAGCAGGTTGGGCCCGGAAGCCGTGCGGGTTATCGCCGATACGTTCGCGCAGCTGGTCACCGGGCAGATGCGCGAGACCAGGGGAGCGGCCGACGGCGTCGACGAGGTCGAGCACTACCTGAAGGTGGTGTACGAGAAGACCGCCTGCCTGATCGCGGCCTCCGGCCGGTTCGGTGCGACGTTCTCGGGTGCCGACGAGGAGCAGATCGAACGGCTCAGCAGGCTCGGCGGCATCGTCGGCACGGCGTTCCAGATCTCCGACGACATCATCGACATCGACAGCGACCCCGATGAATCGGGCAAGGTGCCGGGCACCGACCTGCGCGAGGGCGTGCACACCCTGCCGGTGCTGTACGCGCTGCGCGACACCGGGCCGGACGCCGACCGGCTGCGGCAACTGCTGAAGGGACCGGTCGAGAACGATGACGACCTGGCCGAGGCGCTGCAGCTGCTGCGCCGGTCGCCGGGGATGGCGCAGGCCAAGGACACCGTGGCGCGCTACGCCGCCCAGGCCCGCGACGAGTTGGCCTTCCTGCCGGACGGGCCTGGTCGCCAGGCGCTGGCAACTCTGGTGGACTACACGGTGAACCGGCACGGCTGACCCAGGAACTCCCACAGCGGGGCCGGGCGTTGAATCAGCGGTTAGTTCGTAGGAGGAAGCGCAATGACCTGGCATCCGCACGCCAACACCGCGAAGACCTTTTTGCTGCTGGCGGGCTTCTCGGCGCTGATCGTGTTCGTTGGGGCGCTGTTCGGCCGCAACATCATGTTCCTGGCCGTGCTGTTCGCCGTCGGCATGAACGTCTACGTCTACTTCAACAGCGACAAGCTGGCGCTGCGGGCGATGCACGCCGTCCCGGTCAACGAGATGCAGGCGCCGGTGATGTACAAGATCGTGCGCGAGCTGGCCACCACGGCGCGCCAGCCGATGCCGCGGCTCTACATCAGCGACACCTCCGCGCCGAACGCGTTCGCCACGGGTCGCAATCCGCGCAACGCCGCGGTGTGCTGCACCACCGGCATTCTGCAGATCCTCAACGAGCGCGAACTGCGCGCCGTGCTGGGCCACGAGCTGTCGCACGTCTACAACCGCGACATCCTGATCTCGTGCGTCGCAGGCGCGATGGCCGCGGTGATCACGGCGCTGGCCAACCTCGCGTTCTTCGCGAGCATGTTCGGCGGTAACCGCGAAGGTGGCACCAATCCGCTTGCGATTCTGTTGGTTTCGCTGCTCGGCCCGATCGCCGCGACGGTGATCCGGTTGGCGGTGTCCCGGTCGCGGGAGTACCAGGCCGACCAGTCGGGCGCCGAGTTGACCGGTGACCCGCTGGCGTTGGCTTCGGCGTTGCGGAAGATCAGCGCGGGCGTGCAGCAGGCGCCGCTGCCGCCGGAGCCGCAGTTGGCCGACCAGGCGCACCTGATGATCGCCAACCCGTTCCGGTCCGGCGAGCGCATCGGCAAGCTGTTCTCGACGCACCCGCCGATCGAGGACCGCATCCGCAGGCTGGAAGCGATGGCAGGCCGGGGTCCCGGCCTCTACTAGGCGCTACTTCTTCCGGGGCCGGGCCGTGGCCTTGGGCATCGGACGCCAGATCGCAACCGAGGTCTTGTACGACAGCTTCTTGGCCCAGTGCACGCTCACCTTGACCGCGCCGACCGGGTGACCGTCATCGATCGCCGCCTTGATCTGCTTGGCGATCTCGACCACCGAATCCGGGACCTTCTTGTAGTGGCCTTCGCGGTCGATGACCCGCTGCAGCCGACTCTTGACGAAGCCGTGCGGATCACGCTGTGCGTCGGAAAACTTGCCGGGATAGTCCTTTTCGGAACTCTTGACCTCGAAGAAGTAGATCCATGCGACGTCACCCTTGACCTTGATCGCGACGAGGTCGACGCCGTGACCGCTGGGGTTCTGCAACTCGACGACCGAGTAGCCCCTCAGTTTGAGCGTCAACTTGAAACTGGCCTCGCCCATCTCACCGGTGCGCAGATCGCGGCCGTAGTTCTTGCTGGCTTCGGCCTCGATCCGCCTGCGCAGGTCCGCCAGGGAGGCATCCGTGAGCTGAGCCATCTCGGCCTCCAGCTCCTTGTCGCCTGGCGTCAGCAGACCCTCGAGCCCCTCCCACGGCTTGGTGGCCGCGGTCAGCGCCACATTCACCGCTTCCACGGGGTCGATCTTCTTCACAACGCTGCCACCGAGCTCCTTTTCGGTCTGTCGCACCAGACCGCGCTCGGTGTTCGAGATCGTCGGGCTGAACGCGGCCTCGGTGAGATCGGCACGCCTGCCGAGCGACGGCGCGCTCGTCAAGGCGATCGCGAACGCCGCCAGCATGGTGCGGTTGATCTCGTCCCACCGCTTGCAGAACTTGTCAGCGGCTTGGTTCAGCGAATCGCCTTCGTGCAGAACGTAATAGACGACTTCCTTCCAGAACTGCGGGTTGTCGTTGCCCAGCACGTACAGCTCGAGACGGTCGACCCCCCGCCACGCAAACCAGCCGCCGCGCACCGCGTACCACTTGATCCATTCGACGTCCGGCCAGCCCTTCCACTCCTTGCTGGGAGGTACTGGAGGCACAGGAACGATGCCGTAAGGAAAGGCCGCGACATACAGCCCTGGCTTGAGCGCGGTGAGCGCCTGCCCGCCGGTCATGCCGAGCGCGGGCACGTAGGTGTTGTTGTGCGCGCGGTTGGCTTCGCGGGCCCTCTCCTCGGCCGCCTCACGCGCCCACCGGTCTTCGGCGAACTCATCGCCGCCCTGTATCACGCGGTACCACAACCGTTCGCCGTACGACGACAGCAGCGTCAGGTCGAACGCGCCTGCCTCCCATTTCAGCAGCCAACGCATCGCCGGGTTCCCGCCGCGCTGCGGTTCGAGCGTGTAGCGGGGCGGTAGTTCGCCGCTACGGAACACCAGCTTGGCGATTTCGTGCGCGAACACCCAGGTGTCGAAGTCCAGCGTCATCGACCGTGCCAGGGTCTGTTGCACCCGGGCCTGCGGCACGTTCGCGGTGCCCCGCTTGTCTGTGCCCCGCTGTTTGGCCGTCGGCGATGACATGCGCTACGCCTCAGGCGGCACGACCACCGAGCCGTTACCGTCGATGAGGATCTGCTTGTCGATATCGGGATCGCCGCGCTCGGCGACCAACAGGCGACCGGCGTAGCGCAGGTTCTCCAACTCGAGCTTGCGCACCTCGGCGCGCGCCTTGGAGACGTCGACGGCGCGGTGCCGTAGCTTGAAGTCCTCGAGGTTGGGATGCTTGCCAGGCAGCGCGTCGATGTACAGCGACCGGCTGGGCACCACGATCTCCTCGCCGGGCCTGCGGGGCGCGCTGAGGATGCGACGGTATTGCTCCTCCAGAATCGGCAACAACTGGTCGAAGTCGGCCTCCGACAACGTGTTTCGGAGAGCCTTGACGTGTTTGACAAAATCTTCTGGGGTCCACGCGCCCAGTTCGTCGGGGTCGTGCACGCCGAGCTCGGTGTCGATGTATGGCGTCATCATGAAGTCCGTCAGCGCGTTAGAACGCTTCAGCGGGAAGATCATGTAGTTGCCCTTGAATCCGAGCGGGCTGTCCAGATCGGCGATCTCTGCCAACGTGCGGTCCTCGGCCGGGTCTACGGGATCAACGGGATCCGCCGGCGTACTGAAAACCTTCTCCGAAGTGACCTTGAATACCACGTGATCGGGCTTGGGGACGATGTGTGCCGGCGGCGCATCGAGACGTTCGACGGTGTACTGGACCGACGATGCGCGAAGCGTCGGCGCCTTGAGTTTGTGCACGGAGAAGTAGAGCTGATCGCGGAACGTGTGACTCCAGATGGCCTGCATGTAGTACAGCACGTTGGCCTTGAAATGCACCCGTAGCGCGGCGACTTGAAGGAGCCGGTTGGAGTGCTCGGCCAGCGCCTGGGCGTAGTCCGCGGTCGCTTTGTACAACGCCGCGGCTTCGCTGCGCAGCGACTCCCGCAGCTCCTGTTCGGCCCGAACGGCCTTCTCGTAGTAGGCGCGTGCGTTCTCTTCGCGAACGCGCACGGCTTCGAGGTCATCGCCTTCGCCCTCACCGGTCACCCAGTCGGAGAGCGAACCCCACCAACCTTCCTGCGCCTCTTCGTCGATCTTGTCGGCTCGCAGATTCATCATCCGCTCGAGCTCGTTGTTGCGCTGCTTGACCTCGGTCAGCAACTGTGCGTGATTCCGCTCGATGGTCTCGACGCTGGTGCGCAGCCGGTTCACGATGCTCTGCCGCTCGCGCAGGGCGAGTTCGTCTCCGACGATGGTCGTCGTCAGGTAGCGCAGAGCGTCTCGGTAGCGGTCGTCGAGCAAGACGCGGTTGATGATCCAGCTGTGCGTGATGAGAATGCGGTCGATCGAGCGGCGACTCGGGTTGGGCACCTCCATGCCGACCAGTACCACCGGCGTCAACCGGTGTAGCTGTTCGCATACCCGGAAGCGCCGCTGCAATTCGTAGAACAAGTACGTCACCGTGAGTTCGTCGTTGGGATTGGTGATCTCGGTCGACTCCGTCGACTCGAACTCCGACGTCTCCTTGGTTTCGATCTCCAGCTTGTGGTTGTTCTTGTACTCGCGGGCGGCCTGAAGCACCGCCTCGCGCATCGACTTCTTGGTATCGGCCGAGTCGTCGGAAGCGTCCTTGGTGAACGATGTCTTGCTGTCGCCGTCGGCGATGCCGATGTCGTAGCTGCCCTCCGCGGTGAGCGAAAAGCTCGTCTTGCCTTGCGCTTTGCGCACGATCTCCGCCTCGTCGCGGCCCTGGTCCTTTGACTCGTCTTTGCGAACCTCGAGGCTGTCCTCCATCTCACGGACCATGCGTTCCTTGCGCTCCACCCGCTTGATGTTGATCTTGCGGGTTTCCCGAGGGGTGAGCGTGATCGTGCCGACGAGATCGCCGACCTGGTAGGTGAGCGGCTCCCACCGCTGCCGATACGTGACGTTGAGGCCGTAGTTGACGCTGCCGGGGGCGAACACCTCGAAGCTGTACTGCTCGTGCAGCAAGGCCTCGAGCTGGTCGAGCAATTCATGCGGTTGCTTTGGCAGACCGTCGATTTGGGCGTCTTTGACTCCGCCGACCACCACGGGGCCGATCGGCGGCCAGTGTGGCGGCGTCGGCGGCGGCGGTGTTGGCGGAACCGGCGGGTAGCCCGGGTCACCGGGGGCCAGCGTGGGGGGGGTCGGGTTCATCATGGGGTCGACCGGGCGACGGGCGAGCGCAGTTGGGATGGTCGGGGTTTCGGCGCGCATGACGTGGCCGAGTTCGGCCCGCAGCGCCTGCAACGGCTTGGCGCCTTCGTCGACGGCCGTCACCGGATCGCCGCCGGCGTCGCTGACCGCGCGGGCGAGCCGTGACGAGATCTCGATGACCTCTTCGTCGACGGCGTGTGTCCAGACGTGGTCGAAGGCGATCTGCAGGTGGTGGAAGTCGTAGATCGCGGGCACGTCGGCGGGGCCGCCGCGCAGGGCGAAGGTGTCGGTGCCGCTTTGCACGGCGGCTTGGTCGGTTCGTGTTTCGGTCGGCGGTGCGTCGGGCGTGGCCATGGTGTCGACCAAACGGTGAATGTAGGCGGGCAAGTCGTCCTCGGTGGCAACAGGAGGTTGCCCGGATGGCGGCGTGGTGGGGTCCGGCGCCGGTGCAGGGTCGGCGAGCGCCTCGGTGAGCGACGGTGGTTGCGATGCCTGGTCCTCGGCAAGCGCCAGGGGATCCTCGCGGGTGCGGTCGGCGGTCCGGAACGCATCCTCGGCCGCGCCGAACAGCTCGCGTTCGACGATTGGGGCCGGCACATCAGTGGGCGTGCCTGCGGCCGTCGGGAATTCGGTTGGGACGTCGTCGCGCGGCAGTTGGATATAACCGACCGTCGGCGGCTTGGACCGGTTGGCAGACCGCGCCAGCGCGTTCCAGCTGGCGGTGTGGACTTCGTCCTCCGTTGAACCCGGTGCGATGTAGCCGGTTTTAGCGCTCGCATGTCCGGTGAGTTGATCGAGAAGCCGCGGTTGGAACTTCTCGTCGATGGTGCGGGCGCGTTCGCGTTCCTTGTCGACTTCATCCTTCGCGAGCTGGCGTAGCTCGTCCTTGAGCACTGCGGTGCGAGCCAGTGTCGCTTTGGCGCCGTGCAGCGCGAAGGCGGGTTGTTCGAGGGTGGTGTCATCCGAGCCGGCCGGAGGTGTGAGGCCCGCGGCTTCGAGCGCGGCAGAGGTGAGGGTGATCAGGAATTCCTCGACCGGGCCTGCTTTCCGACGCGGCTCTGGTGTGGTGTACAGCTTCGCGCCCTCACGTTCGCCATCGGGCGCGCGCACGACGACGACGATGTCATGGCTCCTGGCCGGCTCGCAGGGGTAGACGACTTCGAAACCGCCGTCCTGTCCGGTGATGACAGCCCCCAGCCGCGAGACGTCGGCGGTCTCGGACGGCGGCGTCGTGGCGTCGTGGCGTGTCACGTCGAACGCCGTCACGACGAGATTCGGGATGCCGACTCCGGACTCTGTGAGCACGATCCGGCCGCCGATGCGTTGAAATGTTGATGCCACTGTCGTTCCTCCCCTGTGGCCAATAAGCGCTCAAGGTAGGCCTGACGGCAGCGTCAACACACGAGTAGTGCGCTACTCGTACTGAGCGACCTGTGCACATTCCGGAGCGCTGAGCGCGCGTCAACGCACACAAACCGGACGGTCAGGGCCACTGGACCCCGATTTCGTCGCAGATCGGCGGGATGATGATCAGCGCCCCGCGCGGGCTGCAGAACGGCGTGCCGGGCGGCTTCGTCGGCAGGGGAGGCGGCATCGGGAATTCCGGCGCGGGAATGTCGGCGGAGATGAAGCTGTCCAGCGGATTGCCCTGCAAATCGACCATCCGCACGTTGCCCTGGCCGAACGGCACCGTGTACCAGGTGTGGCACATCTTCATGTCCCACTGGATGTTGTTGAACGGCAAGGCTTCGCCTGGACACCAGCTGTGCGGCTGGGCCGAGAACGTGTCGGCCTGCGCGGCACCTGCGCCGAAGACCAGGGCGGCGCCGGCGGCCAGCACCGCGGCCGGAAGCGTGATTCGGTTCATTCGTCCAGTACAGAGGCCGGTCTGAGCTACCGATCCCAACATCGTCCTGCGGTAACGCGGGGCGATCGGGGGTCGATGTGCTCAGTATGGTGCGAGCCAGAAGCGGGCGATTTAGGGTGTGGACCGTGCTGAGCAGAGTTTTCCTGGGCGTCCTTGGCGCGGCGGCCGTCGTCGGCGCGCCGGGTTTCGCGACCGCTGAACCGCCGCCCGACCCGCCGCCGCAGCCGCCGCCACCGCCGAACGTCAACGCGCTGGCGCCGGTCAAGCTGTCCGATTACGCGATGATGGACGGCAACTGGTTCGCGTTCACTACGCCGGAAGGGGTGATCTGCGCGCTGCAGAAGGGCAACGGCTACGGCTGCAGCGGCCCGATCCCCGCCGCGCCGGAGGGCGCGAACCTGGTCAGCGCCGGCTACGGCGGCCCGGCGGGCTTCTCGATCGCGCCGCGCAACGTCTTCGAGGCGGCCGCAGCGGCCAAACCGCTGCCGCCCGGTTCGCGGATCAGCTATCAGACGGTCAGCTGCGGCAACGACGGCACGACCACGACCTGTGTCGACAGCCGCAGCCAATCGGGTTTCGTGCTGAGCCCGGCGGGCAGCTTCATCATCAACTCGGAGAACCCGCTGCTGTATCGGCCCGACAACCGGGGTCCGTTCTCCAACTGAGTGGTCGTGCCACCGACCGGGTACTCGAACGCATCGAGTACGAGGAGGCACGATGGCTAAGGATCATGGGTCCAGCGTGAAGAACGACAAGCAGTACGAGGGCCTGCGCAAGAAGGGCATGAGCAAGGAGCGGGCGGCCAAGATCGCCAACACGCCCAACGCGTCGAAAAAGGGCGGCAAGAACAGCCATAAGAAGTCGAGCTAGCCCTTACAGGTAGTTCCCGACGGGCATCTGCGGCCGGAACCGGCCGGAAGTCACGGTGTTGACCAAGTCCGCAGTGCAGACGCGCCCGGATCCGGACAGCACGGTGCGGCGCACGATCTCGCGGATGTCGGCGCCGCTGGTGTCCGGGCTGAGGTGTGCGGCCACGGCGGCCAGATCGACGTCGTCGGCCCCTGGCACATCGCAGAGATAGGTCGCCAGGATGCGCGCCGCGGCTTCCCTTGTGGGATAACCGATTTCGATGATCGAGTCGAAGCGCGCCGACCGAACCGCCGCCGCGTCAAGGGTTTTGACGTCATTGGTGGACGCCACGGTGAGTAGCGGCGTCATCGGGTCGGCATCCATGACAGCCAGGAACTCGGACAGCACGGTGTCGGCGCCGTTGCCACTGCGATGGCCGACGATCAGGTCGATGTCTTCGATGATGACAAGGGTCGGCCCGAAACTGCGGGCTTCCCGGTAGACCGCGGACAACGCGTGTCGACCCGCCCGGGCGTCGACCATCACCACGGTGAACTGGCCGAGGAGTTCGTGGGCAAGTACCCGGGACACCACGGACTTGCCGACGCCGGGTGGCCCGGCGAGCAGGATGCCGCGACGGAGGCCGAGCCCCAACCGCTCCATTAGGTCCCGGTGGACGGTAACGGCGGCGACGTTCAGATCGATCTCGCTCCAGACTTCGTCGGGCACAATAACCTTGGCGCGGGTGATCTCCGGAAGTTCCACAGGTTCGAGGACCAGGCCCTGCTCCATGGATGCGGTCAAGGCGCGACCGCGAAAGAGGCTCATCGCGCCACGGGCGTCTTCCATGATGGCGTCCAGCACGCGCGCGGCGTGCGCACGGTCGGCGGGCACGGTGTAGACCTGAATGAGGCAGAACTCGCCGTAAGCGTTCGATTCGATCTGAACGACGATCGGTACCGGCGCGAGTTGACCCGCATCGAAGAAGGCGGCCAGCGTCGCAGGAGGCGCGAACCGTTCGTCGCCGATCTCGACGGCACCCCACGTCGGGGGTTCATCGTTGTTGCCGGGCCCGATGGGCGGGTCGAACTTGTCGATCAGCGCCGCGAGCGCCAAACCGGCTGTGACATGGCCAATCGAGGACAGCGATCGCGACTCACACACCACGTCGGAGTCGAACCCGCCAAGGGAGGAGTGCAGAAACCCGTCGAACGTCGTTCGGACACATACGTTGTCGGTGAGAATCCGGCCGAGCAGCTCGAGGGCTCGTTGGACATGCTCGGACTCGCCGGCAAGCGCGGACGACAGCGACGAAGAACACTCCTCCTTTCTGGACACGGTGAACCAGTATGAACCCGCCGACCGGCAAAGGCCAGCTAATTTTTCAGGCGGGCTCAGAAGCCGGAGCCGTGCACCTCGTGGCCGGGCGTCTCGGCCACCAGTCCGCGGTAGGCCTGCTCGACGGTGGAGCCGTGGTTGATGACGCCGTCGACCTCGCGGGCGATGGGCATGTTGATGCCGTACTTGTCGGCGAATTCCATGATCACGCTTGAGGCTTTGACACCCTCGGCGACCTGATTCATCGACGCGATGATCTCGTCGATCGGCTTGCCAGCGCCCAGTTGTTCGCCGACGTGGCGGTTGCGGCTGCGTTGACTGGTGCACGTGACGATCAGGTCGCCGGTGCCCGCCAGGCCGGCGAACGTGTCGCGGTGCCCGCCGACCGCCTCGCCCAGCTTGGACATCTCCCGCACCGCGCGGGTGATCACCATGGCGCGGGTGTTCTCCCCGATGCCCAGCGAGTAGCCCATGCCGACCGCGATCGCGTAGACGTTCTTCAGCGCTCCCGCCATCTCGACGCCGGTGACGTCGTCGGTGGTGTACGTCCGGAAACGCTTGGTGCGGAACAACTCCGCCAGCCGCGCGGCGAGATGCTGGTCGGGCATCGCGAGCACCGCGGCGGCCGCGTAGCCGTCGGCCACCTCACGGGCGATGTTCGGCCCGGCGAGGATGCCTGCCGGATGGCCGGGCAGCACCTCGTCGACGATCTGGCTCATCCGGTAGTTGGTGCCCTGCTCGAGTCCCTTCACCAGCGACACCACCGGCACCCACGGCCGCAGTTCCTTGGCCAGCTCAGTCAGCACTGCGCGGAAGCCGTGCGACGGCACGCCCATGACGATGACGTCGGCGCACTGTGCGGCCTCGGCGAAGTCGGTGGTGGCCCTGAGACTCTCAGGCAGTTGCGTCTCGTCGCCGAGGTACTTCGAGTTGCGGTGGTTGTCGTTGATGTCGTCGGCGGTCTCCTGCGAGCGCACCCACTGCAGCGTCGGGCCGCGCCTGGCGCAGATGGACGCCACAGTGGTGCCCCAGGATCCTCCGCCGAGGACGACGACTTTCGGTTCGCGTTGCGCAGCCATGCCGCTCAGCGTATTGCCGAGAGCTGCCGTTTCACCGGTAGTTGACGAACTGCAGTGCGACGTCGAGGTCGGCACCCTTGAGCATCGAGATGACGGCCTGAAGGTCGTCGCGCTTCTTCGAGCTGACGCGGATCTCGTCGCCCTGGATCTGCGCCTTGACGCCCTTGGGGCCCTCGTCGCGGATCAGCTTGGTGATCTTCTTCGCGTTCTCGCTACTGATGCCCTGCTTGATGGTGCCGCTGACCTTGTAGGTCTTGCCGGAGGCCTGCGGCTCGCCCGCGTCGAACGCCTTCATCGAGATGTCGCGGCGGATGAGCTTCTCCTTGAAGACGTCGACGGCCGCCTTGACGCGTTCCTCGGTCGAGCTGACGATCTCGATGACCTCCTCGCCCTTCCAGGCGATGGTGGTGTCGGTGCCGCGGAAGTCGAAGCGGGTGGCCAGCTCCTTGGCGGCCTGGTTCAGCGCATTGTCGACCTCCTGGCGGTCGACCTTGCTGACGACGTCGAACGATGAATCCGCCATGGATCCGTCCTTCCTGGACTCTATGGTGCGTTTTCGTCTTAGGCCCATCCTCGTTGTACCCTGCTAGTCGCACCAAACCGGGGCACACCCCCGGTGCAGCACCCAGGCAGGTTGCCCGAGCGGCCAATGGGAGCGGACTGTAAATCCGTCGGCTAACGCCTACGCAGGTTCGAATCCTGCACCTGCCACTCTGGTCAGACACTGTTTTGCGGGGGTCTGACTTGTTCGAAGGCTCCGAAATTATCGCAAGGTGCGGGTGGGCCGCGCCGATTTGAGGGTCGGTATCCCCGATTAGCGGAAGTACGCCTCGGTCGTGCGAGTACTCGGCGTCGACGCGTGATAAAACCGCTGCGTCGGCAGGGACCCGCGTGAAGTGCGAGCTGGATGGCAAACGGTCGAGTCGCTGCCCGACTCACCGCAGGTCGTTCGTCGCGGCCAGCCTCGTGCGATCTGGTACGAGGGCGCTAGTGCGAATACTGTCCGGCTCGCAGTTCGGCAAAGGCGGTGATCGCGGTTCTCCGCGACTCTTTCGGATCCGTCAGTCGACCGGACGTCAATGGGGTGTGAATCGCGGCTGACCACTTTCCGAACCGGGAGCCGCTGTAATGACCGCTTCGGGTTGCGAGTCGTCACGGTGAGCGCCTTCAACTCGTGCCCCGGCCATGCCGAGATCGAGGCGATTGGCACCTCCTGCAAATGCACGAGCGTGCGGTGAGTGCGGCAGGCTCAACGCCTCACCCGGGCTCGTTGACCACGACGGAGCGTTCCAACCTAAACCGACCACCTCGGCGCGGCGCATGCTCCACAGAGACAGCTGCCAACTGATCGCAATCTATACGCCCATCTTGAGACCGGCGCCCCCGTCTATGAACAGTTGCTGTCCGGTGACGTAGCGGGATTCGTCGGAGGCGAGATAGACGACGGCGTGGGAGACGTCGTCGGTTTCGATGTACGGGATCGGCATCGCTTGCAGAATCGGGAAAACGAGTTCCGCGTCCTCACGCGTTGGATCGGTCAGATCAGGGCGGAAGGTGCGGTACATCGGCTGGTTGTGCAACATGGCGGTGTTGACGCTCGTGGGATGCACGGTGTTGATCCGTATGTTGTGCGGCGCCATCGTCAGCGCCAGCGCTTTGGTGTAGTCGCGGACCATCTTCTTGGCCATCCCGTAACCGGCTCCGCCAGGACCGGAAGGCCCGCCGCCGTTCGCAAGGTCCTTTTGCTCGACCAATCCAGCGATGGATCCCGTCACGATCACCGAGCCCCCTGCGGTCAGGTGTTCCAGCCCGAGATGGACCGTATTGACCACTCCGACGAAGTCGACGTCGAACGCATCGATGAATCCGCGATACGGAATGTGGTTGCCTTGCGGGCAGATTCCCGCATTCGCGACTACCACGTGTAAGCCGCCGAGTTCTGCGACCGCATCGTCGAGCACCTTCTTCAAGGCGCCGCGGTCGCGGACGTCCACTACGCCGGTCACGACGCGCCGTCCGGACTTTTCGATTAGTTTGGCAGTTTCGTCCAGGTCGGCGGGCGTGGCCAGCGGGTACTCGTTGGACTCAATGTTCGCGCATATGTCGAGGGCGATGATGTCCGCTCCTTCGTCGGCCAGGTGCACAGCATGGCTGCGTCCCTGTCCGCGCGCTGCACCGGTGATGACGGCAACCTTGCCCGTGAGACGGCTCATCCAACCCTCCGTATGCGATGAATTGAGTACCCACCGTCGTTGGATAATAGAACACTGAGTGTTAATCTGTCACATGCCCTGGTGTGCCCGCTGTGACGCTTGGAGGGTCTGCATTCGGTGACTGTGAATCAAGACAGCGCCAGCGTGGAGTTCTTCGCCGACGCCACGATTCAGGATCCCTACCCGGTCTACGAAAGAATGCGAGCAGAAGGGCCCGTGCACCGGATCGGGGACTCGGGTTTCTATGCGGTATGTGGCTGGGACGCCGTCCATGACGTGATCAACCGGCCCGAGACGTTCTCCTCGAACCTAACTGCCACGATGACCTATAGCCCCGACTACGGTGTCGCGGCGTTTGAACTTGATGCACTTGGCGGTCCGACCCATGTTCTGGCGACGGCCGATGACCCGCTTCACGCGGTGCACCGCAAGCTCTTGATACCTCAACTGGCGGCTAAACGAATTCGCGCTGCTGAGCAGTTCGTATCTACGGTAGCCGACCGCCTGTGGAACGAGAATCTGCGCGATGGGCGAATCGAATGGATGAGCGCAATCGCGAACAAGCTCCCGATGATGGTGGTGGCCAGGATGATTGGCGTACCAGACGACGACGTCGACATGCTCATCGCAACGGGCTACGCGATGACGCAACTTCTCGACGGCTTGATCGATGACGATGGGCTTGCGGCGGCGGGCGCGGCGGCGATGGAGGTGAGTAACTACATCAGTGAGCATTTCGCTCGCGCGACCGCCAACCCGGGCGACGACCTCCTCGGCGCACTTGCGGCAGCGTGTGCTGCTGGAGAACTGGACGACACCACGGCGCGGATCATGATGCTGACTCTCTTCAGTGCCGGCGGAGAGTCCACGGCATCGCTTCTCGGCAGCGCCGTCTGGATCCTCACACGCTATCCCGACGTCCAGCGCCGACTGCGCAGCGAGCGGAACCTGATAGGCGCCTTCCTCGAAGAGGCTTTGCGGTACGAGCCCCCATTCCGGGGTCATTACAGGCACGTCGTTGCTGACACGGCCCTCGCCGGCGTCGCGTTGCCCGCGGGGTCACGCCTGCTTCTGCTCTGGGGTGCCGCCAATCGAGATCCTTCTCAATTCGTGTGTCCCAACGAATTTCGACTGGACCGACCGCATGGAAAAGGTCATCTCACCTTTGGCAAAGGTGCGCATTTCTGCGTCGGTGCAGCACTGGCCAGACTGGAAGGCCAGATCGTGCTGGAAATGCTGCTCGACCGTACCCGATGGATTGATACGGCTGACACCGGACGATGGCTGCCCAGCATCCTCGTGCGGCGTCTCGAGCGACTGGAGCTGGCTGTCACGTGAGTGTTCCGACGAGCAACGATCTCGCTGCGCATTACGAACTGGCCCAGGCGAAGGCGCGCTACTGCCGGCTCCTCGACACCAAAGACTGGGCGTCGCTGGCTGACTTGCTGACAGCTGACATGGAATTCGACCTGAGCGACGGCAGTTCCGACGTAGCGCCGATCGTCGGCCGGGAGAATGTGCTGGCGGCTGTTCAGTCGTCGGTCGCTGGAGCCAAGACTGTCCATCAGATCCACGCACCTGAAATCGATCTGAATGGTGATGAAGCGCATGCCATCTGGGCCGTGCAAGAACGGGTCGTTTGGGACAACGGCACGTCGCTGACAGCGTTCGGTCACTATCACGATCGTTGGGTGCGAATCGATGGCAAGTGGAAGATCGCAGCGCTGCGGCTCACTCATCTGGTGATGGACTTCGGATAGCGACCATCACCCGCCGGCTTCGACCGCGTGGCGCTACATCGCTGTGCGGCTGTCATGCCCCATCGATGCGGGATCTCGGTCGAATTCGCGGACCATCGCCTGAACGACATACGACGCGGCCAGTCGGCCACCGCGCGTGAATACCAGGCCGTCACCCTGTACCAACCCGCGACCCGACCAGAACGCCCGGTTTGCGTACAGTAGCCAGTCGGTGACATCGACCTCTTCATGAAATGCTATGGTGGCCTTCATGATTCCCGTCGACAAGCTGCGGTGAGCGCGCGCTTCACCGAAGCCCCGATGCGGGAGCATCCCGGCGGCAATTGTCCAATGCGTTGTGGACTGAGCCAGCAACCCCGCATGGAGATAGGGCTCGTCGGGTGCGTCCCGGAACCGAACCCACGCGTTGATCTCCGGCGGCCCGACCCGATCTGGATTTGGATCGTAGGCGCCATCGACCACTCGGATTTCGCGGCCAGTCATCCCGAAGCCCGCGAAGGGCTCGGCGTCTTCAGGCGGGGGAGTGTCGGGCATTGCTACGGCGTGACCTATGACGTCAGAGGCCCCGGCATCACAGAGCAGGATGCCTGCGCTACGCAACGCTCCACCCTGAGTCGCCCGCACTTCGGCGGTCGAGAAGGTCCGTCCACTGCGCAACATCTCGACCGAAACATCCACTGGGGCGTCGAACGAGGCGGCCTTCATGAACACCATCGAGGCCGAGGTGACACGTTGCTGTGGAACGGTCTTCGACACCGCGACGATGGCCTCAGCCAGCAGCTGACCTCCTTCGACGACATTGCGCCGGGTGGGCCCGTGTGCGGGCCCCGTGTAGCGCCCTTCGCTTGCAGGTTCCACGTCGATCAAACGCAGCAGCTCACTGGCGTCACCCCAGAGCGGAAAGGTCGCAGGCACTGCCGTTCCGTCCGGCCAGCGCTCGACGACGACCACGCGCAAGTCGCGGTCGTAGAAGGACACGTAGCCCGCCAGTCCGGCCACCTCGGGCAGTGGTGTCGGGTACGCCCAGACGACGTTGGCGATCTCATGCCCGTGCCCAGCCAGGTTCCAATATGACGCACGGCCCTTGAAGGGGCACACGGTGGTGTGGTCGGTGGCGTTGAACACGCTCCAATCGACATCGCTTTCGGGGAAATACAGCCGGTCGACGTGGTCGGTCTCAGTGACGACCAGGCATCGATCGCTCTGGGCCAGCAGGTTGTCATCGAGCCAGACCTGGCCTGTGTAGGTGGCCGGCGTGAGCTCGATGCGGTAGTCAGGGTGGGTCGGCCATGCCGACTCGACTTGCGTCGTCATCAGTCGCTCGCGGGAAGAGGCTTGGCTTCCTTCAGTGACAATGGTATTTCTCCGACGGTCAGACTTCCCGCCCCCGCTTTGGTCACCAACACCTCGGCGCCCTGTTCGTCGACGTAACGCTTTCCCATCACGGTGCCGCCCGAAAACTTCGGATCGAGTTCGCCTGAGCGTGCCGCGTCGAGTGGCACCATGGGAGCTCCGCCGCAACGGAGGTCATCGAGGCTGTCCGTGCTGCGGACGACGATGACTTGGGTGTCGTCGACTTGACTCTGTAACCGGGTGCCGTTCTTGATCACCGTTGTACCTCTTCCACTTTCATGCGACGGACACGTCGGCAATGATCTCGCGCCGAAGGATTTTGCCGGTTGCGTTGGTGGGCAGTTCGTCGCGGAACACGACGCGGTCAGGCGTTCGTGACCCGCGAAGGCTCTTCCGTACATGCTCACGCAGCTCGTCGGGATCGGGCGAGGCGCCAGGGGACGCCACCACGACGGCGACGATCGCCTGTCCCCAGTGCGCGTCCTCGACGCCGACCACCGCCACCTCGTGAACATCCGGGTGCTCGGCAAGCACGTCTTCGAGTTCGGCGGGGGCGATGTTTTCACCGCCGCGGATGATCGTGTCATCGGTGCGACCCGCGATGAAGCAAGCGGATTCCGTCGGACACCACGGCGGGTCGGTCTGGATTGTTCGAGACGGCCATCTCGAGCAGCAGGGAGATGCTCATCAGCGCATCGGCGCCGAGGGTGACTTGACGACGATGTGGTCGAGACCCACCCCCGGGGTGTCGGCCGCAGCGGCGAATATTCCGGCTAGCACATCGGCCACACCTTCCGGCGTCATCTGAGTACCGGGAACGAGGCCACGCGAAATCCATTCGGCGGACGCTGAGCCGAGCAGTTCGGGATCGAATGCCGAAGTGAAGTCAGTCGGCACGGTCGCACCGACTTCCACGCAGCTGAAGCGATAACCGGGCTGTTCCAGCCGCCACGAGACCAGGCTGCGCTCCAGCGCCGCCTTACTCGACGAGTAGGCGCCGAGCGCGAGGTGCGGACAATGCACCGAGTCCGAAGACAACACGGCGACGATGGCCGACGGAGTGAGCACCGGAAGGCACGCCCGGATAGTCTGGTGAACACCGATCACGTTGATCTGCAACACATCCAGCAGATGTTGCTCGGTGGTGTCGGCCATCATCGCCAGAGGAGCGTAGCCCGCCGATATGAACAACATGTCTATCTGGGTCAGTGACTCCCTGGCGACATCGGCAATCCTGCCGCGATCGGCCGCGTCTCGGATGTCGCCCACGACTGCGGTTCCGCCGCCGGCTTCGGCGATGACGTCGGCGAGTCGATCTCCGCGGCGGGCAGCAAGCACTAGTCGCGCGCCTTCTTTGCCGGCGCGGACGGCGAAGGCGCGCCCGATGCCCGCAGAGGCGCCTACCACCACGATTCGCTTATCTGCGAGGGATCGATCACCCATGAGTGTGTCCCCATGCCTTCATGTGTCGCATCATGACTTCACGCCTTGGGCAATGGATTTGATTTCCAGGTACTCCTCGAAACCTGCGACGCCCATCTCGCGCCCGACCCCGCTGTGGCGGTAGCCGCCGAACGGCACATCGACGCCGTAGAAGACGCCGCCGTTGACGTTCACAGTGCCGGTGCGGATGCGGTTGGCGACCGCCAGAGCACGCTCGTCAGAAGAGCTGATCACTGCACCGGACAACCCGTACTTCGAGTTGTTGGCGATCGTGACGGCGTGGTCGTCGCCGTCGTGCGGGATGACGGCCAAGACCGGTCCGAAGATCTCTTCCTGGGCAACGGTCGCGTCGGGGTCAACGTCGATGAGCACTGTCGGTTCGACGAAGTATCCCCGCGTCAGGTGTTCGGGAATGCCGCCGCCGATCGCAACGGTGGCGCCTTCCGCTATGCCGGCGTTGATGTAATGCAGTACGCGTTGTCGCTGCTCTTCGCGGATGAGCGGTCCCATGAGCATCGCCGGGTCGGTCGGATCGCCGGACGGCCAATCTGTCAAAGTCTCGACGAGCGCCTCGATTCCCTCGCGGTACTTGTTGCGCGGCAACACCAAACGGGTTGTGTTGGCGCAGCCCTGCCCGGCGTGCGTGGTCGCCGCGAATGCGGCGGAGGCAGCCACTGAGGCGATATCGGCATCCTCGAGAGCGACGAGTGCCGACTTACCGCCGAGTTCGAGGAACACCCGCTTGATGGTGGTTGCAGCCGCGGTCATGACCCGCGTGCCCGTCGCGGTTGATCCGGTGAACGAAATCATGTCGACCCGGGGGTCTTCGCAGAGTTGCTGTCCGACGTCGTGGCCTGAGGAGGTCACCACGTTGAACACCCCCGGAGGGATGTCGGTTTCTTCTGCGACGAGCTTTCCCAATAACGTGGCTGCCCACGGAGTATCCGGAGCGGGCTTGAGCACCACGGTGTTGCCTGCCGCCATCGCGGGGACGGCCTTGGCGAGATTGATCTGTACCGGATAGTTCCACGGCGTGATCGCGCCCACCACGCCCACGGGCTCGCGTCGTGTGTAGCGCCGTGTCTTCATCCCGAAGGGTTCCGCAATGCCGAGATCGCTTTCCCACGCGTAGGAATCGACCAGATCGGCCAACCATGGCAGACCTGCGATGGGGGCGTCGACCTGTGGCCCATAGGTCAGTGAGATGGGGCAGCCCACTTCGGCAACCGTCGTGGCGCGCAGCTCGTCGGCGTGCTTGGTGAGGGCGTCGTGCAATTGCCTGATGCACTCGACACGTCTGCTGTGGTCGAGTGCCCAGTCCGTCTCGTCGAAGGCTCGGCGGGCCGCGGCGATGGCGTCATCCATGTCGTCGGCATTGCCGTCAGCCGCGACGCCGACAACCTCCTCGGTGGCCGGATTGACATTGCCATAGGTCGCCCGGGATGCGGCAGGCACCAGACGCCCGTCGATCAGCATCCGCTCTTCGTGCCAGATCTCTGCCATGAATCTCCTGAACCGACCGAGCGGGCGCGTCGACCAGCTCACTCCGATGTCGGAGAACAATAATACAAGAACTGTTCAATTGATCCAGTACGGATTGACTCAGCGCAGGCCGTTGATCGCAAACTTTTCTACATAGCGGCGGACGGTGTCGGGCTTGCTCATATCGAACGTCTGGCCCGTGTTGACCGTGGAGAACGAATAGATGATGCGCGCGAGCCACTCGCTTGCTGCCGTCACATCGACGCTGGCACCGACCTCGCCGCGCTCCTGCGCTTCCCGCACGTATGGGGCTAGGAACGCCGTCGAGCGACGAATCGCGGTGTCACCGTCGGAGATCATGTGCCGCATCAATTCGGCGTCGTCGGCCATCAGGCGGTTTCTGGTGCGGTGGTCGATCAGGATCTTGGCGTGCGTCTCGGCCATAGCGCCGATCTTCTCGGCGAGCGTCGACTTCTTCGCCATGGCCGCGGCGACCTGCTCGTAAAACTTCTGCGCGCCGAACTCAATGGCCGCCTCGATCAACACGTTGCGGTCCTCGAAGTAGCGGTAGACCGTGCCTCGCGACACGTTCGCCATTCGGGCGACATCCTGCACGCTGGTGCGATGAATGCCGAGCTGAGCGAAACACTCGTTCGCCGCTTCGAGTATCTGATCCCGGCGGTCGAATTCGTCTTGATCGTCGAGCGCGGCTGGGGCTCGCTCAGTCGACATGTCGCTCCTCGTCCCCGAAATCCGGACCGTCCAGGCTGTTAATGCTACGCGACACACGGTGTCCAGGTGTTCTGTCGCTCGGCGTGTGACCTCCAGGTAAACACAATGACACATTGCGTTCTCTTGTTCAGTATGCGAGCTTATCTCGAAAGGCGGCGGTCCGCAGCGCTACCGCTGGTCTGCGAGAAGGGGGCGGTCGGTGGATCTGGGTGTCAGAGGACGCAATTTCGTCGTGGTCGGCGGTACCTCCGGCATGGGCTTCGCCGCTGCACAGCAGCTTGCGGCGGACGGGGCCAACGTCGCTTTGTTGGCGCGCGACGGCGACCGCGCGGCCGACAAGGCGAAGCGACTCTCAGAGCAGCATCGCGTGCAAGCGGTCGGCATCAGTGTCGACGCCGCGGCATCCGGAGACGGCGTCGACCGCGCCGTCGACGAAGCGGCCGACGCCCTCGGACCGTTGCGTGGCCTTGCGATCACTGCGGGTCCGATGAAGCAGCAAGGGCCGTTTCTCGAGCATGCAGACGAGTCGTGGGACTGGTACTACCAGATGATCCTGATGGCCACCGTGCGCTCATGCCGAGCGATCATTCCCCACCTACAACGCAACGGCGGAGGGACCGTGGTCACTACGGCCGCCTACTCCGTGCGCGCGCCGAAGATCCTCATTCCGCCCTACAACGCGCTCAAGGCCGCGGTGCTGACGATGTCGAAGATCCTTGCCAAAACCCATGGGCCGGACGGGATCCGGGTGAACACGGTATGTCCCGGATTGTTTGATACCGAGGTCAACGACTTCATCCGGGCGCAGCGCGCGCAGCAGTACGACGTACCTCTCGAGGACGCGATCTATACACACTTGTCGAGCAACCCGGCGTGGAACATGCGCGTCGCGTTGGACCGGGGTGGCCGACCGCACGAGGCAGGTGAACTGATCGCGTTCCTGCTGGGCGATCGGGCCGCTTACATGACGGGTGCGGTGATCAACATCGACGGGGGCACCGACTTCTAGATACCGACGCGTTCGGCCAGTAGTCGGCGGTGATAGGAGGCATCGCCGAGCAGATCACCCGACGACTTCGCTCGCTTGAAGTACATATGAGCCGGGTGCTCCCAGGTGAATCCGATGCCACCGTGGATCTGGATGTTCGCCGCGGCGGCGTGCAAGTAGGCGTCTGAGCAGTACGCCTTGGCGAGAGACGCGGCGGCAGGCAGTTCCTCGGCCATGGTTGCTGCAGAGTGCGCCGCGTATTGTGCCGCACCACGGGCACATTCGATCTCCAGCATCAAGTCGGCGCACTTGTGCCGGATCGCTTGGAACGACCCGATTGGCTTGCCGAATTGCTTGCGTGCCTTCGCGTAATCGACCGCGAGGTCGAGACAGCGCTGCGCGCCGCCGACCTGTTCGGCGGCCAGGCCCGCCGCCGCGACATCCAACGCACGCGAAAGCCCGGCCCAGGCACTGCCATCAGCGCCGATCAGGGTGGCTCCAGTGTCGGCGAAGTCGATACGCGCTTGCCGTCTGGTCGGGTCGAGCGTGGACAGCGGCCGACGCGTCAATCGGTCGACGTCGTCTACGGCGAACAGTGAGATCCCGGCGTCGGTCCGGGCCGCGACCAGCACCACGTCGGCGATATGCCCGTCGAGGACGAAAGTCTTTGTGCCGTTGAGGAACCAGGAATCTCGCTTGCGCACGGCGCGGGTCTGGATTCCCTCGACGTCCCAGCGGCCGGATTGCTCCGCCAACCCCAGGGCCACAATGCTCTCGCCCGACGCGATTCCTGGCAGATAGCGCTTCTTGGCCGTGTCGTCCGCACACAGCGCCAAGAGGCCACCTGCCAGTACCACGGATCCGAAGAAGGGGCTTGGCAACAACGCCCGGCCCATCTCCTCGAGCACCACGGCGAGTTCGGCGAAGCCGAAGCCGGATCCGCCGTACTCCTCGCCGATGGCAAGGCCTTGCAGCCCGAGTTGGTCGGCCATCTGTTTCCACACTGCGGGGTCGTAACCGTCGGCCGTCTCCATCACATGACGTACAGCGGCCTCGTCCGATTTGAGCTCGAGGAAGGAACGGACGGAACTACGCAACTGTTGTTGGTCATCGGTGAGGGCGAAACCGTCTGCGGGATTGTTCATCTCAACGGTCCCTTGAGGCGTTGACGGCGCGGCCGGTCGGGTTCACCCGTGGGCGGGCGGCGTCGCGGCGCAAACTGGTCAGCCACGCACCGACCGCCGCGGGCGCGCGCACCGGGGTGTCGAGCCGGCCGGGGTCGGCATCCCAGAACTCCTGCCACGACGGAAAAGCGTCGTGGAATCCGCCGTCGTGCCGTGGCGAGCCGGGCCAGCGCATTTTCGCCGACCCGATCGGCGGGTCGGTGACATCGGACTGGTACCAGAACAGCGGCGTGCGTTTTGCGAAATACCAGTGGCCGTCGCGGCGCTGATAGCTGTCGAGATAGGCGAGCAGTTCGACCACCCAGATCGCTTCTGTCTCCAAGTCGTTGCGCGAGTAGACGAGACCAGTGGCGTGGCTGTCGTCATGGATGTCGATGACGTGGCCGAGCACACCGTGCGCGCTACCCAGTAGGTTGTGGCGCATCTCGGTGTCGTACCACGCTCGCAGGGCGGCCCGGCCGCTGCGCTTGCCGGGAACGCCGACGTCATCGACGAAGAGGTTGACCAATGCATCGAGGTCGCGCATGTCGAGGGCGACGGCGTATTTCGCGGCGAGCTGACGGATCTCGTCGAGCGCTTCGAGACGTTCGATGCGGGCTTGCAGATCCGCAAGAGATGTCACGACAGTTCTCCCGTCGCGAGCAGGTCGGTCAACCGCGCTTTGTCGATCTTGTTCGTGGTCGTATATGGCAACCCTGCGGGATCGGGCAGAATCACCCACTTCTTGGGGACCTTGTAGGCGGCCAACTCCTTGCGGCACGCGGTCACCAGATCGTCTGCGGCTGCCGTAGCGCCCTCGTTGAGCACCACGACCGCACTGACGACCGCACCTTTGTCCGGGTCGGGAATTCCCACCACGTACGCGATCCGTACCCCGTCGAACCGGCCGATGGCCGCCTCCACCTCGACAGGAGCCACGTTGGCGCCCGATGTCTTGATCATGTCGTCGGTACGCCCCGCGAAGTAGAGGTGGCCGTCGTCATCGCGACGGCCCGCGTCCTTCGTGTGATACCAGCCGTCGGCGTCGAACACCTCTGTGTGGTTCCTGCCGACGATGCCGCGCATCATCGCAAAGCCGCGAACGCAGATCTCGCCGGAGACACCGTTGGGCACCTCGTTACCGTCGTCGTCGACGATCTTGTGCTCGTAACCGGGCGCGGACACACCTAGCGATCCGCGCTTGGACTGGGGTAGTTGTTCGTGCGGGGGCCACCAGGTGTGCGAACTGCACGTCTCGGTCATGCCGAGTTGAGCCACGCGCAGGGACGGATCGTCCGCGCGACGTTGCGGGGCGAGCAGCACCTGCTGGTAGCCGTCGCGCAACGTCGACAGATCGGTGCTATCGAAATCGGGATGGTTGGTCAGCGCCGGGCCAACGTGGGGGAAACCCGTTGCGTAGGTGGCGCGTTCGGCTTCGAGTAGGCGCAGCACGTCACCCGCGTCGAACTTGTGCTCGGTCAAGATGGTCAGACCGATCTGCATGGGGCCGAGCAGCCCGAACACCAACCCGCCCACCCAGAAAAAGGCCATCGGTATGTAAACGCGATCGCTCGCTGTCCACTCGTGTTGAGTCGCGATGAACCGCGAGTGTGTGATGGCCGTCGCGTGGGTGTGGATGACACCCTTGGGTTCCGATGTGCTGCCCGACGTGTAGATGACAACCAGGTCATCGCTGGGGCGCACCGTCGTTTCGACCGCGGCCAGAAACGACGCAGACACGGGGTCGGGCCATTCCGAGGCGTCTGCGTCAAGCGGAAAGATGTTGCGTAACTGGGGCAGTCCGTCGACGCGTAGCGAGACGCCGCGTTGTGCGATGCCCACTGCGCTGGCGACGCGGTCGCGAATGTCTTTCCCGAGGAGACGATCGACGGCCACCACGGTGTGAATATCGGCATCGCGCAGTAGCCAAGCGAGTTCGGGCGGCTGGAAGAACGTGTTGATGGGCACCGCGACGGCGCCGATGCGGGTGGCCGCCAGAAACGCGACTGCGAAGGCGGGTCCGTTGGGGGCGAGGATTCCGACGCGGGTGCCCTTACCCACTCCGGCGGCGAGAAACTTGCGGGCCATCTCCGCAGACTGCATTTCGGCTTCCGCGTAGGTGATTCGCTCGTCGGTGCCGTCGCCGATGGACGAAACGACGAAATCGTTGTCGCCGTGTGCGCCGACAATATCGGCCAGCATCGCCGGAATCACCGGGCGATAGGGAAGTGGTTCGTAGCTGAAGGTCCTCAATCGACTACCCATCGAGGTTCCCGCTTTTCGGCGAAGGCCACCATGCCCTCCCGGTAGTCAGGGTGAGTCATTTGGTGTTGCAGCACATAGCGATAAGCAACATCGTTGGCGGCGCGCAGGCCAACGTCCAGGCTCGTCCACATCGCCTTGATGGAAGCCTGAACGGTGGCGGGTGACAGTTGGGCGATCGAGAGTGCAATCTCGCGAGCGCGCTCCTGCAGGCGATCCGCAGGCACCACCTCGTTGATGAGGCCGATCTCGTAACCTCGCTGCGCGCTGATGCGACCCTCCTTGGTCATCAGCGCCAACTGCATCACCATCGACAACGGCATTCTGCGCAGCAGCACGGCCGGCTCGAGCGCGAACACGTTGCCGACCTTCAGATGCGTATCGATCAACTCGGCGTGTTCGGCTGCGATGATCAGATCGGAATCCGCGACCTGGTGCAGCGCGCCGCCGACAGCCATGCCGTTGAGTGCACAGATGACCGGCTTCCAGACCTCGTGATGCAGCCGCGATCCCGGTACCTTGTTGCGGATACCGCCCTCTGCGGTGGCCCGGATATCTTGACCCGCGCAGAACGCACGGTCACCAGCGCCGGTGATGATGGCGACACGGATGTCCGAGTCGTCGCGAACCCGCGCCCACGCCATGGCGAGTTCGGTTCTGGCCAAGTCGTCGGTGGCGTTGAGCCGCTCGGGGCGGTTGATCGTGATCGTCGCGACATGGTCGCTGACCTCAAACAGAATTCGCTTCAGATCCACGACAATCCCCTGGCCTCGGCGCTTGATAGCGCTAAACAGATTAGCAGAGAGTGTTTCATCGTCATGTCCGGTCAGTCACGGCATCCACTGTCCGCCCGATACCGAGATGAGCTGACCGGTCAGATGTTTCGCGGCGGGCGAGCACAGAAAAGCGACTACCGCCGCGACGTCGTCAGGCGCGCCGATCCGCCCGGTCAGGGTGGAAGCGCGCATCTGGTCGATCTCACTGTCAGTCTTGCGCGATAGCAGCCACGGGGTTGCCGTCGTCCCCACCACGACCGTGTTCACCCGTACGCCGAGTGGGCCGAGTTGCACCGCCATCAAGCGGCTCAGCCCCTCGACGCCTGACTTCGCCGCCGCGTACGCGGGCGGTCCGGTGCGCACACCGTGTGCCGACACCGAGCTGATGTTCACGATCGAGCCCGCCTGCTCCTGGATCATCTGACGCGCGACCACTTGCCCCATCACGAATGTGCCCTTGAGGTTGACGTCGACGATTCGGTCCCAGTCCTCATCGGTCTGATCGAGGAATGTGGCAGGCAGCGTCATCCCGGCATTGTTGATCAGCGCGGCGATGGGGCCGTATTCCGCGGCCAGTTGACTCATTGCGGCTTCCACCGCTTTCCGGTCGGTGATCGAGAGTTCAAGCGGGACAATGAGTCCGGCCCGGGCGACATCGCTATCCATGCATCGCGCAATAGCCTTGGGGTTCACGTCGACTACCGCGGTCCGATAGCCCGCGCCGATCAATGCGGTGACGATGGCTTCGCCTATGCCGCGAGCTCCGCCGGTCACCACCGCGACGGGAAGCCTGTCATCCGACACGGCGGCTCCTGTTCTCTTTGACAGCGCGCTCGATCCGGTCGATGGACGGCCGCAGCAGGTCGACCGCGTCGGACATCATCGCCGCCAGGTCGCCGGTCCCGCCACCGGAAACCCACACGTCGATCGCGGCCCGGTTGGCGCCGTTGACGATCGTTGCGGCGAGTCGTGGCCGCACGTCGACGTGATCCCGGGTGTCCAACCAGCGGGCCACTTCTGCCGTCATCTGGTCGATCCAGTCCTCGTTGATCCGGAGCATCGTTGCGCGCAGGGACGGCAAACGGCGGTACATCTCCGCCCTGACCAGAAAGATTTCCGGCTGCTCGCTGATGGCCGACGCAACAGCCTCCGACGCTTCGGCGAGTGCCCCCCACAGCGAAGCTGATGCCGAGTCGCGGAATCGGCGCGTGGCCTCCTCGAGTCGGTCCGCGTAGCCATGGAAGAGGATGTCCTCCTTGGCGGCGAAGTGATGGAAGAACGTCCGCGGTGCGACGCCGGCCGCGGAGGAGATCTGTTCGACGGTGGTCTCCTCATAGCCGTTACTCGTGAACAGTTCGATGGCGGCTGCTATCAGGGCATCCCGATTTCGCCGGCCTCGCGCCCTGCGCTGGTCCATGGTCAGCATCCTGCCAACGTTGCGCTTCCCGAAGTGAGTGCGACGACATCGCCTTGCAGGGTTTGGAACCGCACAGAATCGCCGCTGCGCCATACCTCTGTGCACAGTTCGGAGTCGAGCATGACCGGTTTGGCGAATCGACAGCTGATCGACGTAAGCGTTTGCGGGTCGCCGTCGCCGATCGTGTTGATCAACGCCCGCGCGGCGAAACCGAGAGTGCACAACCCGTGCAGGAACACGTCGTCGAATCCGAACTTCCTGGCCGCGACGGGGTCGATGTGTAGTGGGTTGCGGTCACCGCTGAGCCGATAGATCGCGGCCTGCTCGGGGCGCACCACGTCGACGAACACCGCGTCAGGCGCCCCGGTGGGATCCTCGGCAGGCCCTGGTCCGCGCGATCCCCCGAAGCCACCGCCCCCCAGCACCATCGTCTGAGCCGACGCGCTGAACAGTGGCCCCTGCGAGTCCACGCCCACCGATGTCACTTCGATGGCGGCGTGCCTGCCCTTGTCCCAGACCGCGGTCACCTCGGCGGTGATCGTGACCTCGCCGCTCGTGCCAAGGGGGCGTTCGAGCCGCAACGACTGCGCGGAATGCACGATCGGGTACGAACCGAGATTCAGCGCCGCGCGTAGATCCTTGACGGCCCACCAGTTGGCGATCAGCGCGAAAGTCGGCAGCACGGCCGGCCCGCAGTGCTCGTCGAGAAGCTGCAGTTCCTCCGGCGGGCGGGCACCCACGCCAAGCGCGTAGAGGATGGCGTCGGTGTCGGTCCACTGGAAGTGGGTCTCGGCAAGAGTGATGCCGACAAGGGCGTCGGAGAGGATCACGGGCGCGGTCACGGGGCCTCCAGCACAATGGAACGGTTTGACGCTATTTGTTCGATCGTGCAATATAGTCGCAGTAACTGCAACTATATTTGTGACGGAGGTGTCGACATGCGCTTCGGCGTGTTCATCCTCGGAGACAAGCCCAACCACCTCACGCACAAAGAGGTCCTCGCCAACGTGGTGGAAGAGGCGAGGTGGGCCGAAGAACTCGGCTACGACGAGATCTGGCTGGCCGAGCACCACTTCTCGCCCTACGGCACCCTCGCCGACCTGCCACTCGTCGCCGCGGCGATCGCCGCGCAGACGGAGCGAGTCCGCATCGGCACCGCGTGCATGGTGGCGCCTTTCCACGATCCGATCCAGCTTGCCGAGCGGATCGCACTGGTCGACAACCTCTCTGGCGGCAGGTTCGACGCCGGCTTCGGGCGCGGGTACCAAGCACACGAATTCAAGGGGTTCGGCGTTCCGATGGATGAGGCGACCGCCCGCTACCAGGAGTGCGTCGAGATCGTGCACCTACTGCTGACCCAAGAGAACGTCACCTACGCCGGCAAGTATTGGCAACTGGATGACGTCACCATCCACCCGCGGCCGGTCCAGCACCCCATACCGGTATGGGGCACGGTCATGAAGACGCCCTCGAGCTTCGAGTGGCTAGCCGACAAGGGGTTCGGCGCGATCATCGGAAACCCCTATCAGGTCGATCCTGATCTCCAGGGTGCGCTCGACATCTATCTGGAGACTCAGGCCAAGAAGGGCCTGGCCGCCGCGACAGGAAACGTGTGGGCGCTGCTGAACGCGTTCTGCCACGACGACGATGCTTTCGCGCGCACGTACCCACGCGAAAGCGTTGAGCTCTCGATCCGGACTCACCGTCAGTACTCGAATCCGTTCGAGCGGGGCGGCGAGATCCCAGCCGACTACAAGGCTTACTCGGACTGGTTCGAGAAGCACGACAAGCAGAGCTATGAACAGGTGCTCAACTCGCATCTGACGTTGATGGGTGATCCCGACCGAATCATCGAGAAGATGCGGACAGTGATCGACATGGGGTGGCGCAACATCATGTTGCGGATGTCGCGCGGTGGCGCGATGGATCGGCGCAAGGTCTACGAGTCGATGAAACTGTTCGCCCAAGAGGTGATTCCGGCGGCGACCGAGCTGGCGGCAACACCGGCTTGAGCGGGCAGCTCGCCGATCGCATTCGCGCGATACTGGCAATCGATCCGGACGCGCCTGCGATCGAGTTTCAGGGCACCTGGACGAGCTGGCGGACGGTGTCGGATGTCGCGGGCAGAGTCGAACACAGCTTGCGGACTTCAGGTTTGGACGAGGGGTGTCGTGTCGGCTTGGTGCTTCGCAACGATCCGGCGATGGTCGCGGCGATCCTGGGCGTCATATTCGCGCGCGGCTGCGTCGTCACGATCAACCCGTCCCATGGGGATGCCGGACTGGCCAATGACATCGAAGACCTGCGGCTCCCGGTCGTCCTCGCTGTCGGTGCCGACTGGCAGCGACCTTTCGTCGCGTCCGCAGCCAGCGGTGCGCTCGGTTTCGAAGTCAGCACCGATCCCGCATCTGTCGCTGCGGTTGCCAGCCTGGAGCATCTCGGCTCTGGCCCGTTTCGTCCGGCGGCGGACGGTGTCGCCGTCGAGATGCTGACAAGTGGCACGACCGGTCCGCCGAAGCGAATTCCGCTGTCTTATAATGCGTTCGAACGAACCGTGGCGGCTGCCGGCGCTCATTACGGGTCGGGTGACGCCGATGTTGCGCGCCTGCGTGGCGGGGTCGCCATCGTCAGCTCGCCACTGGTGCACATGTCGGGCCTGTTCCGCACGCTGCTCAACATCTGCGAGGGCCGCAAGGTCGCATTGTTGGAGAAGTTTCGGGTGCCCGACTTCGTCGATCTGCTCGAACGCCACCGGCCGAAGGCGGTCAGCCTGGTTCCGTCCGCTCTCGCGATGATCCTCGACGCGCAGGTTGATCCGGAGGCGTTCTCGAGTGTCAAAGTCGTCACGTCCGGCACCGCGCACCTGCCGGTGGCAGTCCAAGAAGAGTTCGAAGAGCGTTACGCCGTCGCGGTATTGCCGTCCTACGGGGCCACCGAGTTCGCGGGAGGGGTCGCGGGATGGAACTTAGACTTACATCGTGAGTGGTCAAAGTCAAAGCGCGGCAGTGTCGGTCGCCCCCAGGCAGATCGCGAAATCAGGATTGTCTCGACCGAGGACGGGCGCGGGCTGTCTGTCGGCAGCCAAGGGCAGATCGAGGTGCGAACGCGGGGTGGCGATTGGGTGCGCACGACGGACCTGGGGCGGATTGACTCTGACGGCTTCCTTTTCGTCGACGGCCGCACCGACGACGTGATCGTTCGCGGCGGATTCAAGGTGACGCCTGCCGATATCGTGGGGGCGCTACGAAGCCATCCCGCCGTCCGCGATGTGGGAGTGACCGGTGTGCCCGACGACCGTCTCGGCGCCGTCCCGGTGGCCGCAGTCGAACTCGCGCGCGGCGCTCGGGCGGACACCGAAGAGCTCCTCGACTTCCTCCGGGAGCGGGTGACCCGCTACCAGATGCCCGCATTGCTCAAGATCGTCGACGAGCTACCACGGACCCCATCGCTCAAGATCAGCCAGCCACGGTTGCGCGAACTGTTCAAAGGAGAGCGGACGTGAACTCGACCATCAGGGGAGCCGCAGCCATCGTCGGCGTAGCAGACGAGGTTTCGCCGTCCGGAGTCATCGACGTTCCGTTGCGTGAGTTGGAGGCTCGCGTCGTCACAGCGGCGCTGGCGGATGCCGGACTGTCTCTGGCCGACGTCGACGGGTTGTGCGCATGCACGGGCGGCACGCTGATGCACTCGGTCGAACTGGCCGAATACCTCGGCATCACAGCACGATTCACGGATGCCACGCAGACCGGCGGCGCCAGCTATGGCCTGTACATCGAGCATGCCGCCGCGGCGATCGCGGCCGGCGAGGCTGAGACTGTCGTCATCGTCTATGCGTCGACGCCACGTGCCGCGCGCAAGCGCGGTGAAAAGGGGCTCGGTGTGTTCGCCACCCCGGAGCGCCTGGAATGGGAAACCCCGTTCGGGGTGATGCTGCCGATCAGCGCGTATGCACTCGCCGCGAATCGGCACATGGCGACCTACGGGACCACTGCCGAGCAACTGGCACAGATCGCGGTCGACACCAGGGCATGGGCGGTCCGAAATCCGCGAGCGCATCTGCGTGATCCGATCACCGTCGACGACGTGTTGAATTCGGGTTTCCTGGCCGAACCGGTGCACAAGCTCGAATGCTGCCTTGTGACCGATGGCGCTGCCGCCGTCGTCGTCACCAGCGCCAAGCACGCGCGATCACTGAGCAAGCCGCCGGCCTATGTACTCGGTGCGGCCTCGGCTGCCTCGCACGCGATGATCTCGCAGATGCCCGATCTGACCGTCACGCCGGGTGCGGTGTCGGGCCCGTCCGCGTTCGCGGCGGCAGGCATTTCCCCGTCGGACATCGACGTCGTTCAGCTCTACGACTCGTTCACGATCACTGTGCTACTCGCACTGGAGGACCTCGGCTTCTGCGCGAAAGGGGAGGGCGGTCCGTTCGTCGGCGACGGCGTCCTGGCACCGGGTGGCAAGCTGCCCGGCCAGACCACCGGCGGCGGCCTTGCCTACACACATCCAGGAGCGTTCGGAGCCTTCCTTCTCGTCGAGGCCGCACGGCAACTGCGAGGGGAATCCGGTGAACGCCAGGTCTCCGATGCACAGACTGCATTGGTCCACGGCACGGGCGGCGTGCTCTCCGCTACATCGACGGTGATCCTGGGAACGGAGGCCACCCTGTGAACGACGGATTTCCGGTGCCGGCGCCCAGCGCGGTGTCCGCGCCATTCTGGGCCGCCACTGAAAAGCACCAACTGAGCATGCAGCGCTGCGAATCCTGCCATCGGTTGGTCTGGTATCCGCGCGCGCTGTGTCCGCGGTGCGGCGATTTCTCGTTGCGCTGGGAACAGCTGTCGGGCCAGGGCGTGGTCTACGCGGTCAGCGTGCACCACCGCGCCGCCCATCCTGCCTTTGCCGACCGCGTGCCCTACTCAGTTGTGCTGGTGGATCTCGACGAGGGTGCGCGGATGATGTCAAACGTATTCGGCGCACCGCCAGCCGTCGGCGATGCGGTGTCGCTGGCGTGGATCGCACTGGACGACGGACGCAACCTTCCCATCTTCGAGGCGCTATGAGCGGCGGAGACGACCTGCGACGAATCCGTGAAGACATCGTGTTGCGGCATGTCGCGGGTGAGAACGACCGCGATCTAGAAGCGATAATGGCGACCTTCACCCGCGCGCGATACGAAATCGTACCCACTGCAATGGTTTACGACGGTGACCAGTCAGTCCGCGAGATGATCCTGCGTCAGTGGGCCGAGCTTCCGCGGATGCACTACTCCGCCGAAGGCATCTTCCACGGCAACCTCGGCTTGATGGTGGAAACCCGGACAACCTGTCCCGGAACACCGATCGACATGCTCAGCGTGAACCTGTTCGGTTTCGACGGCGCGGGGCTGGTCCTCGAGCGCTGCTACTTCGACCGGACGCTGTTCGCGGCACAGCTGGAGCTATTGAACGGTTAGACAAAATTCGTCATGTTGTAGAATCGGACCGCCGAAGTGCACGGGCAAGGAGTGTGTATGGCCACGCAGTTGGACGCCGAGGCGCAGTCACCGACCAGCGATCGCGCCATTGAGCTGTACCGCCTGATGAGCAAAGTCCATCTCGCCGATCAACGAGTGCGAAAAGGCTTGTCTTCAGGCGAGATAGCGATGAGTTACTGGCCAGTCGATGGTCAGGAGGCGATGTCCGCGGGCGCGATGCTCGCGCTTGCCGAGAGCGACCAGCTGGTCACCACATACCGCGGTCTTGGCGACGTGGTCGCCAAGGGGATCGACCTGCCCCGGTACTTCAGCGAGATTCTCGGCAGATCGACGGGTCTTTCCCGAGGAAAGGCCGGCGCCATGGGAATCTACGATCCCGATCACGGAGTCGCGTGGACCACCGGCATCGTCGGCGCGGGACCGCTCATTGCAAACGGCATCGCTCTGGCAGCGGCCCAGCGCAACACCGGGCAGGTGGTACTCGTCAGCTTCGGCGACGGCGCCACCAGCATCGGCTACGTCCACGAAGCCATGAACATGGCCGCACTGTGGTCACTGCCCGTCGTGTTCTTCTGCCAGAACAACGCGTGGGCCGAAGGAACCGCGATGGGTCGATACACCCGGTCGCAGCGACTGTCCGACCGTGCGGCCGGGTACGCCATGCCAGGCGACACCGTCGACGGCACCGACCCACACGCTGTCTACACCGCCGTACGGGACGCGGTGGCCAACGCCAGGTCAGGACGCGGACCGAGCTTCATCGAGGCAGTCGGATATCGACTGCAGGGCCACTACTTCGGCGACGCGATGAGCTACGCCGACCAGGACGAACTCGCTGCCAAGCGAGCGGATCCACCTCTTTCACGTTATCGACGCCTGCTCATCGAGGAAGGCCTCGCCGACGAGTCGGGACTCGACAGCATCGATACCGAACTCGCCGACGAGATCGAGGACGCGTTCGCATCGGCTCGCGATGCAGCTGCGCCAGATGTCAGCGAGCTGACCCGCGATGTGTTCTGCGGCAACGGGTCCGAGCTGGCGGCGCGCGGTCAGGTGCGTGCAGTGTTGCCGTCGGGCGAGACCGAGGACCTCGGCCTGGTGCAGGCGATTCACCGAACCCTCGACAGGGCGATGGCTGCCGACGAGTCGATCGTGCTGTTGGGCGAGGACATCGGCGACCCTTCGGGCGGCGGTATGTTCAAGGTCACCGCCGGATTGTCGGCGAAATACGGTGAGCATCGGGTGCGCGACACCCCGATCGCCGAATCATCGATCATCGGTGCGGCGGTCGGCGCTTCGTTGGGCGGTCTGCGGCCAGTTGCCGAACTGATGTTCATGGACTTCTTCGGGGTCGCGATGGATCAGATCGCCAACCACGCCGCCAAGGTTCGGTACATGTCCGGTGGCCGCAAAGGCGCACCGATGGTCATCCGCACGATGGTGGGAATGGCTGCGGGACCGCAGCATTCGCAGGCGTTCGAGGCATGGGCGATGCACACTCCCGGACTCAAGGTGGTTTGGCCAAGCACCGCCGCTGACGCCGCCGGGCTGCTCAATGGGTGCCTGCAGGAGAACGACCCTTGTGTCTTCATCGAATCGATGAAGCTCTACTACGGCGGCGGTAAAGGGCCGGTCCCTGTCGCTGACTATGTGATCCCGCTCGGTCAGGCTGATGTCAAGCGGCCGGGCCGAGACGTCACGATCTGCACGTACGGCGTCATGGTTCATGCCGCACTGGACGCTGCGAAACAGCTTGAAGCGGAGAGTATTTCCGTGGAGGTGCTTGACCTGCGCAGTCTGGTGCCGCTGGATATGGAGGCAGTACTCGAGTCGGTTCGCAAGACGAAGCGGTTGGTGGTGGCACACGAGTCGGTCGGCTTCTGCGGCCCTGGTGCGGAGATCGCGGCCGCTGTCGGCACAGAACTCTTCGGCGTGCTGGCCGCACCGATCCAACGAGTCGCAGGCACGTACACGCCCGTTCCGCGGGCGGCCACGCTCGAGGCGGCCTGCCGCCCGAACGCGAGCCAGCTCGCCGATGCCGTCAGGGAGATCATGTGACAGAGGTTCGGATGCCGAAGCCGGGCGACGCGATCACCGAAGCGGAGGTGACGAATTTGTATGTCGCCGATGGTGACTCGGTGAATGAGGGCGAACCGTTGTATGCGATCGCCACCGACAAGGTCGAGATGGACATCGAAGCGCCCGCCTCCGGTGCTGTCACGTGGAAGGTGACGGTCGGCGACACATACGACGTCGGCGAACTCGTCGCCGTGATCTCATGAGTGAACTGCCCGATGCGGTAACCGTCGACCTCGGCGCGCCCGAGTTGACGGGTCGAATCGACGGGGACACGCTGACAGTCACTATCAATCGTCCGGAGAAGCGCAACGCGGTGACCGCCGACGGCTACCACGGCATCAAGCGCGCGGCGATGATCGTCGCCGACGAACCCCGGCTGCAATTCCTGGTGATCACCGGTGCGGGCGACGTTTTCTGCGCCGGCGGTGACATGAACTCCGTCGGCAATCCCGACCGCACCTGGGATGCGTTCACCGAGGCCTACGACGGCACCCCCTTCGAAGTGCTTGGCAAGATCCCCAAGCTCGTCGTGTGCGCTGTCAACGGAATCGCCATGGGCGGTGGCTTGGTGATGACCTTGTTCGCCGATCTGGTGATCGCATCCGATCGGGCACGATTGCGTGTTCCCGATCTGACGCGGGGCGTCTACGAAGCGTTTGTCGCAGCCAGACTGCCGCAGCGAATCGGGACGCTGCGGGCGAATCACTTGATCTACGGCAATGACTGGATCGATGCGGCGGAAGCGGAACGGCTCGGCCTAATCGGCAGAGTCGTCGCCCACGACGAGTTGTCCGAAGCGACCCAGGCTTTGCTGGCTCGGGTACGCAACACCGGCCCGGCCGCCCGTGCGGCGATGAAACGTGAGATGGCACGGGCGTTGCCTGCCGTCGACGTCAGCGGCTACTGGTCGTCGATCGGCACGTCAGAACAGATCGAGGCGTTCACGGCGTTCCTGCAGAAGCGCGACCCCATCTGGTCTGTCAACTCAGACCGCGACGCATTCGTTCATACCCGCCGGCCAGCATGGCTGCCGGCCGATGGGCAATTCTCAGAGGGGGAAAATCCTTGATTCGCACCAGATTCACCGAAACATTCGGTATCGATGCCCCGATTGTGCAGGGCGGGATGCAGTGGGTGGGTCGCGCCGAGTTGGCCGCGGCGGTCTCGGACGCGGGCGCGCTCGGGCTGATCACCGCGTTGACGCAGCCCACCCCCGCCGATCTCGCCAATGAGATCGCCCGCGCCCGCGACCTGACAGACAAACCATTTGGCGTGAATCTGACCATTCTCCCGACGATCGATCCGCCGCCGTATGACGAGTATCGGCGGGTGATAGTCGATGCAGGCATCAAGATCGTGGAGACGGCCGGATCCAATCCGGCACCGCATCTGCCGATGTTCCACGACAACGGAATAAAGGTGATCCACAAATGCACATCGGTTCGTCACGCCGTGAAGGCGCAGAGCCTCGGTGTGGATGCGATCAGCATCGACGGGTTCGAATGCGCCGGCCACCCCGGTGAGGATGACATTCCCGGACTGGTGCTGATTCCGGCTGCCGCAAAGGAGATCGAGATCCCGATGATCGCCTCGGGCGGCTTTGCCGACGGGCGTGGCTTGGTCGCCGCGCTGGCACTGGACGCCGACGGTATCAACATGGGCAGCCGCTTCATGTGCACCGTCGAATCGCCGATCCATCAGAACGTCAAAGACGCGATTGTTTCGGGCAGCGAGTTGGACACCGAGCTGATCTTCCGCACGCTCCGTAACACGGGCAGGGTTGCGAGTAACACCGTATCCCGAGAAGTGGTCGAAATCCTCAACGACGGTGGGCAATTCGAGGACATCGCTCATCTGGTGTCAGGTAAACGTGGCGTGAAGGTCTACGAGACCGGCGATCTGGATGCCGGTATCTGGTGGATCGGAACGGCGATGGGACTGATCGACGACGTTCCAACCGCCGGTGAACTGGTTTCTCGCATCGTCGCCGATGCCGAAGAGATCATCAGTGGACGGCTCTATGGGGCGCTGAAGTGAGCATGCCGGCGGGCACGTCGGAACTTACCGGCTGCGACGAGATCCTGGTAGCCAGCGATGGACCCGTTCGCATTGTCACACTGAACAACCCTGACAACGCCAACGCGGTGAACAACGCCATGCACGGCGCGTTCGCCCGGTTGTGGACGAAGCTCGGCGAGGATACGGACGCCCGGGCGGTCCTGCTCACCGGTACCGGTGACTACTTCTCGGCAGGCGGAAACCTGGTCGAGTGGCTCGAAACCCATGTCAACAATCCGGTGACTCGACGCGAAGGCATGCGCGACGCGCGCCGGATCGTTCGCGACATGATCGATTTCCCGCTTCCCATCGTGGCCGCGGTCAACGGCCCAGCCGTCGGATTCGGCTGCAGCATCGCGGTTCTGTGCGACATTGTCTTGATGTCGGACCGGGCGTTCTTCGCCGACACCCATGTCGCCAGCGGGCTCGTCGCCGGCGACGGGGGCTCCGTGCTCTGGCCGTTGTTGATGAGCCTGCTGAAAGCGAAGGAGTATCTGCTCCTCGGCGAGCGGATCAACGCGGCCACTGCCGTTGAGCTCGGCCTGGCCAACCGGGTAGTACCCCACGAATCGACCAAGCAGGACGGGCTGGCGCTGGCGCATCGGCTCGCCGCTCTGCCCGCGCGTGCCGTTCAGGACACCAAGCGGACCTTGAATCTCCATGCCGAGCGTGCGGTCACCGCGATCCTCGAATACGGGATCTCGGCGGAGACCGAGTGTTTCACCACTCCTGAGCACCGGGCGGCGATCGACAAATTCCTCAACCGGTAGGCCCTGATGACAGACGCACCTCTCGTCACCGCGGAGGACCTCGGCAGCATCAGAGTGGTGCGTTTGAACCGGCCCGCACAGCGCAACGCTTTGCAGTACGAGTCGTGGACCGAGTTGGCGACCGTCCTTTCAGACGCGGTCACGGCGGGCGTCCAAGGCGTCGTTGTGGCGGGTGCCGGCGGATTCTTCAGTGCGGGAGGCGATCTGAAGAGTGGACCCGCCCACGGCTCGGGGCCGATGAGCCCTGCCGGGCGTGTCGAGCATGCCCAGCAAGTGATCGAACAGCTCAAATCCGTCCCGATGCCGACTATCGCTGCTGTCGAGGGGGGCGCCGTCGGGCTCGGGTGGAGTTTGGCACTGTCGTGTGACCTGGTGGTAGCCGCCTCGGACGCCTTTTTCAGCGCGCCGTTCGTGGCCCGTGCGGTCGTTCCCGATGGCGGGCTGGCGTGGCGGCTCACCCAGCAGATTGGCCGGCATCGCGCGGCCTCGCTTCTGCTGCGGGGCGGGCGTCTTTCTGCGGTGGAGGCCGAACGACAGGGGTTGGTGACTGATGTCGTCGAACAGGGGAGTGCGGTTGACAGTGCCATCGCCATCGCTCGTGAATTGGCGGGCGCTGACGCTGGGGCGGTGGAAATGACCAAGAGGCTGATGAATTCAGCGGAAGCGGCACAGCTGGCTGCGTTTAACCCGGTGGAGTTGGCGATCGCGACTATCGCCCAGCAACGTTCTGCTAGCGGGGAAGCCCGAGGCCAGTGGTCGAGATGAGATCCCGCTGAATCTCGCTGGTGCCCCCACCGATCGTGTGAAGCAACGACAACAACAGGCCCTCCGAGAAATGCCCGTCAAGAAGGGCGTCAGGATCATCAGGCAGCAATGCGCCGGCGGGCCCGAGTATTTGTGCACCCAACTGACGGAGCTCTGCCGTCAGTTCTGAGTGGTACAGCTTGGAAAGCGACGGCAGCGCGGGGTCCAGCGCACCGGTGGCTTGTAAATGCGCAACCCGATACGACAGCGCGCGGCCTACCTCGACCCGTTCTACCATGCGTGCCAACGCTGTTCGGTTCATCGGGTCGCTGAGTGGATCATGCGTGGAGCCGAGTTGCGAATGGCACCAGTCGACGAGCTCGTCGAGGTAACGCTGTGCCTGCGCGGCACGTGTCACGTTCGACCGTTCGGCGTCAAGCAGCGCCTTGGCCACCTTCCACCCGTCGCCCTCGCCGCCCACCAGGTTGTGGGCGGGTACTCGGACCTCGTCGAAAAACTCCTCGGCGAATGTGGGATAACCCGTCATCGATCTGATCGGCCGGCGAGTGATTCCCGGCGTCGACAGGTCGACGAGGAAGAACGAGATTCCGGCCTGGCGCTTATCCGCCACGGGCGACGTTCGCGCCAACACGAACATCCAGTCGGCGAGTACGCCGTTGCTGGTCCACGTCTTCTGGCCGTCAAGAACGTAGTGGTCTCCGTCGCGGCGGGCCGTCATCCGCAATGCCGCGAGGTCCGAGCCCGCCTCAGGCTCGGAATAGCCCTGCGCCCACATCCGCTCCGAGCGCGCGATGGCGGGCAGGTGTTCGCGCTGCTGTTCGGGTGTGCCGAACCGAAAGAGCACGGGCGCAAGCATGTTCACACCGTTGGTGTTGACCAGCGGTGCGCCCGCATAGGCGAGTTCTTCCCGGATCACCACCTGGTCGACCACACCGCGGCCGCCACCCTCGAACTTCGCAGGCCAATGCGGTACGAACCAGCCCTGGGTATGCAGCGCCCGACAGAATGCCACCGCACGATCGTGTGCGTCGCGAGGCAGGTAATCGGGGTTGGCTGCGGTCCGCCTGAACTCGTCGGGCAGGTTGTCGTCAAGCCACTTGCGCACCTGGGTGCGCAGTAGGTCGACGGCCTCTCCGCCGCCGAACCGCACGATCGGCTTGAGCGGCACGACTGATCACACCCGGTCAGTTGGTTTTGCGGCCTTCTTCATCAACTCCGCCATGTAGTCCCGAAACTCTTTGGATCCTGTGACGACGGCCTGCAGGTCGTTACTCGCCTGCTGGTGCGTGCGGAACCCCATGTTCTCCCAGGCGCGCAGAATGCCTGCCTTCGTCGCCTGCAACGTGATCAACGGAGCTTTGGCAATCTTGGCGGCCAGCGCTTCGACGGTCGCTTCGAGTTGATCCGCTGGAACGACGTGATTGACCAGTCCGAATTCGAGCGCTTGCGCCGCGGTGATCTTCTGGGCGGTGTACAGATACTCGGCCGCTCGCTTGTAATTCATGAAGACCCACGGCTCGAACATCGTTTCCGACCCGGGCAGCCCGAATCCGGGCACGAGTGGCATCTGGAACCACGCGTCATCGGAGCACACCGTGATTTCGGGAATCAACGCCCAAGTGGTTCCGCCGCCGATCGCGTAGCCGTGAACCTGTGCGATGACGGGCTTCGGAAACTCCCATAGTTTCAACACCGGCCACAGAAACAACTGGGCGGCGGAGCGCCACACCTTGCCCGAAGCGTCGAGTTCAGCCTTGAATTCGGGATAGCTGCCGTCAGGGACGTGTCCGGAGCAGAACCCCTTGCCGTTGGCCTTGATGATGACGACCTTGACGTCGTAGTCGTATTGCGCATCGTCAAGTGCTTCGTTGACGCTGTGCACCATCTCTGACGTCTGCGCGTTGGCACGCTCCGGATTGTTGAGAATGATCCGGGCGATCGCACCGTCCTTCTCGTAGACGACGTGATCGAGCGTGCGTGATTCCAACGGGGTCCCTCCTCTTCCAACGGCCAAGCCACTACTAAACAGAATGACGCAGAGTGTACCATTGTTTAGCGGCCGGTCATCTGACGAAGGGAGCCTGCCTGATGGTGACAGCGGACCTGCGATGGGATCCGTTTGACCGTGCTCTCCACCGAGAGCCCTATGCGGTGTGGAGGCGGTTACGTGACGAGGCTCCGGTCTACTACAACGAGGAGTACGACTTCTACGCGCTGAGCAGGTTCGACGATGTCATGACGGCGTCACTGGACACCGAGACCTTCTCGTCCGAGCATGGCGTGACATTGGACATGATCACCTCGGAGCGCCTGGAGTCGAAGGCGATGATCATGATGGATCCGCCGGATCACACTGCTCTGCGAAAAATGGTGAACCGCAGCTTCTTCCGCAGCACCGTCGCCGAGCTGGAGGACCGGGTCAGGCAATTGTGCCGAAACTATCTCGAAAAATTCGATGGTGCAGACGGATTCGACTACGTCCGTGATTTCTCGATGAAGCTTCCCGTCATGGTCATCAGCTCTCTCCTCGGCTTTCCTGAGGAAGATCACGACAATTTGAGGGAATGGTCCGATCTGCAGATTCACCGCGACGAGGGTGCACCTGAGCTGAATGATGCCGGCAAGCAGGCCGCGGAGAAGCTCTTCGCCTACTACTTCGACCAGATCCGTCAGCGACGCGAGAATCCGAAGGACGACATCGTCAGCCATCTGATGGCGTCTGATCTGGTCCAACCAGGTAAGCAAAGTCGTCGACTCGACGACGGTGAGGTCATGCTCTTCATCGCGTTGATCAACGTCGCAGGCAACGAGACGGTGGCGAGACTGCTCGGCTGGGCGGCCCTGACGTTGGCGCGAAACCCGGGCGAGCGGGCCAAACTCGTCGCCGAGCCGAGTCTTGTCGGAAACGCCGTCGAGGAGTTACTGCGCTACGACGCACCGTCGCCGGTGCAGGGTCGTTACTCACTTCGAGAGGCGGCCTATCACGACGTCGTCATCCCAGCGGGGTCGCGCATCGCGCTGCTCACCGGGTCGGCGGGCCGAGACGAGCGTCAGTATGCCAACGCCGACATGTTCGACGTCAATCGAACCGGCATCCGCCACATCAGCTTTGGGCACGGATCCCACTTCTGTCTCGGGGCTGCATTGGCCCGCCTCGAGGCTCGCGTGGCGCTGGAAGAGACATTGGCCAGATTTCCCGAATGGGATGTCGACGAGGACGCGGTGCACTTCGTTCACACCAATTCGGTGCGCGGACCGTCCAGCGTCCCGATCAGCCTGTGACCACCTCCGGCTTGACAGCGCGCACCGAGGGCAGTGTGCGATGGCTGATACTCGACCGTCCCGACGTCGGGAACTCAGTAACGCGGGCGATGCAGCGCGACATCATCGAGAACCTGAACCGGGCGTCTGCTGATGTTGACATCCGCGCGGTCGTGCTAACCGCTGCCGGCGACAAACACTTCTGTACCGGACCGAACTTGCGTGACCCCGAGATGCGCCCGAGTCAGGATCGGGTGGCCGGTGACGCCGCCCGGATCCTGCGCAACGGATCACAGGCGGTGGTCACGGCGCTGTTGGATTGTGAAAAGCCGGTGATCTGCGCTCTCAACGGCGCGGCTGCCGGCGTCGGCGCCAGCATGGTGTTGGCGTGCGACCTCATCGTCGCAGCCGAAAGTGCAAGACTGATCGAGCTTTTCGTTCGGCGTGGGCTCGCGCCAGACGGGGGAGCGGCGTACCTGCTCGCCCGCAAGGTGCCATTCAACATCGCCAAACAACTCCTGTTCTTCGGTGCGGAGTTGTCCGCTCAGGACGCGCATCGAATCGGTCTCGTGAACAAGGTCGTCCCCGACGCCGACCTGCACGCGGAGGTAACCGCGTGGGCTCAGCGCCTCGCGAACGGCGCCACCCGCGGGATTGCCGCTGCCAAGGCCATGCTGAACCAAGCGCTGGATGTTGACCGGGCCGCGGCGTTCCATGCCGAGGCTCTGCTTGTCGAGCAGGTGGCGGGGACCGACGACGTCGCTGAAGGCGTCGCGGCGTTCATGGAGAAGCGCGAACCACAGTTTCGGGGACGATAGAGGCGGCGCAACAACTGATGCGAATCATGGCTTCCGGCGCGGGGACGATCTTGCGTCCCTTCGTCACCGCCGTCCATCTGAATACGAGCTCAGCGATCAAGACGCGTCTGCGCGGATACGGCGCCTGGGCGGGTGCGGTCAACACTGACTACGACCCGCTGGATCGGGCAACGGCCGCCCAACCGTTCACGGCCTACCGTGCCCTGCACCGCGGTGGTCGGGTGCACTACAACCCGAAGCGGTCGACGTGGATACTCCACCGTCACGAGGATGTGCGCGACGCATTGCGCCACACCGACGCCGTCACCAGCACACAGGGGGTGACGCGGTTCAAGCTTTCCGCACCGGTGCTCGTGTTGTCCGATGACGAAGAACATGCGCGACTGCGTAAGCAGGTGCAACCCGGCTTCAGCAAGGGGGCGATGACCAGCTGGCAGGTCATGACCGACAAGCTGGCCGCCGAACTGGTCACCGACGTGCTGGTCAACCCGGGGTGTGATGTCGTACAGAAGCTGACCATCCCGATGCCGATGCGGATGATCGCGCACATCTTGGGCATCCCCGACGCCGACGTTGCACAGTTCCGGCATTGGTCGGAGGCCGGAATGCACATCGTCGATTTCGAGCCGACGCGACAAGGAATCGTCCGCTCGGCCAAGGCGATTGCATCGGTTGTCGCTTTGCAGCGGTACCTGATGCGCCAGTTTGCCGCAGGCGGGCTCAAGGGCTCCGACGGTGTGCTCGGTAGGCTGCTCGCACACAACGACGACGGTTCTCTGACCGACGGCCAGCTGTTCCTGATCACCATGCTCTTGTTGATCGCGGGGAACGAGACGACGACGAACCTGCTCGGCGGCATGTTCGACACGCTTGCGCGCAACCCGGAGCAATATCAGCTGATCCGGTCCAACCCCGACCTCATTCCGATGGCGGTCGAGGAGCAGTTGCGATTTTCGACGCCAATCCAGAATCTGTACCGGTATACCCGGGACGACTACCGGGTCGGTGACGTGACCATTCCCGCGGGATCGCGGATACTGCTCTCGTTCGGGGCGGCCAATCGAGACCCCTTGGTATTCGAGAATCCCGACGAGTACCGGGCAGACCGAAATCCGCGCAGCCACATCGCATTCGGATACGGCGCGCATATGTGCATCGGTGCGCCGTTGGCTCGGATGGAGGCGCAAGCAGTACTGCGCGAACTCGTCACCAAGGCATCAGCCATCGCGCCTGCCGGCGAAACGACGTGGTCGACCAATAGCTCGCTGCGCGGGCCTACCTCCTTGCCGGTCTACCTCACGCCGGCCTGACCGGCGCGCCGCGCGCGAATAGTGTTGGTTGCCAAGTAGATCGGGTACGCGACCGACAAGGTGGCGGTCAGTCTGTGTGTGGTGGGACTCAGCAGCGTAAGGCCGATTGCCGTCTCGATCGCGCCGTTGCAGTAGACATGTGTGCGGGTGTGATTCGTGAAACCCAGCCTTCTGTTGAGCGGCTCGAACTTTCGCGGCCAAATGAAGTGAGCCAATCCGCCCGCCGCGACATTGAGCCCGAGGATGATCTGAGTTTTCGATCCGGCGGTCACTGCTGCACCTCGCCCTCGAGCACGCCGTCGCGCAGTTGCGCGCGAAGCCGGACCTTCTGGACCTTCCCGGATGCGGTACGGGGAAATTCTTTGACGACCCTTACCGATTCGGGCCACTTCTGTCTGGCCAGCCCGGCCTCCGCCAGATGGTTGCGGACCTGGTCGAGATCGGGTCGTCCGGCTCCGTCGGCAAGGCGGATAAGGGCTATGCCGCGCTCCCCGAATCGTTCGTCGGGTTCGGGGACGACCGCAACTTCAGTGACGCCGGAAAGACCGAGAAGCAGTTCCTCGACTTCTCGCGCCGATATGTTCTCACCACCTCGGATGATGATGTCGGACATCCTGTCAGTGATCGTGAGAAAGCCGTCTGAGTCGAGGACTCCCACATCCCCGGTTCGATACCATCCGTCGCTGTCGAAAGCCTCGTCGGTGAGAGCGGCGTCGGTGTAGCCGAGACACAGGTCCGGGCCGCGGCTCAAAATCTGGCCCTCCTGGTCGAGCCGAATCTCGACACCCGCCAGGGGATGGCCATCGGTGGTGATCCGCTTCGCTTCGTCCTCGCCGAAAGCGCACCCGGTGATTGTCGGATGTTCGGTGCTTCCGTAACAGCGAGTCACCTTGATCCCCAGTCCGGACAGGCGGCGGGTGAATCGCGTGGGAACCGCGGAGCCGCCAAGCCCGGCAGACGGGACGTACCGCAGATGCGCGCTGGTGAAATCGGGGTGGTCGAGCAGGCTGGTGAAGAAGTACGGCGCGCCGCCGGAGAGCCCGACCTGCTCGCCGAGCATCAACCTCAGCACTTCAGCCGCGTTCCATTCGTCGATCAAGTGGATTGGCACGCCGCGGATGAGCGGCCCCAGCAGCGCACCGAGCATTCCCATGAAGTGTCCGACGGGGGCACCGACAAGAGGGGGTGGCCCGCCGGCCGGGGAGATCGCCGCGTTCTGGCGCGCCTCGAATCCGATGGTGCGATGCGAATGCACCACACCTTTGGGGCTCTGGGTGGTGCCGGAGGTGAACGCGATGACCGCGGGCTGGTCAGGATTTACCGATACGGGTCGATCGAGCGGCTCTGCGGTGGGCAGAGCCGATTCGCCTTCGCCTACCAGCACCCACGGAATGTCGCCGACGACCTCGACCAGACTGTGGTCGTAGTCGATGCGTGCGAAGCGGTTTGGTGTGACGACAAGCGCGGGCGCAACATCTCGAAGGATGTGGCTGAGTTCCTTCGGCCCGTAAAAGTGCACGACCGGCACGATGACCGCTCCCGCAAACGCGGTGCCCCAAAAGGTGACTGCGGCTTCGACCCAGTTGGGAAGTTGCATGACAATGACATCTCCCGGTCCGATGCCTCGTTGATGCAGCCACCCCGCGAACTGGCGCGCGGCTGAGGCGACCTCGCCGATCGTGCCGCGCCAGGCGCGATCGGAGGAATGCACGACGAACGGGAGATGGACGACGTCGATCAGCGACTCGTGGATAAGCGTTCCAAGGCTGCGCGAGTCCCACCAACCTTGCGCGACGTAGCGGGCGGTCAACTCGGCGGGCACTTCACGCAGAGAATCCAAGCTCAATGCACCTCGGCAGCTAACCGGCGAGGTCGGTTAGTGCATGCAGCCGTCACGCCTAAACAATAGAACATAATGTGTACTCTTGTTGGAGTTGTCCAGTCATCCGACGGGAGATGGGCGTGAGCATGTTCGATGCTTTCTCGTACCGTGACAAACGTGTCCTCGTCGTCGGCGGCGCGACGGGAATGGGTGCGGCCGCTGCGCAACTGGCACTGGATGCCGGCGCCGAAGTGGTCGTGATGGACTACGCATCCATTGAGATCGACGGCGTCGGCACCATTCAGATGAATCTCGCCGAGGCGGCTAGCATCGAAGCCGCGGTCGATGCATGTGGCGGCCCGGTTCATGCCGTGTTCGCCTGCGCAGGCGTCGCCGACGGCCCGGGAATCGAGCGAATCAACTTCATCGGGCACCGCCACCTCATCGACCGGATGCGCAACCGTGCCATGCTGCCGCCAGGAAGCGCCATCGGGTTCATCTCATCGGCCGCAGGATTGGCATGGAGATCGAACTACGCTCAGCTCAACGAGTTTCTTGACATAAGGGATTTCGATAGCGCGACCAAATGGGTTCACGACCACGGTTGTGCGCACTACATGTGGACCAAACAAGTGGTCTGCGCTTACGTCGCCCGCGAGGCGATGAGTCTTCTCGAAGAAGGCATCCGAATCAACGCGATCTGTCCCGGGCCCACGGACACCCCACTCGCACAAGCGAATGCGGAGCTGTGGCTGGAATTCGGCGCTGACTACCGCCATAAAGTGGGCATCAAGGCCGCAACACCGATGGAACAGGCCTACCCGCTGCTGTATCTCTGCAGCGACGCCGCCGCTGTCGTCAACGGCATCACGATGGTGACCGATTCCGGATATCTGAGCGCGGGCATCACCGGCGCATTTCCGGCCGGTGCGGACATGGCCGCCATGCTCTTGGACGGGTAGCCGACAATGAGTGATCTGTCAGGACGCGTCGCACTCATCACAGGCGCCAGTGGCGGTATCGGGCGTGTACTCGCGCGCCGATATGCGCGCTGCGGTGCCAGGGTTGCACTTGCCGCCCGTCGACCGGCCGAGTTGAATACGACGGCCGCGGTGATCGCCGAAGAGGGCGGCGAGGCCATGGCTGTGGTGGCGGATATCCGCGAAGAAGGCCAGTGCCGCGACGTCGTCAACGCGACGGTATCGCGCTGGGGGCGGCTCGATATCCTCATCAACAATGCCGCCGTGCCGGGTGCTGACGAAGCTGTTGCGGACGCGACTGTAGCCAACTGGACGGACGTGCTGGCGACCAACCTGGTTGCGCCGATGGTGCTGTCGCGAGAGGCATTGCGACAGGCCATGATTCCCGCGGGCACGGGCAACATACAGTTCCTGTCCTCCGCCGCGGCACGCGAGGTGCAGCCACGCAAAGCGCACTATGCTGCGGCCAAGATCGGCCTGTCCGCGCTGGGGCAGACCCTCGCGCTCGAAGTCGGCCCCTGCGGGATCCGCGTCAACACCTTGGTCATCGGCAGCGTCGCGGGTGAACTGTTCGACAACTATGTCGGCAGGCGGGCCCGCGAGGAGGGGGTGAGTCCGGCCGACGTGCGGCGCAGGCTCGTCGGGCGCAACAAGCTGGGCCGGTTGGTCCAGCCTGATGAAGTCGCCGAGCTCTCGATTTGGCTGGCCTCCGATGCTTCCTCGGCGATCACCGGGCAGGACATCAACGTCACGGGAGGTTGACCGGATGACTGAATCAGACACTGTCGCGGTGCTACTCGCCCGCGACGACATTCGCCAGCTTCCCTATCTGTACGCCGCCGCCATCGAATCTCGAAACGTAGATGCGATGGCCGACCTGTATGCACCCCAGGCTCGGTTCGGTGAGTACGGCGACGGGCCCGATGGGCTACGCAGGCTGATGACACAGAGCCTTGATGGCAGCGTATTCGCGGTGATCCTGGTCGCCAACCACATGATCGAAATCCAGGACGCCGTCCGGGCGCGCGGACAAGTGTGGGCACATTGCTTCGCTCAGACCCGGGCTGAGGGATTCGTCGAACAACTCATCAAGTACGAGGACGCTTACATAAAGCACGAAGATCGCTGGCTGTTCCTGCACCGCAGGCATCGATTGTGGTACGGCCAGGCTCGCAATCCGTCACCACTCGAACAAGACCCTGCCGGCTGGCCCGCCCGCCAGGTGGGCATCGGCGATCTGCCGCTATCGGATCCTGCCTTCGCTGCGTGGTGGGAACGACGTCCATGACCGCGACAACACGATGTCTCGCAAGCGGTCTAGCGTTCCCCGAGGGGCCGGTCGCTGCTACCGATGGTTCGGTTCTCGTGTCGGAAATGGCCGCCGGTCGCATCACGCGTGTCTGTGCCGACGGCACAACGGAAGTGTTCGCCGAGACAGGGGGAGGACCGAACGGCGCCGCCCGCCTGCCCGACGGCCGCTTGATCGTGTGCCAGAACGGCGGATCGCGATTCGGAATCGGGCCGTGGCCCTATGAGTTCGACGGTTGCGCGATGCTGTTTCGACCCGTCGCTCCACCAGAGCATCCGGTCACCCCGCAGATACAAATCGTTGACACGGCTGGCAGTGCATCGACTTTGACGACCGAGTTCACTTCGCGGAGCGGAAAGCGGCTTCCGCTGGTGCGGCCGAGTGACATTTGCGTCGACGCCCATGGCGGGTTCTATACCACTGACGGGGGGACCACCCGTGGACGCAACCGAGCGATGACCGGCCTGCTGTACGGGACCGTGGACGGCGAATTGACCGAGATCGTGTACCCACTCGAAATGCCCAATGGCACAGCACTTTCGCCCGACGAAAGCAAGCTCTATGTTGCCGAGACCCGAACACGTCGAATATGGGAATTCGAGCTCGGCGGACCGGGCCTCGTCCGGGGGGCCCGCGGATTCGCGACGGTTCCCAGCGGCGGACCACTCAACGTGGGCGGCGCCGACGGCTTGTGCGTGGACCCCGAGGGCTGGGTCCTGGTCGCTACGCTGGGGCTAGGTGGCGTCACCGTATTCGCTCCGGACGGCAAGCTGCTCGGGATGATTTCGGCTGATGACCCGATGACGACCAACATGACGTTGAGCCCCGACGGTGAAACGCTTTACATCACCCTGGCCTCGTCGGGCAGGCTGGTGACGGTCAACGACTGGCGATCAGCTATCGAAAGGCGTTGACCGTCTATTCCTTGTTCGCCATCTGTTCGGCGAGGTTGTTGACGAAGGCGCCGTAGCCGACGCCGCCGTGGTCGGCCATCACAGCGTCGTAGTCGTAATCCGACGGCTGCCCGTTGTTGGGTCGCCAACCGGAGTCGGCGGTGCACGACTTGAAGCCCTCCTCGGGGAAGGCGTACCAGCGCCGGGTATTCAGCTCTACGATTTTGGCGGCGTCTTCATCTGGGACGTCAGCCAGCATCTCCTCAGCCCGGGCCCGACTCTTTGGCCAGAACGAATCCGAGTGTGGGTAGTCACACTCCCAGGTGATGTTGTCGATACCGATCTGGTCACGCAGTGCCACGCCGACCTCATCCTCGATGAAGCAGCCCGAGATGTTGCGGCGGAACAACTCCGACGGTGCGACGGTCGGGTGAATGTTCTGGTAGTACTTGTGCTTTCGCCACACGTAATCCGCACGCTCGACGAGGTAGGGCAGCCAGCCGATGCCGCCCTCAGAGAACGCGACCTTCAGATTCGGGTGTTTGTGGAACACCGGTGAGAAGACCAGTTCGACTGCCGCGGCCATCGACGTGGTGCCCATCAGCGTGACCATGACGGCAAACGGCGCCTCGGCCGCGGTCGAGGGCGGCATTCCGCCGGAACCGAAGTGCATCACCGCAGTCAGGTTCGTCTCCTCCAGAGCCGAGAAGACAGGATCCCAGTGCGGCATGTGGAAGCTGGGGAGGCCGAGATTCATGGGATTGTCGGGCAACCCGATCGCACGCGCACCCTTGGCGGCCACGCGCTCGATTTCAGCGACCATGAGGTCGACGTCCCACAGCGGGGTGATCGCCATCGGGATGAACCGGGCCGGATCTGTGGCGCACCATTCGTCGATCGAGAAATCGTTCCAGGCCCGTACCGAGAGCAACGCGAGTTCCTTGTCCTGGCCCTCCAGGAACACTGTGCCGCAGAACCGCGGAAACGACGGGAAACACAACATCGCGTGAACACCGTCGACGTCCATGTCGGTCAGTCGCGCCTTGGGGTCGTAGCAGCCAGGAATCATGTCGGAATAGCGCACCGGGTCTACACCGAACTCCTCAGGGGATTTTCCCGCGACCGCGTTGAGGCCGATGTTGGGGTACGCCCGGCCCTCGTAAACCCACTGCTGGACGGGCTCCGCGCCGTCACGGGGGAACTCCACGATCCGTGGACCCGCCTGCAGGAATTTCTTCGGTAGGCGGTCAGACCACACGTGCGGTGGCTCGATGAGATGGTCGTCAACAGACAACAGCTTCATCGACGGTTGCAGCGGCATTGCTCTATCCCCAGTTCTTCCGACTGTTACCCTGATGGAACAAATATACAAATTCTGCTCAGTTGACTATACCGCCGTTGCGGGTTCGTTCTCAACTGAGGTGCAGGCGCTGGCGAAGGAGATACTCGATGGATCCGAAGGACCGCATTCCGCACGACGACTGGGCTGACCAGGACCTATTGACCAAGAGTGAAGCTGCTGAACGGCTGGCGGCTGAAATCGAGGACGTCCAGACCAAGTTGGCGGCGGGCGCAGGGGACGAAATCATGGAACGACGCCTTGGTGCCCTGCGGGAATCACTGGCCCGGATCACGTCTGCCGACTGAACAGCGGCGCTATTTGCGTGGCAGGCCAAGCACCCGCTGCGCGATGATGTTGCGCTGAATCTGGGCGGTACCGCCATAGATTCCGGCGGCACGTGACCAGACGTAGATATCCCATTCGAGCCCTTCAGCGAGCAGCGGCTCGCTCCCGCGCACGTCCATCATGGTGTGGCCGAAAATCTGGTCAGCGCGCGTCATCAGCAGCTTGTCGACCGACCCTTCAGGGCCCGGGAGGTGGCCGTGCTGGCGGTCGCTCAGCGATCGTTGCACCTTGACCTGCAGTGCACGCAATTCGACGTATGCCCGGCCCAGCCGGGCGCGTGTGGCCGGAGTGTTCTGGAGACGGCCGACGCGAACGTCCTTCTCGAGATCCCGAAGTTGCCGGGAGAGCCGGCTGATCCAGTTGATGTCGCTGGGCCCTCGCTCGTAAGCAAGCAACTGGTTGGCGATCGACCAGCCCTGGCCCCGTTCGCCAAGCAGATTTTCGGCGGGGACCTCGACGTCGTCGAACGTCACTTCGGCGAACTCGCGGTTGCGGGCGGCGTTGACAATCGGGCGAACGTCGATACCGGGCGAGGACATCGGGACCAGCAAGACCGAGATACCGGCGTGTTTGGGAGCATCAAACTCGGTGCGGCACAGGAGGAAACACCAGTCAGCCACCGCGGCGAAACTCGTCCAGATCTTACGGCCGGTGACACGGAAGAACTGCTTGCCGTCCGCCTCCGTGTATTCTGCCCGGGTTTTCAGTCCGGCCAGATCCGAGCCCGCTTCGGGCTCGCTGAAACCCTGGCACCATCGCACGGCCCCTGACAGCAAGCCGGGCAACAACTCAGCGCGTTGCTGATCGGATCCGAAGATTCTCAGCGCGTTGCTGAGATGACCTACCCCTTCGATCGGTGAAGCGCCGGCGCGGCCCAATTCGTCGTTGAGGATCGCCTCATAGATCGGCGGCAGCCCGTGACCCCCGTACTCGGTTGGGAAGGACAGCCCGATGTATCCGGCCTTGTATAACGTTTGGTGCCAAGCATTCTGGGCGTCGGCGCGCGCTGCCGGATCTTCGGGGATCGCGGCCTGCGCCGCGTGCTTGCGCAACCACTGTCGCAACTGGTGGCGGAACTCGCTCTCTTGTGGTGAGTCATTGAAGTCCATCGGCCTACCCAATTTCCTCATCGGCGAGTCGAAGCTGCGCGATGGCGTCGTACTGAACTGACTCATCTCCGAACAGTTGCCGGTCGAGCAGCATCCTGCGTACCCGGAAATGCGCGATGTGTTCCCAGGTGATGGCGATGCCGCCGAAAACCTGAACCGCGGCTTCGACGACCTCGCGACCCGCATCGGCGGCGTATGCCTTCGCCGTCATGGCCGCCAAGCGAGCCTCATCCGGGGGTAGGTGGTCGATCGCCCACGCGGCATGCCAAAGGCAGCTCCTGGCGCCTTCGACGCGGACCAGCGCGTCGGCGAGCAGGTGTTGGACCGCTTGGAATGATCCGATTTTCACGCCGAACTGCGCGCGCTCGCCGGCGTAGCGCACCGATTCGTCGAGTGCACCCTGCATGACACCCATCAGGTCGGCCGCGATCGCCGTCAGCGCCAGCGACTCGACGCGTTGCCACCGCTCCGTGTCGATCGAGTCTCCGACGGCCATCGCCGACCCGTTTTGATCGGGCCGGATCCTCAGCAGTGTGCGGGTCAGGTCGAGGCCGTCGCCGCCACGGTCCTCGAGCGGCACGCAGACCACCCGTCTCACACCGTCGGTCTCTCCCACCAGCAGAGCGTGGGTGGCACCCTGCGCGTCGAATCCGATTCCGCCGCCGGCCGGGCTCCCGAAACCTCGCAAGTCACCTGTGAGGACCGGGGCGACCCGGAGAGTCCCCTCGGCAATCAGCTCGAGCTCTTTCTCGGCGCCGGCCGCCTCCAGCAGTTCGGTGGCAAGTACCGCCTGCCCGACCACCGGGACCGCGCACAATGCACGTGCAAGCTGCTCGATGACGACGACGGTCTCCATGCCACTGGTGTCCATGCCGCACAGCGCCGGGGAGCGCAATGTCGGCACGCCCAGTTCGACGACCTGAAGCCACTGCTCTTCGGAGGTGGAACCGGCTTCGATGTTGCCCGGTCCGGTGGTTCCCAAGCGTGCGGCAAGCCCAGATGCGGTGTCCTGTAGCAGCTTCTGCTCGTCGGTCAGGCCAATGTCCATTGGGCAACTATCGATCCTGCAACAGTGTCAGCGCGATTTTCGGGCACATCGCCACCGCTTCGCGAACCGCGTCCTGCCGATTGGTCGGAATTTCACCGACTTTCACAACTGCCAGATCGTCGGCGCCGAGTTCGAAGACATCGGGGGCGATGCCCACGCAGACAGCGTTGGATTCGCATAGGTCGCGGTCGACTTCGACGTGCATCCGGGTCCTCTTTCCGTGGCTGTCGACGATCTGTCATCATCTTGAATGATAGAACGAATAATGTTCAACTGTTCAATCTAGGAGGCTCGGGCTGTGACGCGGTTGAGTAATCGAAATGCCCTGGTGACCGGCGGTGGACAGGGACTGGGGCGGGCGATCGCGCGCCGACTGGCCGAAGAGGGTGCCCGCGTCACGGTGGTCGATCTGAACGAGGAGAAGGGCCGCGAATGCGTCGAGCTGATCGGTAAGGACGGCGGCGCTGCCGCCTACGTCAAGGCCAACGTCGCTAAGCGTGCGGACATCGAGTCGGCAGTCACCGCTGCGGCTGTCGACGGGCGACTACAGGTGCTCGTCAATGCTGCCCAGTACTTCGCAATGCCCAAGGCGCTGGAGCTCGTCACTGACAAGGATTGGGAGCTGTCGGAAGCCACTGGGCCAAAAGCTACCTTCCGCTTCATGCAGACCGCGCATCCGTTCCTCAAGGCAAGCGGTAACGCGTCGGTTGTCAACTTCGTGTCCGGTTCTGCGCTGGCCGGGATCGGCTACACCGCACCGTATTCCGCGGCAAAGGGTGCGATTGCAGCGCTGACGAAGGTGGCCGCCAATGAATGGGCTGGACACGGTATCCGGGTCAATGCGGTCTGCCCGTTCGCGTTGACCGACGTGCAGCGCGACATGATCGGTACCGAATGGGACAACTACACCAGGACCGCGGCCGCGTCACCGTTCAAGCGCGGTGCTGACCCGGACCGGGAAATCGCACCTGCGGTCGCATTTCTGGCCAGCGACGACGCCGCATTCGTCACCGGCACGGTGCTGCACATCGATGGGGGCATGACCGAGTTGTCCACGGTCGACTACTCACAGTCGCCCGGCGTCTTCACATAGATCACGCAAGGGTCATCTCCACGCTCGTGTAACCACGCACGGTTGCGGTCAAGACACGCTCGCGAGCACCGATCGTGTAGTTGGGGAATTTCTTTGCGATGTATTCGAAGACGAGCTGAGCCTCCCGACGCGCCAGCCACTGCCCGAGGCAGATGTGAATGCCCCAACCGAAATAGACGTCGGTGCCACGCGATCGGTTGATGACGAAGCGATCCGGTTCGTCGTATCGACGTTCGTCACGGTTTGCACTGCCGAGCAGGAGCAGCACCCAGTCTCCGGGCTCCATCACCACGCCGTGTTTCTCAACCCGCCGGGTGAGAGTGCGGGCGACCCAATGGCTCGGTGTGTCATACCGCAGTGCCTCGTTGACAGCGGCGGGAATCAACGTGTGGTCGCCCAGAATTCGCTGCCACTGGTCTGGATGCTCATGCAGCGCAACAAGTCCGTTTGAGATCAGCTTCTGCGTGGTTTCGGATCCGGCCGCCGACAGCAGGTTGGCGAACATCAGCACCTCGTGCGGGGAAAGGGCCCGCTCGCCGGTTTCGGGATCGTCGAACGTGGACCTGAGCACGATGCTGATCAGGTCGTCACCAGGCTCGCTGCGCCGCGCCTCGATGAGGTCACCGATATAGGCACTGATCTTCCGATTGGCTTCGATCGCACTCGGTGGCATCGCGACCTCGCCCTCGTGGCGGGTCAGAAAAGCTTCCCACCAGACCCGCAGCTGCTCGCGGTCGGCGTGCGGGACTCCCAGTAGATCCCCGATCACATCGGTGGGCACCGAGAACGCGAAGGCTTCCATCGCGTCCACAGTCGTGCCCGATCGCAGTCGATCCAAGTGGTGATCGACCACAGACTGCAATGCACTCTCCATCGCCGCGACCGCCTTCGGGGTGAAGAAGCCTTTCAACACCCCGCGGATGCGGTCGTGGCGCGGCGGATCCATGGAAATGACCGAGTATTTGCGGCCGTCATTGTCCGGATTCTCAGGGGCGGGGCCCAGTTTGGAGGAATACGTCTGCCAATCGCGCAACGCGCCCGACACGTCGTCGAAGCGCGACAGCACCCACCATCGGTTATCCGGATCTCGATAGACCGGTGCTTCATCGCGCAGCCGGCGATACACCGGATACGGGTCGTCGAAGACCGCCCTCGAGAACGGCGAATACATCAACTCGCTGGTCGCGGGCATGGAAAGACTCTACCATCAGCCTGAACAATGAGACGGATTGTGCCTAGTTGCTCAGCCTCTCGATCAGCTCGAGAAGATTGCCGTCCGGATCGGTGAGCATGAGTCCCCTGTTTCCGCCGGGAAAGGTGACTGTGCGTTCGGCGAGCAATGCGCCACCCTCGGCGACGACTGTGGACGCGAGCAGGTCGGGGTCGTCGACTCGAAAAGACAGGTGGGTGAAACCGGTGGCATTCATGGGGCGCGGCGTGGGTGCTTCGTGCCGGCCCGGCGCACGATAGCCGAGAAGTTCCAGGCGGACGCCATCTCGTTCCAGGTAGACAAGATCGAGGACCAGACCAGGGACGTCGAGGAGCTGTTCGGTGGCAGGGTCATCCACCGTCATCCTGCCGACTTCTGTGAATCCGAGTGCACGGCAATAGAAGTCGGTGGATCTTTCGATGTCCCGCACACAGAGCCCGATGTGCGTGAGCCGGTGACCGTCGCTCATGGACGCTCGACGAGTGACTCGAGTGTCGCGTTGTGTTCGCCGAGCATCGGCGGCCGCGTCGGGGGGTGCGTTGGAGTCTCGCTGAACAGATATGGCGTGCCCGGGTAGGTGATGGTCCTTCCGAGTTCCGGATGATGGACCGGCACCTGAAAGCCGCGCGCCACTGTGTGCTCGTCGTCGAAAGCTGCGTTCGGCGGGAGCACCGCCCCTGCGGGAAAGCCGCGGCGCTGGCTGGTGAGGAAGAATTCTTTGGCAGGCAATGTCGACGCGATGAGCCGGATCGCATCGCGGGCGGCACTGAGAATCGCCGTCGTTTCGTCGTCCTCGCCGATCAACGCGATCTCCACCGGGGTGTCGCGTTCTGCGGCAAGCTCGAGGAAGACTGCTTCGGGCAACTGCTCGGCGAGATTCAGTTCGCGCAGCCAGTCCAGCAATCGACCGAAGTCCTCGGGTTTGCGCGGCAACACGCCCGTCGTCGCGAAAAGGCCGTCGGCACAGCGCACCTGGACCGGTGCACTGGGCGCGGAGTGCGCATGACGTCCGGTCTGGCGGAAGCAGACACCCTGAACCGTCAGCCAGTGGTAGGTGGTCTGCTCGCAGGTGACATTGCAGGCAGCGGACACGCTGATGTCGACGAGCTGACCCCGTCCCGTCTGGTCACGATGCGCTAGTGCTACGAGCGTGCCTACCGCACAATACATTCCGGCTATGTTGGCGGCCTGGTCACCCGCGCCGCGGATAGGAGGAAGCGAGTGGTCGTCATAGCCGCAGTTCCACACCGGCCCGCTGCCCGCCAGCATGGTCAGGTCGGTGACCGGTTGATCTGCCCGGGCGCTGTGCAGGCCGAACGGGGTGACCGAGACCCAGATCAAGCCATCGTGACCAACCCGGCTCTGGTCGTAGCCGATTGTGCCCTCGCTGAGTCGGTCGCCCGGGGCGATCACGATGTCGGCCGTGCCGATCAGCCGTCGTACTGACTCGACGCCTCCAGGAGTGTCGAGATCGGCGGTGACGCCACGCTTTCCGGCATTGCCGCCCCACCACCGCAGGCTGCGGTCGGCACCTGGCACGTCGTCGACAAACGGCGGGCGGGAACGGTGCGGTGAACCGTCAGGTGGCTCGACCACGGTGACGTCGGCGCCGAGTTCGGCGAGCACCCGTCCGCCGATCGGTGTGTACTGACCCGTCAACTCCACGATGCGAAGATCGGCTAGCGCACTCAGATCACACCTCGATCCGCCCAGGCCGCCAACTCGTCGTCGCTGTGGCCGAGCAGGTCCGAGAACACCTCGCGGTTGTGCTGGCCGAGAACCGGCGCCGCCGCCCGGATCTGCCATGGCGTTTCCGAGAACCGCATCGGGATTCCCTCGACCCGAACCGTTCCCATCTCGGGGTGGTCGACTGTGGGAAAAAGCCCCATGGCCGCCAGGTCAGGATCGCCGTCGATCCGTTCGGCCGGGCTCTTGACTACGCTGGCGGGCACTCCGGCCGCGGTCAGGTCGTCGGCGAGCGTGCCTGCGATGCGGTTGGCGGTCACCGCGCCGATCAGTTTGTCGAGCTCGTCGCTGACGCGCAGACGCTGCTCGACCGTGCTGAATCGATCGGATGTCAGAGCTGGTTCCCCGAGAACCCCTGCAAGCAGGCCAAATTCCCGGTCGTCGCGGCAAGCGATGGCAATCCAGCGGTCGTCGCCCACGCACGGATAGATGCCGTGCGGCGCCATCTCGTCGAAGTCGGCGCGGTTGCCGTGAGCGGTTGTCGCCCGCCCATTGACCGTCCAGTCGAGCACTTCTGTCGGCAGCATGCCGATGCCTGCCGGGACGGTTGCGAGATCGACGTGCTGACCGATGCCAGTGCGCCTGTGGTGGTGGACGGCGGCGAGGATCGCGATCGCCATGTAGAAGGCCGAACCGTGGTCCATGTAGGAGAAGCCCCATCCGGAGGGTTCGTCATCGGGTAGGCCCGCGGTATACGTCAATCCACTGACGGCCTGCACGATAGGCCCCCACGTCTTGAAGTCCTTGTAGGGACCGGTGTGGCCGAAGCCGCAGTTGGAGACGTAGATGATGTCGGGTTTGATACGGCGGAGGTCGTCGTAGCCGAAGCCGCGGTGCTCCATGACCCCTGCGGCGAAGTTCTCACACACCACGTCACTGACGGCGATGAGCTCGCGCAGCAGCTCCTTGCCCTCGTCCGTGCGCAGGTTGATGGTCACACCGTATTTGCCGACGTTGTGGTTGTTGAATCCGCCACCCAGATTCACTCCGCGGCGATCGTCGACGTAGGGGCCGACTCCGCGGAGCGCGTCCCAGAGCCCTTGCGTGGCCGGATCCTCGACGCGGATCACCTCGGCGCCGAAAGCGGCCAGGATTTTGGTGGCTCCGGCACCTGCCAGCTGGCCACTCAAATCGCACACCCTTAGGTGGGAGAGCGCGTCGGTCACGACTGTCTACGATAGCAAATAAACATCTGGTGTTCTATTGTTCAATCCATGGCTGCGATCACATCGACTGGACCCATGGCCGGCGTTCGTGTGCTCGAGGTGGCCCAGTGGACGTTCGTCCCTGCCGCGGGTGCGGTGCTCGCCGACTGGGGCGCCGACGTCATCAAAATCGAACACCCGCAGACAGGGGATTCTCAACGCGGACTCAAGCAACTCGGTCATATCAAGGTCGAGGGCAGGCGCAATCCCGTGATGGAGCACGCCAACCGCGGCAAACGCTCAGTGGCGCTTGATATCTCCACGCCGGATGGACACGAGCTGTTGATGGACATCGCTCGCACCAGCGATGTGTTCCTGACCAACTTGCTACCGGATGCGCGTAAAAAGCTCAAGATCGACGTCGAGGACCTCAGGACGATCAACCCCGACATCGTTTACGCGAGGGGCAGCGCCTATGGGCCGCTCGGGCAAGACGCAGGCGCCGGCGGTTACGACATGACCGGCTTCTGGAGTAGAGCGGGGGGAGCGACGGGCTCGACGCCCAGCGACCTCGAGGGGGTGGTCCCTCAGCCGGGACCGGCTTACGGAGATTCGATTGGCGGCATGACAATCGCGGGTGGCATCGCGGCAGCGTTGTTCGAGCGGCAGCGCACCGGACACGCTCGCATAGTCGACATCTCGCTTCTGGGCGTCGGCGTGTGGGCGTCAGGGGTAGCTGTCAACGCCGCGCTGGTCAGCGGAGAGCCATGGATCACCAATCCGGCCGGCGCCAACGTGACGCCGAACAATCCCTTGGTGGGTTTTTATCGCACAAGCGACAATCGTTACCTCGGATTGTCGATGCTGCAGGGCTTTCGGTACTTCGCCGAGTTCTGTAAGCGCGTCGGAGTTCCGGAGTTGGGCACCGACGAGCGGTTCAACAGCCACGAAGCACTGACCCGCAATGCGGCAGAGGCGATTACGGTACTCCGAGAGGCCATTGGTGCGCATTCGTTGGAGCACTGGCGGAAAGCGCTGGAGGGCTTCGGCGGTCAGTGGGCGCCGGTGCAGAACACCGCGGAGGTGGCCGTTGATCCGCAGGTGCGTGCCAACGGCAACATCGTTTCCGTCGACGACGGCCGGGAGTCCTTCGAGCTGGTGGCGAGCCCCGTGATGTTCGACGAGACCGCATTGAACCTCCGCGCGATGCCTGAGTTCGCCGCAGACACAGAGCAGGTGATCCTCGAACTGGGTGGCGACTGGGATCGCATCATGGCGCTGAAGGAGAGCGGCGCCATCGCGTGAGTGCTCGCCTGATCAGGCCTGCATCAGCGCCACCACGCATGAGCCGCCACCCCCGACTGCTTGCGCGAGGCCGACCCGCGGATCGGCGACCTGACGTGAATCTGCTTCTCCACGAAGCTGACTGACAATCTCGGCGGTTTGCGCCAGTCCGGTGGCTCCGATCGGATGGCCACGCGCTATGCACCCGCCGTCGGTGTTGGTGGGCAGTGAGCCGTCTGATGCGAGCCCACCCGACTCGGCCAACTTCACGACACCTGCCGAGTCTGTCAGCCCCATCGCGATCAGGGCGGTGATCTCCTCGCTGGCGCACATATCGTGAAGGGACACCACCCCGACGTCGCCGGGTGCGACGCCGGCGGCGGCGAACGCCCGCTTGGCGGTCAGCGTGATCTGAGACGGCGGGCCGACAACCGGTCCGACGAGAGGCCAGGACGGGTCCGACGGCCAACTGGTCTGCTCGATGGACAGCAGAGACACCGATCGCGGCACGGCATCGGCAGAAACCACCACCGCCGCACCGCCGTCGACCGACGCGTGGCACATCATCTTGGTCAGTGGGTCTGCCACCATTCGTGCACCCAGCACATCGTCGGCCGTCACCTGGTCCGGATTGCGTCGGGCGGCCAGCGGATTGAGCCGGGCTTGGTTGTACGACTTGGCTGCGACCGCAGCGATGACCTCTGGCCCGCATTTCGTGTCGTGCAGCCAGCGCGCCGCCTCGATGGCGTAGTGCACCTGGGGCGGGAAGCGATCCCAGAAGCCGACGGCCGCGGGCACGACCCCGCCGGGTTCCAACGCCGTCGTCTTCTCGTACCCGATCGCCAGTGCGGTGCGGCAGCGCCCGGACGCTACGGCCCAGATGGCGTGCCGCAATGCGACCATCCCGCCGGCCGACGCGCTTTCGGTAGCTGTCACCGGGATTCCGGTGCGGCCCAGCCGATGTGCCACCGCCAAACCTGTTTGTGGACCGGCCAGTGCCGACGAGGTGAACACTTCGCCGACGGCTTCGTAGTCGATGCCGGCATCCGCCACCGCCTTTTCAGCAGCGACCACGCCCAGATCGGCCAAGGGGGTGCCGCTGTGCCTTCCGAACTCGGTGACCCCGATACCGGCGATACGAACGCCCGTCATGACGGGTCCGCCACGAACACTGCGACCGCCGCGTCTCCAAGACATTTCTCGACGAGGCGCCCGGTCGTTCCGGGTTCCGGGCGGGCGCCTTCGACGAGGACCTGCAGTCGGGTGTGCCCGCAGTCGACCCAGGCGACACAGTAGCCGTCCTGTCCAAATTCAGGGTAGGGCGACTTCGACGGCACGAATGTCGATGACCACACGGTTGCCGTCGCTTCAGCTGCTGACATCGCTGACTGACATCCTCTCGAAAACGTCACGGTGCCGAAAATCTGTGCTGCCCAGGGCCGGCGGCGGTGACAGTGGAATGGGACCCTGGCCGGCGAATCGCCATGGCAGCCCGACCAATCGCGCCGTGCCGATCGCGGGATCGGGATGGGCGATTTCGGGGAAGAAATCGCGGGTCCTCAGGTGTTCATCGACGATGAGCTCGGCTGCGCTTCGGACGACGGCCGCCGACACTCCGGCCGACCGAAGTTCGGCTGCGACGTCTTCGCCAGTATGGTTGGCTACCGAGGCCGCGATGGTATCGGCGTCGCGATGCTGCGATTCCTCGAATTCGACTGCGACCCAGCGACTGTCGGCACTCGGGAAGATGCCGCGGTGCACTTTGGCGTCCGGTTGTGTCTGTGCAATCGAGGCTGCCGAGACGAATTCCGAGATGGTGAACGCGACCACTTCGGCCATCGATACGTCGACGACTGCGCCTGTGTCGCGCGCCGGCCCGAGTGCCCAGGCCGCGATGACGACCGCCGTGATCACCGACGACAGCGGGTCCGCCAACACTGTGCCAAGGCGGGCGGGGTCGCCGTCGGCACTCACGGTTGTGCCGGCCAGTCCGCCGTATGCCTGAACGTTGTTGGCGTACACCCGATATCCTGCTAGCGGGCCATCGGAGCCGAACCCGGATACCCGTACCGCCAGACGGCCTTGCCCCGCTAGCTCGTCAGGGTCGACCTTCAACCGTCCGAGGCGTGAGGACCCGACGTTTTCGATCACGACATCGGCCTCGCGAAGTATGTTGGCGACGTCATCGATCGCAGTCGAGGGGTCGATCAAGACGCTTCGCTTGGAGTGATTGGCCACCGCGAAGTACGCCCCGCGCTCGGCGCCGGCGATTCCCTCTGCGAACGGGCCGGAGCGGCGGTAGATGTCGAGGCGGTCCGGATCCTCGACGCGCACCACAGTCGCACCCATACCGCCCAGCAATGCTCCGACGATCGGGCCGGCGAGTACATGCGTGAGCTCGGCGATGCGCAACCCACGCAGTCCTCCGCGACGCGGCAGGCCGGCGTGCCCTGGTCGACATCGCCACGGGGGCTCGAGCACGGCGATCTCGCGCTCGCCGAGGCGGGTGGACGTCAATGAGCCCCGGTGCGCGAACTGCGGTGAGTTCAGCAGTTCACCGGGTAGGTTGACCGGCGTCGACGGAACGCCGTGTGCCTGAAGCAGATCAGCGCAATCGGCCTTGTCCCGCAGGGCAGTCCACTCGGTCACCTTGGCGTTGATGAGTTCGGCATGCTCGATGCGGGCCGGACGTTCGTCGAGACCGTGTGCCCAGTCGGGATTGCCGAACGCAGTCAGGAGACCCTGCCATTGGTGGTTCTCGACGGCGGTGATGCGGACCAGGCCGTCGCGGCAACCGAACACACCCGAGGGCGCCAGGTATCGACCGCTGCCCGCGCGACCGGGGCACCGGTACATCGCGTGGGCGCATTCGGGCAGGGCGGCGGTGAAGATCACCGCTTCCTGGATGGACACATCCAGACGTACCGGACCCGAAACCTGGTTGCGACAGTCGAGGCCGTGCAACGCGGCCAACGCGGCCACGGCGCCCGCGGATTTCAACGCGACGTAGCCGGGTGCGGGCACCGGGTTGCCGTCGTCGTCCTCGATCGTCGCCAACAACCCGCCGCTGGCCTGGGCGACCAACTCTCCGCCCGGGCGTCCGCTGTGCGGTCCGTCCATACCGAAGGCGGACAGGGTGACAACCACGGTATCGGGGCTGACCGGCGGCGCGGCGGCGCCGTCGGCAATCACGATGTCGGCATCCCCGTGAAACCCGTTCTCGTCGTCGAGGATCCGCTTTTGACGGTCGAGGACGACGTCGACTGCGGAAATCTCACCTGATGAGCCGACCAACACCGGGCCGACACGAGGCGAACGTGGCCCGGGCAGCCTGGACACATCCGCACCGAGGCTCGCCAGGAGTGCGGCCGCCGCAGATCCCGCGATGCCGTCACCGAGCTGGAGCACGCGGACGCCCGACAGGAACGGGGTCGGGGCACGATCCTCGGTCACCGCACTGCGCTCCTGCATCCGGCCAACAGCGACAACGCTGTAGAACAATCGAACAACGGTCGTTTCGCTGCAGTGTAGCGGAGTCGGGTTCACAGATTCACACTCAGTGTTCTATTGTTCAGATATGGCGATGATGTCTCCTGCCGTGACCAATGCCCGGTTCGACGATCCGGCCTTCTATCTGGGCGACCCCAACGCGACGTTTCGCGAACTGCGGGCGAGTGACCCGCTACATTGGTATGACGACGGGAAATTCTGGGTCGTCACCAAGTACGACGACATCAAGGGCATTTCGGCCCGACCCGAGAAGTTCACGTCGGAGCGCATCGCGGTGATGATGGATTTGATCGCCCATCGGCAGGGCGTCGATCCACAGGGATTCGGAAACCGGGGCATCATGTTCATGGATCCTCCCGTGCACCGCGCCCACCGCAAGGCTATCGGCGTGCGCTTCACCCCTGCCGCTGTGGCGAAGATGGAGGATCGAGTCAAGCAGGTCGTCGCTGCGGCGTTCGACAATCTTCCTGACGGACAGTTCGACTGGATCGAGCACATCGCCGAACCGATTCCGGTGTACATCTTTTCCTACTTCCTGGGCGTGCCCGAGGAGGACTGGCCGAAGGTCGCGTCGTGGGCGACGACGATTGCCAAGGCAGGCAGCGGATTGGCCGACGACAACGACTTCGGGTTGATTTTCGACCAGATCGCGCCGTATCTGATGAATCTGATCGCGCAACGCGCCGTCGATCCACGGGATGACCTGCTGACCATGTTGACGCAAGTACGCATCGACGGTGAGCCGTTCAACGAGGTGCAGACGATGGTCTACGCCATGACGTTGCTCGCCGCCGGCAGTGAGACGACGCAGAGCCTGTTGGCCGGGCTCGTCCAGTGCATGGATCTGCACCCTGAACAGCGCGAGCGGCTCTTCGCCGATCACGCGTTGGCGGACAACGCCATCGAAGAGACGTTGCGATGGTGGACGCCGGTGATGAGCATGGCGCGACAAGCGGCCCACGATGTTGAGATGCGTGACAAGACAATCCGCGCGGGGGATGGGCTGCTGATGGCCTACGCTTCTGCCAATCGAGATGCCGACCATTGGGGTCCCAGTGCGGAGGAGTTCGACATCAGCCGCAGCGACGCGTCCGGTCACGTCGGATTCGGTGTGGGAGAACACTTCTGCATGGGCGCCGCGCTTGCGCGCCGTGAAGCCCGCTTCGTCCTGCACGAGGTGCTCGAGCGAGCGAAGGGGCTGCATGTCACCGGCGCGCGGGTCAAGCGAGAATCGTCGTTGGTCAATACCTTCGACCGACTCGAGGTGACGTTGGACTACCGCTGAGACGCGTGCCGCGCGGTCAGCCAGTCCGTCACGGCTCGGCGGTGCTCGGCCCGCGATCCCAGCGTCGCGACTGCGGTGGCCGCTCGGCGCAGGTGTATGTGGGCGTCGTGTTCCCACGTGTAGGCGATGCCGCCGAACACCTGGGTAGCACCCTCCGGCACAGCGCGAAGGGCATCGATCGCCCAGAATGCGGCAAGCGACACCAAAGCTGACGAATCCGGTTCGTTCTGCTCGCACGCGTCAGCCGCCCGATTGATGAGTGCCCGGGCCACCTCGATCGCGGACCGTTGGTCGACGAGTCGATGTTTGATCGCCTGGTATGAACCGATGGGTCTGCCGAACGCGACGCGCACCTTTGCGTACTCGGTGGCGGCGGCGTTGGCCGCTGATGCGATGCCGACGAGTTCGGCGATGGCTGCGATGCGGTGCCGCAACACCGCATCCGAGTGGCGCCGTACCGCGTCGTTGCCCTCTGCTATCGGCACCAGTTGCGCGTCGGCGAAAGTGACTGCCGCCGCGGGATTGTGGTCAAGTGGGCGAAGAAGCTCACGGCTCACACCCGAGGCGGCCGGATCCACCACGCCAAGCACTGGACATTCGTCTGATTCGGCCAGGACGAGTAACCGGGTGGCGCTCGCCCCGTAGGGAACGACAGGGGCAAATCCTGAAACCCGTTGTCCCACAGAGCTGACCGATCGGTCGAGGATAAGGGTGACGCCATCTTCGCAGCTGTCCAGGCACCATGCCGCCGCGGCCGTGGCGGTCAGCGGCACAGGTGCTGCGGCAGCACCGGCGGCTTCGGCCAGCACTGCGAGTTCCCGCAGCGTGCCGCCGCCGCCACCACTGGACTCGCTGACCAGGACGTCCGGCCAACCGAGTTCGCGCACCGTCCGCCACAGCTGATCGTCGAACGCTGGCTCGGATTGTTCGAGCAGGGCCCGAAGCCGTCCGATAGACCACGCGTGTCCGAGGATGCCATCCGCCGACTCTCGGAGATGCGCAAGTTCAATCGCAGCATCGGCGATATCGCCCAGAGAAGATGCGCTGTCAGTAGTCACGGGGCAATCCCAGAAGGCGCTCGCCGATGACGTTTCGTTGGATTTCCGAGGTGCCCGCGCCGAACGTGGCCGCACGCATCAACAGGTAGCTCGCGGCGACATTGCCGCCTTTGGCCGCACCTGGAGAGCCGCGCTCCAACGTGCCCGCGGGTCCGGCGAGTTCGAGCCCAAAGTTGGCCATCGACTGATCCACTTCCGACGTCAACAACTTGGCGACCGACGCTTCCGGCCCGGGACTCACTCCGCGTACGCCTGCCGCCGTGGCTTGAGCAGCGATCTGCCGCAAAGCCTCTACCTGGGCGGCGTACCTGACGATCTGATCGGCGACGTAACTGTCATCGAACCCGATCTCAGTCAGGGCATTCGGTTCCTGTGCCATTCGCACCAAGATGTCCAGTCGCCGTTCGATCCGATGTGTCCGGCTCTGACCCACTCGTTCATATCCGAGTGTTGACTTCGCGACTGTCCATCCGCCGTGCAGAGGCCCCAGCACGTTCGCCAGGGGGACACGAACCGAGTCGAAGAAGACCTCGTTGAACTCGGCAGCCCCCGTGATCTGGCGTATTGGCCGTACCGTGATGCCTGGAGTTTTCAGGTCGACGAGTATGTAGCTGATGCCCTCGCGCCGTTCGGCGTTGGGATCGGTGCGGGCAAGGATGTAGATCCAGTCGGCGTACTCGGCTTTCGACGTCCAAACTTTCTGGCCGCTGATGACCAGGTGTCCGCCGTCAACGACGGCTTTGGTCTTCAGCGCCGCGAGGTCACTGCCCGCGTCCGGTTCTGAGAAGCCTTGGCACCAGACGTCTTCAGCGGACAAGATGCGCGGGAGGTAGTGAGTGCGCTGGGCGTCCGTGCCCCATTGGATGATCGTTGGACCCAGCTGATTGATGGCACTGCGGTTGATGGGCTCTGGTGCGTGTGCTGACGCCATCTCCGTGTTGAAGATCAACTGCTGCACCGGAGTTGCGCTACGCCCGCCGAACTCGGTCGGCCATGAGATGGCGGCCAGGCCCGCGTCGGCCAGTCGGTTCTGCCAGCGCCGCATCCGGACAATGCGAGCCGACTCCCCACCATCCTTCGCACGGATGTCGGGTGTCAGTGCTGTTGCGAGGAAGGCTTGGACCTCATCGCGAAAAGTGATGTCGGCGTCGGTGAGCCTGACGCCGTAGTCGAGACCGGTCACGTTCCGCCGCGGATGATCGACGCCATCCGCTCTTTCATCTCCCCGTAGGTGATCGCGGTGGTGCCGGCCTTCGGTGCGCGGCCCGCGTCGACCTTGGGCGCCGACAGATCGAGCCCGCTGATCTTGTCGCGCAGGGCCGAGACAGTGCAGTTCTCTCGGCCGAGTCGCGCTACGCCGTCATACCCGTAGACGCGGGCGGCGTTGCGCCAGGTGATGGCCTCGACCTCGTCGAAGGTGCAGCCCTCGAGTTGCGCCGCGAGCTGCTCGGGCGCATCCGGCCAGCTGCTGTCGGAATGCGGATAGTCCATCTCCCAACAGATCGTTTTCACCCCGATTCGGTCACGCATCTCGATACCGACACGGTCGCGGATGAAGCACGACATGAAATTGCGTCGGAAGACGTCAGTCGGAGTCAGCCCGGCACCGAGGTCATCGCCAGTCCACGCCCGTTGGCGCGAGTAGATGTCCTCGAACCGCTCGAGTAGGAACGGGATCCAACCGATGCCGCCCTCGGAAAGTGCGAACTTGATGGTCGGGAACTTCGTGACGACCGGCGAGAAGAGCAGATCGGCCGTGAACCGCATGGTGTCGATCGCCAACATCGAGTTGTAGGCGAGATAGGTCGTCTGGTCAGAGGGCACCGGCACACCGCCGCCGGTCCCGATGTGGATGTTGACCACTGAATTGCACTCGCAGATCGCCGCCCACATGACATCCCACTGTGGGTCCTGCCACGGCGGCTGGCCGTAGTTGCCGATGTGCTGCGGCACGGTCACCGAATGACAACCCTGTGCCGCAACACGTTTCACTTCCGCGGCGGCCAGCACGGGATCCCACAGAGGCAGAATGCCCATCGGGATGAACCGATCGGGATGCCTGCCGCACCAATCCTCGATGTGCCAGTCGTTGTACGCGCGGACCATAGCTTCCGAGACGTCGCGGTCCCCGTGATAGGTGAACAACGCACCCGAGATAGTGGGGAAGGACGGAAAGCACGCTGATGCCAACACGCCCGCGGCGTTCATGTCTGCGACCCTGGCGTCGACGTCGTAGCAGCCCGGTCGCATATCGCTGAAGCTGGACGGCTCGAATCCCCACTCGTCGTTGGGGCGACCGGCCACCGCGTTGAGCCCGATGTTGGGCAGTTGCAGGCCCGCGTACTCCCAGAAGCAGACGCCGTCGTCCGTCTCGACGATCCGCGGAGCATCGTCGGCGAACTTGGCCGGAATCCGGCCCTTGAACATGTCAGGCGGCTCCACAGTGTGGTCGTCGACGCTGATCAGCACGAGATCACGGGGATCTATCACCGAACAATCCTAAACTAATGAACAAAGTTTGTGTATGTGTGTACAGGCTATCCCCCGCGCTTGTTCGTCGCATCCGCCAGCCAGTCGGCCATCATGGTGTACACAGCTTCGATGCTTTGGCGCGCATTCGTGTCGTCGCCTGATGGGTCGTAGTCCACTTCCCAGCCCACTCTGGACATGTCATGCGAACCGGGCACGTTGGTCACGAACACGACGGTCTCGAAGCGATTTACCGGCAACGGGTTGTTGAGGATCTCATAGGACAGTCGCATCTGATCTGGGTCAATCCACCGCAGTCGCTCGACGATAGGGGTGTCGCCGGAGCCATGAATTTTCCTGCACATGCCGGGGCCGTTCCCCTCGATCTCTACATCGCCGGCGACGGGGATCCAGTGCACGTCACCGAAGTCGGCTAGCAGCGCCCAGATCGCGCCGGCGCTTGCCGCGACATCCTTGCTCACCGTCATCGTTGGCATGCGCGGACAGTACCATCGTATGGAACACTTGATCGGATAGTGTTCCTATGTCCCATCGCTGCGACGGGATGGAAGACGGGGCTGATATGGCGAATGGCGATTCCGATTTCGTGGTCGACGAGGACTGGGTCGGATACCAGATTGTCGAGCCGCACATTGCACAGATAACGATCAATCGACCGGACCGACGCAACGCGATCCTCTCGCCCGACATGCATGCGCTGTTCAAGGATCGCCTCGATCGCGCCGAGGATGACGATGACGTCAAGGTCGTCATTCTGGTGGCTGAAGGCAAGGACTTCTGCAGCGGTGACGACGTTCGTCGTCTACCCGTCGAGCAGGCTGGTCTGACGAAGGGAAAGCGGCTACCGCAAACAGCGCGGATGGCGAATGCGCGCAGGCTGCATCGTCATCTGACGAACTGGCTGCACTTTCCCAAGACGGTGATCGCCGCGTGCCAGGGTGCCACCCTCGGTGCGGGAATGAACCTCGCGTTGGCCGCCGACATCCTCTTGGTTTCCGATGACATGTACCTTGCCCGGCCACAGGCACGCATCGGCTTCGCCGGCTTTTCCACGGCGATGCCGTTGGCACTGCTCAAGCTCGGTCCCAACCGCGGATATGAAGCCATGATCACCGGCCGGAAGGTCTCGGCGGCGGAACTCCGCGACTGGGGGGTGGCCGCTTCCGTGGTCCCCGCGGATGGCCTACGCGACGAAGCCCTGCGCTATGCGCGCGCAATCGCACACCACTCCGCCGATGGATTGATGGTCGGTAAGCATGCGCTCATTGCTTTCTGGAATGCGGTGGGCATTGCGCAGTTCGGCGATTGGGTTCCGATGGCACACACAGTGTTCAGCAACCTCTCGTGGCGCGAAGACGAGTTCAACTTCATGAAGGAGCGGTCCGCCCGTGGGGGGAGAGAAGCCTTGGCCGAGCTCGAACGCCGCTACTCCGAATGGGGATTCGACTAGATAGAACACATATACAGATTCTGTCAGAATGTTCTGTATGCTGAACGGGTCGACCGCACGGAAGTGAGTGACTATGGGTGTGCTGGACGGACGTACTGCGCTGGTGACGGGCGCCGGCAGAGGCATTGGAGCGGCGGTTGCCGAAGGGTTGGCCGCCGAGGGGGCGACAGTGCTGGTGTCGGACGCAGGCGTCGGCGTCGACGGGACCGGACATGATGCGGGGCCCGCGGAGACGGTTGCCGCAGCGATCAACGAGCGCGGCGGCAAAGCGTTTCCGGACACGACGGACATCACCGATTTCGGTGGCTGTGCGGAGCTGATCACGCGTGCGGCCGAGACGTTGGGCGGCCTGGACGTGGTCGTGAACGCAGCGGGCATCCTGCGCGACGGCATGGTGTTCAAGATGAGCGAGCAGGACTGGGACTCGGTCGTGGCGGTACACCTCAAGGGCACGTTCAATGTCACACGCCATGCCGCGGCGTGGTGGCGCGAGAACCGCGGTGGCCAGTACCGACTGATCAATTTCACGTCGATGTCCGGGCTGCAGGGCGCACCGAGCCAACCGAACTACGCGGCAGCGAAGATGGGCATAGTCGGGCTGACGTTTTCGTGCGCAAATGCGCTCAAGGGATACGGTGTGCGCTCCAACGCGATCGCCCCGATCGCGGGGACCCGGATGACGCAGGGCATCAAGGGTGGTGGGAGCATGGATTATTCGGATTCCAATACCCGGCTGTCGCCGAAGAACTGTGTCCCGCCCGTCGCCTACTTGGCCAGCGTGCAATCAGAGTGGCTCAATCGTCGAGTCATCTTCGCGGGCAACGGCCGGATCAGCCTGATGTCGAATCCCGTGGTCGAACGGGAGATCGTCTCTGCATCCGGTACGTGGGACATCTCCACCGCGTTCACGGAGATCGAAAGCTCGTTCAAAGAAGCGGTGTTGTGGCCCAACATCTTCGACAAGCCGCCCGCGGGCTGAGTCAGACGAGGGAAACGGTGATGACTGATTTGATGTCCGCCCGGGTGCCTGAGAAGTTCGCTTGCGGGGAGACATTCGTTCCCAAGAGTCGCTACATCGACCCGGAATTTCTCCGCCTCGAACTCGACCGCCTGTTCACCCAGGTTTGGCAGGCCGCGTGCCGCGAAGAGGAGATCCCTGACCCTGGTTGCTATTACGAGTACGCGATCGGCCGCCAATCGGTGCTGGTGGTGCGGCAAAAAGACGGCAGTATCAAGGCTTTCTACAACACTTGCGCGCACCGTGGGATGAAGATCGTGCGAGGCACCGGATGCGCGTCCGAGGGTGATTTGCGCTGCGAATTCCACGGTTGGCGTTACGGATTCGATGGCCGATCATCGTTTGTGCCCTGCCGCGATGAGTTCGCCCCGCGACCACGGGAGCAGTGGAACCTGTCTCCGATCAAAGTGGGAACCTGGGGCGGGTGGGTGTTCATCACGATGGCGCAGGACCCGCCTGACCTGCTCGAGTGGCTCGATCCGCTACCGACGGCGTTGGCGCCGTTTCGACTTCAAGACATGCGTTATCGGTGGCGCAAGCGGACATTCCTACCCGCGAACTACAAAACCGTCGTCGACGCGTTCATCGAGGGTTACCACACGCCGGGCACACATCCGCAAACACTGCGCGCTGTGCAGGGGCCCCGACCGTCGACCGAGCCCGCTGTACCACAGGAGTATGCGTACGCGCCGTACACGCCAACGATCACCTACAAGAATCACTCTCGGTTCGTGTACACGCAGCGGCCGGACACCGCCAACCGTGATGCCGGGCGCCAGCAGCAGGCCGCCCGTCCCGAGGTCTTCGCGAACTCCATGCAATACAACTACCTCGGGGTGGGCTCCCTGGTCACCGAGCGCGACTATCGCGCCGCTCAGCAACTGGCGAAGATGGAGCCAAGCGAGGTCCCGCCGTTCGTGCTGTATCACCAGATGTGCGAGGAGCTTGCACGCGCGGAAGGCGTCGACTTCCCCACGATGTCAATGGAGGAATACTTCGCAGGCAATGGTGACTGGCACATCTTCCCGAGCCTGGTGATTCTCGTCGAGAAGTCATGTCTGCTGGGATATCGCATGCTGCCTGACGCCGAGGACCCCAACCGGTGCACGTTCGAAATGTTTTCGTTAGAGCACTTCGCGCCGGGTGAGGTGCCCGAGACGGCTTGGCAGGAATTCGCGCGTTGGCAGGACCACGACGGGTGGGGCGAGCTGCCGACCCAGGATTTGCGGAATATCGGAGCCATCCACGCGGGCATGCATTCCAACGGATTTGACGGACTCTGGCTCAACACTGCGCAGGAGATGTCGATTCGCAATGAACATGCGATCGCCGATCGGTTCATCTTCGGCTCCGCCCGTGATTGAGGCGGACTCAGGCTGGCGGCCTGTGCCCGAACTGTCGGAACTGAACCGGCCGTTCTGGACGTCTGGTGCCGAGGGCGTCCTACGCCTGCAACGGTGCCCGAGTTGTCTGCGGATGATCCATCCGCCGGCGCTACGGTGTCAGCACGATCAGGGAAAGCCGGAGTGGGTGGTGCTCAGCGGTGAAGCAACGGTTGAGTCGTGGACGGTGAATCATCATCCATTCTTCCCGGGCTTCTCGTCGCCTTACATCATCGCGTTCGTCAATCCTGTTGAGGATGACCGAGTTCGGATCCTGACAAATCTCATCGACATCGACCCGGCCGACGTCGCGGCGGGCATGAGCGTGCGCGTGACGTTCGAGCACGGTGGCGATGAGGACGACCCGGTCTACTTCCCACTGTTCCGTCCGGAGATTTGATGTCGACACGCCTCACTGACTGCGTTGTCATCAGCGGGATTGGTCAGTCGGATATCGGACGCCGACTCCACCGAGATCCGTTGCAGCTCACCGCTGATGCATGCGTTGCGGCGGTCGAGGATGCCGGCCTTTCGCTTGCCGACATCGACGGACTGACGACGTATCCGGGCTCGTCGATGCCGGGCAAAGGATTCTCCGGAGCAGGCTTGCGCGAAATCCACGATGCTCTCGGAATCAATCTGAACTGGGCAGCCGGTGGCGTCGAATATCCAGGGCAGCTCGGGGCCGTGGTCGACGCGATGTTGGCCGTCGCGGGTGGCTTGGCCAATCATGTGTTGTGTTGGCGCAGCATCTGGGAAGGCACCGCGCAGGGTGCGGGACGCCGCAAGGGGTACAGCGTGCCGACCGGGACGAGGCCCACCGGTCAGCTCGGCTGGCAGCTTCCCTACGGGGCCGCGGCGGCGAATCTGGCCGGTCTCCAGATCCGGGCGCGGATGGAGAGATTCGGGTTGACACGTGAGCAACTCGGGCAGATCGCCATCGTGCAGCGAGCTCATGCCAACCTCAATCCGAAGGCGATCTACACAGAGCCGCTTCTGCTTGACGAATACCTGGACTCTCGGATGGTGTCGGACCCGCTGTGCATGTACGACTGCGACATCGCATGCGACGGGGCGACCGCATTTGTGATCTCCGGATCCGAACATGCACCGAACCTTGATCATCCCGCCGTAGTCGTCGAGGCGCTCGACTGCGCCCACCACGACCGATTCCTCTGGGAAGGAGGAGAGGACATCACCCGCATCAGCTCGCGGTGGTCGACGGTCTGGGAGCGAACGGATTTCACGGTAGACGATGTCGACTACGCCTCGCTCTACGACGGCTTCAGTGTGTTCGTACTGTGTTGGCTCGAAGATTTCGGGTTCTGCGCGCTCGGCGAGTCAGGCGACTTCGTGGCCGATCCGACCCGGATCTCGTTGGGTGGCGTGCTCCCGATCAATACCGCGGGCGGTCAGCTGTCTGGTGGTCGCCTGCACGGCTTCGGACATCTGCACGAGGCCTGCATGCAGATCCGTGGCGAGGCAGGCGCACGCCAGGTCGACGGTGCCGCGTTGGCCGCCGTCGGCGTCGGTGCGGCCAACAGCGGTACGACGGCGATGCTGTTGCGGCGCCCGTGAAGGGGATTCACTCCGGCCACAGCGGGGCCGGGGTCTGGCCCAGCGGATAGTAGCCCAGTGGCGCGTCGGAGGAACTGCGGTTGATGCGAGCTTGCATCTGCGGTGTGAGCATTCCGGTGGATATCAGTTCGGCGAATACGTTCGTTACGTGCACGCGGTCGAAAACGTCACGCTGCCATGCGAATTTACCGTTGCCCGCGTAGCCAAACCAGCTGGCACCCAGGCCATGCACCTCGCGACTCGACCCGTCGGGAAGTGTCACGATCTGTTTCCAGAACCCGACCAACTCCCCGGCGGCTTCGTCGATGAGTACGCGCTCATACGGATAGTGCCAGCCGAGCAGTCCATCCATCTCTCGGCCCAAGGCGATTTCGCGTATCTCGTCGACGCCGACACACATGACGTCGCCTTGTGTGCCGACGTTCCAACCGTAGGTCGCGTCGTCTGTGTAGAACCGTGCCAATTGACGCCAGTCACCGATTCGTTCCGCTTCCCGGTTGGCCGCCAACCACCGACGAGCCATGTCGTCGAGTTCGGTGCGGTCGAAGGAAGTCATACCCCTCACATCGGCCGTGAGTCGAGCATCAAGTCGACCCAGTTCTCAGCAGGGTGGTTCTCGCCTGGCCGGAAGATTGCGGTGCCCCCCGCCGGATCGTTGAACACGCCGGTGCTCTCGTCGTAGGGCACTACGCGCTGTCCGGACGCTTGAGGCGGAGCGTCTGATGCCGGCGCCTCGGCAGGCAGCGGAGCGGCAGGCGCGGCAGGAGGTGGCGGTGGTGGTGGCACACCGTACGGCGGAACTTGTTGGTCGGGGGGCGCGTAATACGGCCATGGCGGAGGCGGCGGTCCGGGCTCGTTCGGCGGAAACGGCAACGGAAACGGCGCATGCGGAGCCGGCCCAGGCCCAGGCGGCACGCCGGGTGGCAACTGCACGACCGGGGGACCCGGGTCAGGGTCTACCTGCGGCGGGATATAAGGATACTTGTTGGGCGGCAATATGTTCCGTGGGTCCGTGATCGGCGTGCCAACCGGTACCGGTGGACCGCGCCAGGGATTGTTGCCTACTGGCACGTACCCGTTCGGATCCCGGCAGAGTGCCACCGTTGGCGCTCGTTTGCCGGGAAACTCCTGACACGGGTAGTTGCGGGCGCCGCGCACTGCCGACGGATCATTGTGAGGCACTTTGCAATAGAGATCGTTAGGCAGCAGACGCAGTGTCTGGTCGGCCGGCGAACGGATCTCAGTCGGCGGCAGGAATCCGGTTTCGCATGGAGGCGGGTCTTGCAGACTGACCTTGAAGTCGAGCTTGCCGCCTTCGTCGGCAGGCAACTGGCCGGCCACCGTGAGGAATGCGGCGTACTGGGCAGGCAGGATCACCAGCACCTGCTCGATGGCCTTCCGGTAGATCACGCCGATGCGGCCGAAGTTCGCGAGGGTCGCCGCCAGTACTGGAAACGACGGACGAATTCCGGTCATCAGCGCGTTGGCCACGTCGGCGGTCGGCGGAGTTTCGCGCAACGTGGTGCGAATCTGCTGGTCCGCGGTGCGCAACTCGTCGGTGAACCGGGCCAGTCCACCGGCGGTCGATTTGATGTCGTCACCGCTACGGATCTGACTGTCCAACAGAGCCTGCGCCTGATCGATCAACTGCGACGTGGGAAGGTAGTTGGAGTTGGCCTCGTCCACGAGCACACGAGACGCACCGATCAGACGAGACAATTCCGGGCCAGACCCGTTGAAGGCCTTGAATGTCTCGCGCAAGAGATCGTGGATCCGAGTGTTGCCGACAGCGTCGACCAGGGCGTCGGCTTGCTGCAGGAGTGCCGTGATGTCCTCGCCCACCGCGGTGTTGTCCTGGCTGATCCGCGAGCCGTCCCGCAACAGCGCCGGACCGTGGTCGGGCCGGGGAACAAGGTCGACATACTGTTCCCCAACCGCTGAAACGCTCTTGACCGTGGCGCTGACGTCGGACGGAATCCTGGTGGCGGTGTTGAGTCGCATGTGCGCCTGCACTCCGGTGTCGGTGAGTTCGACCGACTCGACCCGCCCCACCGTTACACCGCGGTAGGTGACGTTAGCGTTCTGGTACAGCCCGCCACCAGTTTCGAAGTCAGCTGTGACGTTGTATGACCCGATGCCGACCGCAGCGGGAAGATGCAGGAACATCGTCGCGATCACGCCGATGCAGACGACCGTCACGAGCGCAAAGATGGACAACTGGACGCGTATCAGTCGACTGGTCATGGACCGGTTCCCGTCGTGGAGACGGTGCCGGGCGGAATTTTGAAGGGGTCCGCAGCCTGACCCGATAGATTCGCCATGTCGCCGACGATGAATTCCGGCGGGTTCACGACTTCGGACAGGTGTTTCATTTGATCGTCGAGCGCCGACGTCGTGAAGAGTGACTCACCGAGTCGGCGTAGCGTGAGGTCGAAGGTGACGAAGACGTTGAGATAGTCGCCGCGTGCTGCGCGCTTGATGTATTTGCCGACAAAGGGATACGTGACGAGCTGCTGCAGAGCGGTGACGAAATTCTCGCGGTAATCCGTGAGCGATTTGACGACGGGATAAAGGTCCTTCAAGTCGGCGCCGAAGTCGACCTTGATACCGGCGGCGACCTTTGAGGTGATATTTGCGAGCTTCTGCAAGGCGGCGAACGCATCGATGATGCGTTGGCGGCTGTTGTTGAGCACAGTCAGTACCTCGGGCAGTGTGTCGAGTGCTCGCCCGATCTTGTCGGTGTTGCGTGCCAGGATTTCTGCGAATCGATTCACCCCATCCGCGGCGGCGATGATGTCGCCCGTCTGGGCGGCGATGGATCTGGTGAACTCTGCCAGACGCGGCACGAGATCGGTGAACTGACCGGCCCGTCCGGCGACCGCAGCGTAGGCCTCGTCGGTAATATCCTGTAATGCACCAAGATTGCCCTTGTTGACCACCACGCCCAGGGACGACAGCACCTCCTCGGTGGTGGGGTACCGGCCTGTGTGGGCGAGCGGAATCACGGAATCCTGGGTGAGGGCGCCGACGGGCGGCTCGGCAGTCGGGGCAGCCAACTCGACGTGTTGCGAACCGAGCAGCGATGTCTGGCCCACTTTTGCGGTCGCATTCGCAGGCAGGTGGACGTTTCCATTGAGCGACAGCGTGACGGCCGCGTAGACCGTTCCGTCGGCTCGTTGCACTGCTTGCAGTCCCGAAACACTGCCGACTGCAACGTCATTAACCAAAACTGGTGAGTTCTGCGGCAGCGCTGCGACGTCAGGCAATTCGACTGTGAGGGAGAACGACCCTCTCCCGTGACCCTGGGTTCCCGGCATGTTGAGCGAATTCAGCCCGCCGAATTGACACGCGGATACCAGCATCAGGCACGAGGCGCCTGCAGCGGTTTGATACGCGGAGCGGGAAAGACGCTGCGAAGAGAAGAGAGTCTTCACCGGCCCGGCCCGTTCGATTGCCCGGCGCCCGGATCTGCCGGCGGTGGCGGTGTGGGTGTATCGGAGGGCGCTGGAGGGATGAGCAACGTTGCAGGGTCCACGGTTTGGCCGGGCGTTGGGATCGAGTCCGGCAGCGGCATCCATTGGAGGTAAGGCACTGGTGTTTGAGCTTTGGCTTCGGTGTCCGGGGCGTCGTATGCGATTTGGCCTTTGTAAGCAGTGATGCTGTCGATCGGGTGGAACAGGAACGGCGGATAATGCATGGCGAGTCGCTTGAGCACCGGGGCCATGCGCTGTCGGCAGATCTCGGCGCGCTTGTAGTAGTCCGGTGAGGCGCCCGCCTCGAGCGTGCCGCAGATGAACTGCATCGGGTTGGTCATGTTCGGCAACGTGAGCAGGCCGGCGAAGGTGGCTTGGGCAGGGCTGTACATGTTGTAGAAGTTGGCCAGACCATTTGGTCCCACATGGAGGATCTGTTCGATGTCTTCACTGTGCGAATTCAGCATCGAGGTGAACTGGGCAAGCTTGTTGATCTGATCGATCAAGGGAGCGTTGTTGTCTCCGAGGAACTTTCGGAGGTCCCGCAACGCCTGGTTGAGGGTGGCGAGCGTGTCATCCAAACCTCGAGAACTGCTTGCCAGCGCTTGGGAAACCGACGCGACGTGATCGGTGAACTGCACGATCTGGTCGTTGCTCTTGGACAGCGCGTTCACCAGGACCTGAAGATTTTTGATGGTGCCGAACAGGTCCGATCGTGAATCAGCGAGCCTGCCTGTCGTTTGTGAAAGCTCGCGAAGCGCCGACCGGAACGAGTCGCCGCTGCCGGTGAAGCTTTCTGCCGCTTGGTTGATGAATGCAGCGACGGGACCCTGCGGATCGCCGGCCTTCGGGCCCAGCTGGCGACCCAGGTCCGTCAGCTGCTTCTTGACGTCGTCCCATTCGACGGGAACGCCGGTGCGATCGGTTCCGAGGCTCGCGCCGTCGGGCAGGATAGGGCCGCCGGTGTACTGGGGTGTCAGCTGCACGAACCGGGCTGAGACGAGGTTGGGCGCGATGAGTATCGCGCGGGCGTTAGTAGGAATCGGGATCCGGTCATCAAGGCGCATGGTGACTTTGACGTTGTCGGGTAGCGGTTCGATCGACTGGATGGTGCCGACGGGGACGCCGACGACGCGGACGTCATCACCGGGATACAAACCCACGGCGGAGGTGAAATAGGCAACGACCGAGCGCCGATGCGAACTCGATGGCCATATGACGAATACACCGGCGACCAGAAGCGGGACGAGCACCGCGGCAGCGAAGATCCGCAGCCACGCTCGCTTCGACAGGCGCTCCGATGTGGTCATGGCGCCCTCGGCCTCAGAATCGTTCGCTCACTGAGAAATCCGCGTAGGTTGTCGGCGAGGCTGTCGGGTAGCTTGCCGGGCTGAAAGTACAGGTCCTCCAGCATCGCGAGGGCAGGCGGGGGGATGAGGCCGTTTACGTTGACCTGAAACCCTGGACCGGAGGCGACCACCTCGCCCAGCGCGGTCGCGTAAGGCGGCAACGCTGTGATCGCCTCGCTGATGTGTTCATTGCGGCTATTGAGGTTGTCAACGACGAGATTCAGCTTTTCGAGCGCTGGACCAAAATCCTGCTGGTTGTCTGCGACCAGGCCCGACAGTTGATGCGATACACCCTTGATGCCGGAGATGAGGCGATTAAGAGCAGACCGCCGTTCGTCCAACGCGGTAAATAGATCGTTGCCGTCGTTGACGAGTCGGTTGACTTGTTCAGCGCGTGTGTTGAGTGTCGCGCTGACTCTTCGGGCGTTGTCCAGCAGCTGTCCCAGCGCCTCGTCGCGTGCATTGATGGTGCGTGACAGTGCTGCTACCCCGTCCAGCGCCCCGCGAAGCTGAGGTGTTGCGTCGCGCAACGAGTCGGTGAGCATCTGAAGAGCTTCGTCGAGTTTGGTCTTGTCCAGGTCGGCTGAGCTTTGCCCGAGATCCTGCAGTGCCGAATTCAGTGTGTACGGGGTTGTCGTGCGATCGAGCGGTATCAACGTCGCCGTACCGCCTCCGACGGGCGACACCTCCAGTGACTTTTGACCAAGTACGGTGTCGGTCTTGATCGCCACCAAGCTCTGATCGCCGACCCTGATGTGACGGTCGACGGTGAATGCGACCTTAGCCCCGACGGGAGCTAGCGTGACTGTCTTCACGGTGCCGACCTTTATGCCCGAAACCGCGACATCACTGCCGGGAGATATCCCGCCCGCATCGGCGAACACCGCTTCGTAGCCTTTCCCTTGTGGCCAGAACGGTAAGTTGGTGTAGCCAGCCGCTACCAACATCAGACAAATGGTTAAGACGATGCCGAAAACCCCTGTCCGCAGGGGACTGTTGTCTGTGCGTCCGTGGTTAGCCATTCTCGGAGCACCGTCCTTTCGACGGGTCCGGTGGGCCTGCAACAGGAATGAGTATGTCGCTTCCGGCAGGCCCGTTGATCTTGAACCGGACCGAGCAGAAGTAGATGTTGAAGAAGGAGCCGTATGCGCCGAGCTGAGCCAGTCGGCGGTAGTTTTCGGCGGCCGGATCGATCTGTGCGTTGATCTCGTCTTTGCGCTTGTCCAACGTCGTGGCCAGCGGGCGCAGATTCTCGACGACGCCCTGCAACGGACGACGTCCGTTCTGAAGTAGTTCCGTGAGATCGGTCGTCGTGGAGGCCAGTGGTGGAATTGCACCTGCAATAGCGTCGCGGTTTTGCGCGAGGCCGCTGATCAGCTGTTGGAGTTGATCGACGGCTGTGTCGAACTGTGTGCCCTTGTTGTTGACGGTGCCCAACAGCGTGTTGAGATTGCTGATGACGTCGCCGATGAGCTGGTCTTGGCCAGCGAGCGTAGTCGTGAATTGGCTTGTGCTGTTTAGCAAATCGGAAAGCGCGCCGCCTTGGCCCTGCAGCAATTCGATGATCGCGTCGCTCACCTGGTTGATCTTGTTGCCGTCGAGCCCTTTGAGGCCTGGTCGCAGGCCACCGAGCAGCGCATCGAGGTCGAGTGCTGGCTGGGTTTGCGATTTGTCGAGTGTCCCGCCGGGCGGAATGAGGTTCAGATCGCCTGGGCCGCTGGCGATCTCCAGATATCTATCACCGATGAGATTCTGGTAGCGTACGATAGCCCGTGACGAGCTGTACAGGCGGTAGCGCTTGTTCATCTCGAACGTCACGTCCACGCTGTTGTCCGGCATCAGTTTGACGTCTTGAACCGACCCGATCTGGATGCCGGCCATCCGGACGTCTTGACCCGCTTTGAGTCGTGAGGCCGTGGCGAAGGTGGCGTGGTAGGCGTTGTTTGCGGCGAAGCGAAACTGTCCGAATGTGACGACCAGGAACGCGGCGACGAGCAGCATCGCGACGGTGAAGATCGCGACCTTCAACGGGATTCTGTTGTCGGGGTTCAAAAGTCGTCCCTTTCGGCGAATGCGCCGTGAAAGAGGAACTGCAAGGTTGACGGTGCATTGAACTGCAATTCCGTGTTCGGCTGAAACGGCACGTATGCGTTGTCGGTGACGACAAAGGGCGCGTGATACCAGGAGCCACCGTATTGGCGATTCGGGATGTTGGGTAGCCCTCGGCAGTTTGGGCCGCCATGTGCATTGACGATTGGAAGGCTCTCGGGATACGTGTATGCGGGCACACCGGGAAGAAAGCTCGAAGATGTGTACAGACCGGGCTTGATGCCGCCGATGATCGGCGCGAATTTCGCGATGGCCTGCGGGATCGCACGGAGCAGGCAAGGAATTTCCGGCGAGTACTCGCCAAGAACCTGCAACGGAGCCCGCAAGCGCTGCACGCCTGCGACCAGGTCGTCGGCGCCTGGGGCCAGTGTGTCGAATCCGTTGTTGGCCAGACCAGTCGCGGACAACAAGGCAGCGTTGAGGTTGTCCTGCTCCTCAACGACGGTGGCGCTGATTGACGGCACGTTGTCCAGGATCGTGACGAGATCGGGCGCGGCGTCGGCGTAGATGTTGGCCACCTGCGCTGTCTTCTGCAAATCGGCCTGCACCATCGGCATTTTCGGATTGATCTGCGCGAGATAGTTATTCAGACTCGAGAGTCCGGCGCCGAGATTATCGCCGTTACCTCGCAGTCCCTCCGCTATCGCGCTGAGGGTTCCATTGAGCTCAATGGGGTCGATCTTGTGCAAGAGGTCGGTCAGTGTCTCAAACAACGTGTTGGCTTCCAGCTGAACGTTCGATACTTCGACGACCGTTCCTGGGCTCAAGGCGTGTCCGCTGGCTCGATCGGGAATGAGGAATTCGACGGCCTTGGCGCCGAAAACGGTCGTGCTCGCGATCCGCACTTTGGCGTTGGAGGGAATGTGACCGAGTTGTCGGCTGTCGATGGCCAGCGTTAGACGAGCGTCGTCGCCGCTGTAATCGATTGAGGTCACCCGCCCGATTCGGATGCCTCGGTATTTGACCTTGGCGTCCTTGTCCATCACGAGGCCTGCCCGCGGGGACATCACGGTGACAATGTCGAATGAGCTGAACACGGCGTTATAGGACAGGTATGTGAACACCACGACGATCGCGATGAGGCCTACCAAACCGGCGGCGGCGATCCTCACGCGAGATCTCTTCGGTTGGCGGTCCGTTGTCGTGCCTCTCGATTTGCGCCGTTGGGCTGCGCCGCCTGCCGAGTAGCAAACAGCCTGATGGAACAATAGGGCAATATTTGTTCTGTCGTCAACAAGGGAATTGCGCCAACGTGAGGGGCGCTCATCGCGACCGACTGGCACAGTGCGGCACTGCGTGATGGCCTAGGTGCACCGAATTACGCTCTGCGGTTTCACAATTCACTGCTGCGGCCACATAGCGTCGATGGCCAGAGGTTGGAGTGGAGGAACGGGAGAACACGCTGTCCTTCGTGCACATATATGCATCCGTTGCGTAGATGTCTAGTCCGAGCGTCGGACGCATCTGAAGTATGGGCAGGCCGGTCGGGGAGGGATCTGACACTTTGGTCGCGAGACAGCTGCCAACTATCTCGTCGTTCCCGGTGAAAACCGGTTGATCATGATGGGCTGAAGTGCGCTGGGTCGCAGTCCTTTCCGCAAATGCGTCGACCCGTTGTTGAGCGCCGTCAAGCCGAACTCGTCGCTGTTCATGATCGGCGAAAAAATCTTTGCACGATCATGTTAGGTCTTATTGACGCGCGGGTAGATGACAGCTTGTAGCACGAGGTCGGGGCGGAGCTACTCACCGATGTAGGGAGCTTCGATGGCTGCGAAACACAGGAAGACGATCGACCGCGGACGCCCGGGTACGCAGACACTGGTCACAGCGGCCTGCGTTACCGGCGGAGCGTTCGCCGCGGCGATGGGTGGCGCACACAATGCCCCGGAATTGACGCCGACCCCGACGCCGACGACCGCACCGGCATCGATATTGGCCGCGGCCGTCGCATCCGAACCGATGCCGAACCCGCTGTTGGCAGCGGTCCAAACCACAGGGGATGCGGTCGGCGCACTCGGCGGGGTTGGTGTGGACCCGGTCGAGGACAACACCGATCCGGCACTGCAGTTGCCCGAGCGTCAACCCGTACTCAGCGCGGACCCAGTGCTGTCGTTCGCTCCTACGACCTTCTCCGCGCATACGCTCGGGTCGTCGATCGCAGGCGTGAACCCACGGTCGAGCGCGCTGGTCGGCCCCGCATCAGCGCAGTTCACGCCCGAGGCCGGATCGTTCCGGAACCCGGCGTTCGAGGCGATCGGCGTCATGACCTATCAGGCGGTCCAATTCGTCGGCATCTTCATCGGAAACGGCGACGAGCCCGGTGAAAATGGTGGCCTCCTGATCGGCAACGGCGCCGACGGGGGACCGGGCCAGAACGGCGGTCGCGGCGGACTGCTGTTCGGCAGCGGTGGCAACGGCGGCGCCGGGATCGCGGGTGTCGACGGCGGCCGGGGCGGGGACGGCGGCGACGCCGGGCTGTGGGGCAGCGGCGGCACCGGCGGGGGCGGGGGCCGCGTCCCGGCCGGCACCGGCGGGGGCACCGGGGGGAGTGGGGGGGGCCGGGGGCAATCCGGGCTTCAACGGCACCGCGGGCGACGGCGGCGACGGGGGCGGCGCGTCGGCGGTGTCCGGCACCGCGACGGGTGGAGTGGGCGGCAACGGAGGACTGGGTGGCATCGACGGTCAAGGCGGCGATGGCGGATCCGGCGGCAGTGCCGCCGCCGAGTCGGGTGATGCCATCGGCGGTGCAGGCGGTTCGGGCGGCGGCAGCGGCCTGATGCAACACGGCGGTGACGGCGGCGACGGCGGCCACGCGACAGCCGAGACCGGCACCGCGCTGGGCGGCGACGGCGGCAACGGAGGGTCCACCAGTTGGGCGAACGGATACCACGCCGGCAGCGGCGGCAAGGGTGGCAACGGCACCGCAACCAACGGCACCGGCACGGGTGGCAACGGTGGCGACGGCGGCACGGACGGTCCCGGTGCGGCGGACGGCACGGGCGGCGTGGGCGGTACCGGATCGGGATCCACCGGAAGCACCGACGGCGGCCCAGGCAAGCACGGGTAAGGCTACGGCGCCTGCTTGGTCAGCGCATCGATCTGCCGTTCAACGAAGTGGCGCATCTCCTCATGTCCCAGGGCGACGCCGACGGCGTCCTCGTTGCAGAGGCTGCGCGCGATCTGCGCGATCAGCATCGAGATCACGATCGGCGGGTAGGTGTCCAAGTCGATGCCGTGCGCGCGTAACGCGACGGTGACGGCTGCGGTCTCGATATCGCGAACGCGTTCGGCATACGCGCTGAGCTCAGCGCCAATTACCTTGCGGTGGTTGGCAAGTGCCATGAATTCGGTGTTCAGTACGGTGCGCCGCCGGTCGCTGTTGACGGCCCACAGTGCCCGCAACGGATCGTCGTCGGTCAGCGCGGCGCGCATCTGATTCAGCGCGGCGTCCGCGCCCTCGCGCAGCACCGCGAGGAACAGGTCGTCCATCGTGGGGAAGTAGTAGTGCACGAGAGGCTGCCGCACCCCGACCTTGGCGGCCACTCGGCGAGAAGTGGCAGCCGCATAGCCCTCGTCGTGCATGATCTGGGCGGTCGCCTCGATGAGCCGGCGCCGAGTGCCGCCGTCGTCGGCCCTCGCTTTGCGCGGCGCGGCCATTCAGCTGCCCGTCGATCGGATCGTGGTAGGCATCAGCCGATTATCGCTTCGACGCCGCCGGCGCTGTCGTCAGCACGTGAATCACTTCGCGCAGGGGTTCGGGTGACGTCGCGATTTCACCGATGAACGGGTGTGACAACTCCAGCACAAGGAACAGCTGCGCCCCGACGAGTACACCGAGGATGGCGACCATTGTGTAGTGCGTGGCCGGTCTCTCCACGCCATAGATGATCGCGCCGCCGAGCAGCAGTCCGCTGGTGAGGAAGATGACCGCCCACAACGACCATGGCGGACCAATGTCGGTGCGCGCCTGGAACGTTCGCTCAGCACGTGCCTTACTGAGCGCGTCGAGGTTGGAGTAGGACGCGGCGAGACGCGCTTTCTGAGCGTCGGTCTTGGCCTGGACCTGATCGTATGCCGCGTTCAAACGGGACAGTGCTTCGTCGGCCTGTGGATAGGTGCGTCCGTTGGCAACCTCGCCCCATTCGGTCACAGCCGCGTGCTCGTAGTCCAACAAGCTTGTCCGAATCCGCTTTCTGTCGGCGTCGTCGAACACCGCGGCGTCCCTGGCGAGTTGCACACCGGCGGTTCCCTCGCTGCGGGCTCGGCCGTCCGCGTCGTTGATCTGCCCCCACATCGCCGAGACCACGAATCCGATGAAGAACGCGAAGACGAATCCGACGACGCCGAACGCGAACCTCGTGACGTCGTTGTGCTCCTCACCTCTCAGCTGCGGATAGCGGCGACGCACGAAGCGCTGAATCAGCATCGCTGCGCCGGTGATGGCGACGATGATCCCCAGCAGCAGAAGCCACGAGGGCAGATTGTTGACCAACCATCGGCTCAAGCCGGCGCTCCTCCCCGCGACCCCTGACCTCGACTGTAGGTGCGCGGCCGGCTCGCGAATGTGCGATCGGAACTTTTGGCTGTCAGGCCCTTTACTCGGCGGTCGACTTCGAGGACTGCCACTGGATGGTCCGCTGGCGGGTCGTGCGCAGCGCATCTGCCGGAAAAACCCGGTCGGCCAGCTCGCGCCAGTCGACGGCGTCGATATCGGATGCGGAAGGCGCAAACTCAAACATCGTCGGACTCCTTCACTCGAGACTTGTCATGGGGCTGACTGGATTTGGGCATCGGTGCTCAGCACGGCCAACGGCACCCGTTGCGGGGGTGTAGTCGGCTCGAGAACCTGCTTGCTGTTCGTCACCGTCGTGCTGGTGCAGCTGGTGGTGTTCGTCGCCTTGTCCGTGACGCAACAGCGGTAGTTGGTGCCGGACTTGCCGGTGGTCTGGTTGTAGATCTTCGTTTCCGTGTACGTGCCGCCCTTGGCGGCGCAGTCCGATTTCTCGCTCGCATATGCGGTAGGCGCGGCGACGGTCATCAAAGTGCCGAGTCCGAGCACCGCCGCGGCAAGGGCCGGGGTCGCGAACCTGGTGAAGCTGGTGGTAAGCATGCGTCAATCGTCATGCGTGAGCTGCGGATCCGTAATCGCCGGCAAGCCAGATTCCGCCGCGCGGCGGGAAGGCTTTCCTATCCGTCGGGATAGGGACTAGGCGCGCTCAGCCGTCATGTTCATCTCGACGGTGCCCTGGCAGGCGCCGCTCGCGATGTCGGTGTGCATGGTGCCTGCCAGTGTTCCATCCGGCTGGGGCGTGTAGCGCACGGTCGATCGGGCCGGGTTCCATTCGATGGTGGTGTCGGGCATCATGCAGTCCCACTGGAAATCGGTGGTCTGCGTCCAAGACGTTCCGTCCCAGGTGAACTGGATGGGTTCGGGAACCGTCTTGTTCCGCGGCGGCGGGCCGCTGACGATCGTCGCCACGCACTTGCCGCTCGTGCAGGTCGAGCGGACCCCATAGGTGTCGCTGTACTGCCCCTCGGGCTGGCCGGCGGCGACGCTGGTCCCGGACTTCGGGCCGACGATGAACGTGATCGTGTACTCGCCATTCCAGGACGCGGTGTCGGCGCCGGCCGGTGCCGACAGGATCGCGGCCACCATGAGCGACCCGGCGCACATGCCAGCGGTACGACAGCCTCGCGTCATCGCCTGAGTGTCGCAGATTGCGGACGTCGCAGGCGCATCATCGATGAGAGTCGCACTGAGCTGAATCGAGGCGAGTGGATGTCGCACTCAACCGCCGACCGGGCCGCATTGGCCGCCGACCTGCAACGTGCCCGGACCGATTTTCGGCACTTGTTGCAAGCTGCCGACGAGCGGGACTGGACCAAGTCCACCGAGGACACGCGGTGGACCAACGAGCAGTTGCTGTTCCACATGGTGTTCGGCTACATGGTGGTGCGACGGCTGATCTTCCTGGTTCGCATACTCGGACGTCTGCCTGACGGCGTCAGCCGATGGTTCGCGCGGATTCTCGACGCGGTCGCGCGACCGTTTCACATGATCAACTACTACGGAACCTGCGCAGCTGCCCTTGTCTACAACCGCCGCCGCATGGGCGAGAAGATGGAAAGGGTGATCGACAGGCTGCAGCGGTCACTCGCTGCCGAAAGCGACGAATCATTCTGTCGCGGTATGCATTACCCGACTAGCTGGGATCTCTATTTCCGCGATTATATGACGCTCGCGGACATCTACCGGTACCCAGGACAGCACTACGACCACCATCGGCGACAACTGACGCTGACCAAGATGTGACGTCGCGCGCTACCGGCGCGCGGTGACCCCGAGTTCGGCGAGAAGGCGGCGGACACGCTCTTCGATGTCGTCGCGGATAGGCCGGACCGCGTCGACGGCTTGACCGGCAGGGTCGGGCAGATCCCAGTTCTCGTAGCGTTTTCCGGGAAAGTAGGGGCACGCGTCGCCACAGCCCATGGTGACGACGACATCGGCGGCCCGCACGATTTCGTCGGTCCAAGGCTTGGGAAATTCGCCGGTGATGTCGATGCCTACCTCGGCCATCGCGGCGATCGCTGACGGATTGATTTCCTGGCCGGGTTCGGAGCCGCCAGACCAGGCGACGGCGTCCTCTCCGGCTAGGTGGGTGAAGAAACCGAGGGCCATTTGCGACCGGCCGGCGTTATGGGTGCACAAGAACAGCACCGACGGTCTGCCGTCGGTCATGATGAACTCCTGGGGTGATGCGGTACGACGACTTCGTCGGCCACCCGCGCGGAATCCGGGTACAGCGCAACGATCAACGCCAGACCGATGAGCCCGCCGACGATTTGGGCGGCGATGAACCCTGGCGCGGAGCCTGGAGCGATGCCGGCGAAGGTGTCGGAGAACATGCGGCCGACGGTTACCGCTGGATTGGCGAAAGACGTTGAGCTGGTGAACCAATACGCGGCTCCGATGTAGGCGCCCACGGCCGCCGCCGCGACGGATGCTCGGCCGGTTCGGGCGAGGGTGAAGATCAGGGCGATCAAACCGGCTGTCGCGACGATCTCGCCGACCACATGACCGGTCGTGATGCGGTCCTTGGTGGACCATTCGAACACCTGACGGTCGAACATGAAGTTGGCCAGCCATGCCCCGACGACTGCTCCGACTGTTTGAACCACGGTGTAGGCGATCGCATGGCTTCCGGCGATACCGCTGCCGGACCGGCGGCCAAGCAGCCAGTCGGCCGCCGTCACGACGGGGTTGAAGTGCGCGCCGGAGACGGGGCCGAACATCAAAATCAGCACCGCCAAGCCGAATACCGTCGCGGTCGAGTTCTCCATCAGCTGCAACCCGACATCGTTCGCCGACAGTGCGGCGGCGGCGATGCCGGAACCGACCACGACGCTGACCAGAAGGGCGGTGCCGACGAACTCGGCGAGCAGGCGGCGCGGAAGCGCGACGGTGTCCACCTACCCGCTACCCACCAGACTGTCCGCGCCGCCGACCAATCGGGAAAGCTTCTGCTCGTGAACGCCGTCGGGACCACGGGCAGTCAGCCCGACGATCCCGACGGCACGCGGAGTCAGCAGCAGGACGCACTGGCTTGCGCTGGCTCGGCCTGCCCACCGCAGCAGACGCTTCCGCCTTCGTTCTCGTCGACATGCTTGGGACTGGTGCCGAAGGTGTCGGAGTCCGCGAGAACCGTGTAGACCTCCCACTTCTCACCTGCGGGGCCGGTGACCCACACCTTGTCCTGGAGGGCGAAGCAACACGTCGTGCCGATCTCCTCGTCGGTGAACAGTCCGGCGTCGGAAAGCCGGGCGATCTCGGCGTGGACGGCGTCGCTGGATTCGACTTCGACGCCGAGATGATTGATGGTGCCGCCCTGACCCCGGTTCTCGATCAGGACGAGCTTCAGAGGCGGGTCGGCCACGGCGAAGTTGGCGTAGCCCTCTTTCACCTTGGCCGGCGAGGTGTTGAACAACGTGGAGTAGAACGTGATCGCCTCGTCGAGGTCGTCGACATTGAGTGCGAGTTGAACTCGGGACATAATGAGTTCCTTCCTACCTGTGAGACATATATCGAAGTAGCGCGCTACGCCCAGCTTCCCACCTTTTTGATATATGTCAATATCCCTGGCAGTATTGATGCATGCCGAAGACTCTGCCGATGATCGATATGTCTGCGCCGGTCTGCTGTGCGCCCGTCGCCGCGGGCCCGATGACCGACCAGGACGCACTGCATGTGGCGCTTCGGCTCAAAGCCCTCGCCGACCCCGCGCGGGTGAAGATCATGTCTTACCTGTTCAGCTCGGCGTCGGGTGAAGAGAACAGTGGCGACCTCTCGAAGGCGCTGGGGTTGACGGAGTCCACCGTCAGCCACCACCTCACCCAACTCCGGCGCGCCGGACTCGTGGAGTCGGATCGGCGCGGCATGAACGTGTACCACCGGCCGCACCGCGATGCCCTCGGCGCGCTCTGCAGCGTCTTGGACCCCAACTGCTGCAGGTGATTTCGCTCAGGCAACGAGAGTCACTCGTCGACGACCCGATCGCGCTCCGAGGCGGATTGCCGTGGCGGCGCGATTCGATCTTCGATGCATTGCCGGACGGCGTCTTGCCCCTCGTTCAGGCACAAGAGGCCCAACCGGGTGGCACGCCAATGCGGCGGGGCATCCGACCACCGGCTCAGGTACACGAGCTCAGCATGTTCGAGGACCTGTAAGGCTTCTCGCACCGGTCGCTCCAGCCACCGGGTGTCACCGTCGGCGACATCGGGATACCTGCGGTGCAGGTGACCAGCTTCGCTTCGGTGAGGTCTTTACCCTCGTTGAACGCGGGCATGAGAACACCCGCCAACCCCTCGGGTGGACGCTGACGAGCATCATCTCTATCTCGTCAGCCTCCGAAATCGTGGGCCTCGTCGTATCCGTAGTCGCCGCCGGGATCGAGGCTCACCCGCGGTGCATCGACCCGATGTGGCGTCGCCGCGGCGGGCGACGGTTGGGCCAGCGCATCGTGGGCTTCGTCGTATTCGTAGTCGGAGCCCGCGTCGATGCGGTTCTCAGTCATAGGGAAAGTATCCGTCAGGTTGGTCCGATGATGTGGCAGGTTGTGTCGCAGCGCATCAACGTCCCCGGAGGAAGCGGCCGCAGCGGGTTGTACGACGGCGGGGCTGGCGCCGCAGGAGGCGGGGCCGGCGCGGCAGCAGGCGGTGCGGGCGCCGGCGCGGCTGGCGCTTGAGGCGGTGGCGGCGCAGGTGCTTGTGGCGGGGGGCCCAGCGCCGCCAACACGTGATCCGCGGTAAAAGTCGCTGCCTGATCGACCATTCCGCTCTCGACGTACTGCATGTGCGCGTTGAAGTCCTGCCCGTTCGAACAGACGAAATCGTCGGGGACGCACAAGTCGATGGTCTTGGCCGCGTACGCCGGGCCGACGTCGATCTGCGGTTCGTGGATCGCTCGCATGAAGCGGGCGTTCGGCTTTCCGAACAGCGCGACCGCGGCCACGTGGTTGGCGACGTCGGGCGGCATCGGGTTCGGCACGCCGTCGGGCGCACCGTCCGGTATCACGTTCGCGGTGACGAAACCCGCAACGGCCGCACCCTGGGAGAACCCGCCCAGCACGATCTTGGTGTTGGGGCAGTTCGCCGCCGTCGCCTCGACGTGTGCGCTGGCGTCCCTGACGCCGTCGATCGCGGTGGGGAAGTCGATGGTTGCCGGGTAGTCGACCGGATAGACGGTCATCGTCCTGGCGCCCAGCCGGGGCCGCAGCGCGTCCACGAATGCCTGCCCGGTCGGGCCGACGCCCGGGTCCTCGGTGGTGCCGCGGGCGAAGACGACCTCGACATCGGGGCAGGGCTGCGCGGACGCGTGCAACGGCGTCAACGATGCCGCCGCGACGGCGACGAGAATTGCGAAAGAGCGCACCCGCACCGCGCAATGCTGACACACCGCGGCGACGACGGCCTGTCGAGAATCAAACGAAAGATGAACGCCGCGTTAATGACTGGTGCGTGAGCGTCGAAAATGCACACATGGTCGTGGCCCACGTTTGATCACGACCCTGTGTGCAATCTCGCGCGACGGGTTCACATCGGCCAGCCTCCGGCGTAGCCTGTTAGGCATGAGTCAAATAGCGGCAGCGTTGCCGCCGGGGCCCCGGCTACCCAAGTGGCTCCAAACAGTCGTGTTCCTGCGGTACTGGCCGCGCTTCGTCAAGGCATGCGGCCGCCGCTACGGCAAGGTGTTCACCATTCGCGCGCTGACCGTGCCGCCGATGGTGTACGTGGCAGATCCGGCCGAGATCAAGAAGGTGTTCGCCGGCGACCCGAGCGTCTTCCACGCCGGTGAGGCCAACGCGATGCTCAGCGGACTGCTCGGCGACACCTCGGTGTTGGTGATCGACGGCGATGTGCACCGCGACCGGCGGCGCCTGATGCTGCCGCCGTTTCACCGGGATGCGGTGGCCAGGCAGGCCGCGCAGATGGCGCAGATCGCCGCGGCCAACATCGCGGAATGGCCGGTGGGCCAACCGTTCGCGGTGGCGCCGAAGATGTCGGAAATCACACTCGAGGTGATCCTGCGGACCGTGATCGGCGCCAGCGACGCGGCCCGTCTGGCTGCGCTGCGGGCGGTGATGCCCAAGCTGCTCAACATCGGGCAGTGGGCGTCGCTGGCGATCGCGCGCCCGCAACTGCAAACCCGACGACCGTGGCGCACACTGTGGGACCGCATCCAAGAGGCCGACCGGTTGCTCTACGCCGAGATCGCCGACCGCCGCGCCGACTCGCATCTCGAGGAGCGCACCGACGTGTTGGCGATGCTGGTGCGCGCCACCGACGAAGACGGCCGCACACTCAGCGACCGCGAACTGCGCGACCAGCTGATGACGCTGCTCGTCGCGGGCCACGACACGACCGCGACCGCACTGTCGTGGGCGCTGGAACGGCTTACCCGCCACCCGGACATCCTCGAAAAGGCGGCCCGTGCCGCCGATTCCGGCGACGACGAGTACCTCGACGCGGTGGCCAAGGAGACGCTGCGGATCCGTCCGGTCGTCTACGACGTGGGCAGGGTGCTCAAAGAACCGGTGGAACTGGCGGGCTATCGGTTGCCCGCGGGCGTGATGGTGGTTCCCGGAATCGGATTGGTGCACAGCGACTCCGAGGTTTACCCGGACGCGGACCGCTTCGATCCCGACCGGATGGTCGGTGCGACGCTGAGCCCGACGACGTGGTTCCCGTTCGGTGGCGGCAACCGTCGCTGCCTGGGTGCGACGTTCGCGATGGTCGAGATGCGCGTCGTGCTGCGCGAGGTGCTGCGCCGGGTCCAGCTGGCGACGACGACGGCGGCCGGCGAGACGCAGCAGGTCAAGCACGTGATCATGATCCCGCGCAACGGCGCACGCATCCGCGTGCGGGCGCTGCGGCCCGCACATGCCGTTACTGCGCCAACAGGTTGACCACACCCGCGAACACCCGCGGAAAGCGTTCTGCCGCAGGCACAATCCGCGACCGTATCGGCGACCCGCTGGCCTCCAGCGCTGCCGCCGTCAACAACCGGTAGCGCCGCGACATCCGGCGCCAACGCCGGTCGTACTGCTGCGGCTGTTGCGCCACAACGCATTCCACCAGTAGCTGCGCGGCGCCGAACGCGATCCCGAGACCCTCGCCGGTCAACGCGTCGACATATCCCGCGGCGTCACCCACCAACATCACCCGGCCCGCCGTCCTGCTCCGCACCCGCTGCCGCAGCGGGCCCGCCGCGCGGTCAGGCCCGTGCGCCCGCCCCTGAACCCGCTGCTGCAGATCGGGAAACGCCGACAGATGCGCGTCGAAACTCCCTTTGCGCGACGTGAGCACCGCGACCCCGACGCAGTCGGCGGCCACCGGGGTCACGTACGCCTCCGCATCCTGCGACCAGTACACCTCGACACAGTCGCTCCACGGCGCCATCACATGATGACGACGGATACCCCATCGCCGCCGTCCGCGCGACGGCTTTGCCAATCCCAACGCGCTGCGGATCGGCGAGTGCAAACCGTCGGCGGCGGCAAGATACCGCGACTCAAAGCCGCTGCAGCGCACCGAGGTAGCGCTTTGGCTCACCGGCCCGATCTCGCCGTGCACGATCCGCACCCCTTCCGTCGTCGCCGCCTCCAACAGCGCAGCGTGCAACGCGGTGCGACGCACACCGCGCCCGGCGCCCCCACGGAACCGACCCGTGACGCGGTGCCCGCCGTCGATGTAGGTGATGCCGTGAAACGGCGTGCCGGGCGGATCGACGCCGAGGCCGTTCAGCAGCGCGACGGCGTGCGGCATCAACCCCTCACCGCACGCCTTGTCGACGGGTCCGACGCGGCGCTCGACCACGACGACCTCCAGTCCCGCTCGGGCGCCGAGGATCGCGGTGGCCAGCCCTGCCGGGCCGCCACCCGCGACCAGCAGGTCGATCACCGCAGACTCTCCAATGCGGCGTTCTCGACGCCGATGCGGGTGCGCAACACCAACGCGTTGAGCACGGTGAACACCACCGCCGTCACCCAGGCCGTGTGCACCAACGGCAACGCGATCCCTTCGGCGACCACCGCGACGTAGTTCGGGTGTGAGAAGAACCGGTACGGGCCGCCGGTCACCCGCGACGCGTCGGGAATGACGACGACCCGGGTGTTCCACTGGTGCCCCAACGTCCTGATGCACCACCACCGCAACCCCTGCGCGGCGAGCACCACCGCCAGCATCGGCCAGCCCAGGGCAGGCAGGAACGGGCGGTGCGCCGCCTCCACCAGACACCCCACCAGCAGTGCGGTGTGCAGTGCCACCATCACCGGATAGTGCCGTGCGCCGAACTCGACACCGCCGCGCGCCCGACTCCACGCCAGATTACGTTGGGCGACAACCAGTTCGACGAGCCTTTCGGCCGCCACCGCGGCGATCAGCAACGAGTACCACAGCATGCTCAGTGCCAGCGCAGCAACACGAGTTCAGCGCAGAACCCCGGCCCCATCGCCATCAACAGGCCCGGTGTGCCCGGCGCCGGTGGCTTCGCACGCGCGTCGCGCAGGATATGCAGCACCGACGCCGACGACAGATTGCCGATCTCGCTGAGCGACCGCCACGACAGTTCGAGCGCGTCGTCGTCGAGGTCCAGCGCGGTGGTGATCGACTCGAGAACCTTTGGGCCACCGGGATGTGACACCCACGAGCCGATGTCGTCGACGGTGAGGTCGTGCTCTGCCAAGAAGCCGGTGACATCGTCGGCGAAATAGCGTTCGATCAGATCGGGCAGATCGGGCGACAACACCAGCTGGAAGCCGGAAGCGTCGACGTGCCAACCCATTATCCCCAGCGAGTCGGGATACATCCGGCTGCGCGTGGCGATTACATCGGGTCCTGCGGCACCGTCGTGCAGGCCGCGCCGGTCCCCGACGGCGACCACTGCGGCCGCACCGTCGGCGAACAACGCGCTACCGACCAGTGTGGCCATCGTCGGTTCGGCCGCCGCGTACATCAACGAACACAATTCGACCGACACCAGCACGGCGACTTCGTCCGGCGCGCCGCGCAGATAGTCGTGCAGACGCGCGACACCCGCCGCACCGGCCACGCAGCCGAGGCCGAAGATCGGCACCCGACGCACGTCGGGTCGCAGGCCGAGGCGCTCGGCGATGCGGGCGTCCAACGACGGCACCGCGATGCCGGTGACGGTGGTCGTCATGATCAGGTCGACATCGGTGGGTCGCAGCCCGGCGTCTTCCAGCGCGCCGGACAGCGCCGCGCAACCCAACTCGACGGCTTGTTCGATGAACAGGTCGTTGGTCTCGCCGAAGTCGCGCAGCGTCGCGTACCGCTCGAGCGGAAGAACGAGGTGCCTGGCGTCGACCTTCGCGCTCTTGTGCAGGCTGCGGATGATCTGCTCATGTCCGGCGAAGGCGGGATCGGCGATGAACGTGTCGGTGATCTCGTCCTGGCGGTACCGATTCGGGGGGACTACGCCGTGTACGGCTGCGATAACACTCACTACCTAGACACGCGGCCCAGACCCCGTGGGTTCGATTTCACCTCTGTGCTGTTGCTGTGCAGGTGTTTCGCCGTCGCTGAATCCGAGCCGCCGGTGCACTGCGACCAGCCAGCGCGGCGCCCACCAATTCCATTGCCCCATAACGTGCATGAACGCCGGCACCAGCACCATCCGCACCAGGGTCGCATCGACCAGTATCGCCAGCGTCAGGCCGAGGCCGAACAACTTCATGACCGCGACCTCGGCGGCGATCAACGCCGCGAACGAGATCGACATGATCAGTGCCGCGGCGGTGATGATCCGGCCGGTGTGGGCGATGCCGCGCGCCACGCTCTCGTCGTTGTCTGCGCGGGTCCGCCCCGACGCCAGCCAGAATTCGCGGATCCGGGAGACCAGGAACACCTCGTAGTCCATCGACAAGCCGAACGCGATGCAGAACAACAGCACCGGAATGTTGGCCACCAGCGTTCCGGTGGGCGTGGTGCCGAGCGCGCCGAAGTGGCCGTCCTGGAATATCCACACCATCGCGCCGAACGCCGCGGTCAGCGAAAGTACGTTGAGGATCAACGCTTTCAGCGGCAACACCACGCTGCCGGTCAGCAGGAACAGCAGCACGAACATGATCACGGCGATGAGGCCGAGCACCAGGGGCAGCCGTGACGTGATGGCGTCGACGCTGTCGCGGTTGGTCTGCGCCAGGCCGGTCATGTCGACGGTCTTGCCCGCGGGCCCCGGCACGGCGTGCAACCGGTCGAGTTGGGTCTCCGATGCGTCGGAGAACAGCGGAGCCGAACTGTCGACGGTCAAGAAGGCGCTGGTGGCGTTCAGTCCGGCGGGCGACGACGGTGGGCCGACCCACTTTCCGTCGATGAACGTCCCGGTCGGCGCCGATACGGCGGATACGTCGGGCACGCGGGACAACTCGGCGGCGTACCGGCCCATCTCGGTGGGGCCGACGCCGGTCATGTCGCCGATGACGACGGTCACCGCGGCGTCGGAGTTGTGTACGAAGTCCTTGCGCAACTGGTCACCGACTTGATGCGACGACGCCGACTCCGGCAGCACGCGGTCGTCGGGGAAACCCCACCGCACGTTGAAAAACGGTGCGCCGAGGAACAGCAGCAGCGCCACTCCCGCCAGGCCGAGCGGAATCGCCTTGTGCATAACGCAACTCGCCGACCGGTACCAGAACCTCTGCTCGACGGGCACGGGCCGGGTCTTGACGCGACCGCGCATCCGATCGCCTAGCAGCACCAGCGCGGCGGGCGTGACGACGATCGCCGCCAGCGCCGCGAACGTCACGGTCGCGACCCCCGCGTAGGCGAACGACTTCAGGAAATGCATCGGGAAGAGCACCATGACGGCCATCGACAGCGCGACGGTCGTCGCGGAGAACGCGACGGTGCGGCCCGCCGACACCATCGTGCGCAGCACGGCCTGGTCGCGGCTGGCGCCGTCGGCCAGTTCGTCGCGGAACCGGCTGATCATCAGCAGCGTGTAGTCGATCGCCAGCGCCAGCCCCATCGCGGTGGTGAGGTTCAGCGCGAAGATCGACACGTCGGTGGCAAACGCGATCAGGCGCAGCACGGCGAGCGCGCCGAGGATCGACATCACCCCCACCGCCACCGGCAGCGCGGCCGCGACCAACCCGCCGAACGCCCAGACCAGCACCAGGAAGCTCAGCGGTATCGCCAGCGACTCCATCACCAGCAGGTCACGTTGCGACTGTTCGGTGATCTGAACGTTCACGATCGCGGTCCCACCTGTCCGGACCGTGACGCCGGGAAGGGCGGAGTGGTCGGCCGCCACCTGGTCCGACAGTTCCTTGGCGTAACGCTGCTGGTGGTTCTCGTCGCCGATGATGCCCGCGACGATCAAACCCGACGTGCGGTCGCGGCTGACCAGGTCGGCGGCGGCCGACGGCGGCGCGGTCCACGGCGACGTAACTTGCGCCACGTGTGGCGAACTTCGGAGTTCGTCGACGATGCGGTTGCCTGCCGCGTGAGCTGGTGCGCTGTCAATACCCTCGGGTGTGGAGACGACGATCAGCAATTGCACGTCGCCTTGATGGAATTGGTCGGTGAGGATGCGCGTCGCGCGCGTCGACTCGGACGTCGGATCCTGGAATCCGCTGGCGGACAGGCTCTTAGCAACCGGCACGCCGAAGATGCCGAGCGCGACGGTCAGCAGCACCGCACCCGTGATCACGCGTCGCGGTGCGGTGATGGCCACTACGGCGATCCGGCGCAGCAGGGTGTTTCCTCCGCTCAGTCTTCTCGTCCTTAACACGAAAGACGGTCGGCAAGCGTTCAATGTAACGGGACATGCGGCACCGGTCAGGTGTCCGTAGTGTGGTATCCACGTGGCGCCGAAGCCAGTTGCTTTGCTGCGCTTCGATTTCGGCAACGTTATGCGTGCATCCAATGTGGGAACACGGTGTAACACTGCGCGTCGGGGTTCGAAATGGTTAGGACCGAAAGGATGAGCATGACCTCCGCACACGGTGGCTCGCGCCTGGGCACCCGTTTCGGGCCCTACGAGCTCAACGCCTTGATCGGAGTCGGCGGGATGGGCGAGGTGTACCGCGCCTACGACACCGTGAAGGAGCGCACGGTGGCGGTGAAGGTGCTGCGCGCCGAGATGGCCGCGGACCCGAATTATCAGGAGCGTTTCCGGCGGGAGTCACGCGTCGCCGCGCGGCTGCAGGAGCCGCACGTCATCCCCGTGCACGATTTCGGCGACATCGACGGTGTGCTGTACATCGACATGCGGCTGGTCGAGGGCGGCAGCCTGAAGGACGAACTACGCGCAAATGGGCCGATCGAGCCGGGGCGGGCGACGCGGATCATCTCCCAGGTGGCCGCCGCCCTGGATGCGGCGCACGCCGACGGCCTGGTCCATCGCGACATCAAGCCGGAGAACGTGCTGCTCACGCCCGACGACTTCGCCTATCTGGTGGATTTCGGGATCGCGCACGCCGGCGGCGACGCGAGCATGACGATGACGGGGCTGATCATCGGCTCATGCGCGTACATGTCCGCGGAGCGGTTCAGCGGCGGGCAGGTCGGGCCGTCGGCGGACGTGTACTCGCTGACCTGCCTGCTCTACGAGATGTTGACCGGGCGTCCTCCGTTCGAGACCGGTGACCTGCGGCAGTTGATGACCGCGCACATGTTCTCGCCGCCGCCGAGGCCGAGCATCATGCGCAGGGGGATCCCGCGCGCGTTCGACGACGTGATCGCCAAGGGCATGGCCAAGAAGCCCGGTGACCGGTTCGCGTCGGCGGGTGAGATGGCGAAGGCGGCGACGGCCGCGCTGTCCGGCGGCCCGGTGCCCCCCGCGCCGGTGCCCCCGCCTGCGCCTGTGCCCGGCGCGCCGCCGTCGACCATGCAGTTCTCGGCGATGTACGCCGACCCGGCGGGGACGGGATACACGCCGTACCCGCCGCCCGTGCTCCCGGCGCCCGAACCGGTGGCCCGCACGTCGCGGTTCCGGCCCAGCCAGGTGGCGTTGGTGGTGGCGACCATTCTGTTGTTCGGCGTCGCGGTGGTGCTGGCGATGCAACTGTTCGACGGCGACAGGGAGACCGCCGCGCCGCCACCGCCGACGACCATGGCGGCGCCGCCGCCTTCGACCACCACGCAGACCGAGACGGTGTCGCCGTCCGCGACGACGACGACCCCGACCACCACCACCACGACGACGACGTCGACGACTCCCACCACCAGCGGGACACCGCTACCCGGCGTGTCGGGCACCGACGCGCAGGGCTTCGTCGGACATGCCGCCAGGTGCGACGCGGGCAGCACACCTGCCGCGGCGATCAGGACCGCGCAGTCACTGGCCGTGATCTGCCAGACGCCGTCGGGCAGCTACTACTACCACGGCGAACGGCTGCGCGACGGCGCCAATGTCCGGCTGGCCAACGCCGTGCCCAACGGCGGCGGCTTCGACGTCGTCAATCCGGAGGACGGGGCCAGCTACGAGGTGCGGCCCGACCACCTGATCATCCGCAGCAACGGCCATGTCGATTCCAACGAGCCGGCGCTGGAGTACTCGTCAGGCAACGGCTAGACCCCGCCCAGTTGGTGCGCGAACGTTCGTTACCGCTCGAAAAATCGGCGATTTATCGAGCGGTACGGAACGTTCGGCCGTCGAAGACCACGTTTTGCAGCGGCTCGCCCCGCTGCAGCCTGCCGATGTTCGCCGCGACGTCATCGGCACGGCCCATGAACGTGTCCCGCGTGACGCCCGATGAATGCGGCGTCATCAACACATTCGGCAGCGCCGCAAACGGCAATTCACTCGGTGCGCCCACCCCGTGGCTCGCCGGATAGCGATACCAAACGTCGATGGCCGCCGCCCGGATCTGACCGCCGGCTAATGCGTCGTACAGCGCCTGCTCGTCCACCAGCGGACCCCGGCCGACGTTGATCAATACCCCGTTTTGGCCCAGCGCGTTCAACTGCGCAGCCCCGATCATGCCCGTGGTCTTCTCGTTCAGCGGCGCCGACACCACCGCGACGTCGCACTCGCTCATGAGCCGGTCCAGCTCGGCGGTGGAACCGGCCCACGCCAACCCGCAGTCCGGCACCCGACCCGAGCCCGTCACCGCCGCCCCGCTACAACCGAATGCGCGGAACAGGTTCCACGCACACCGTCCGATGTGCCCGAACCCGACGAACCCGATACGCGTGCCGCCCAGCGTGCCCGGTTGAGGTATCGACGGGTCGTACACCGATGTCGCCCACACACCCTGGCGCAGCTGTCGGTCCTGAGCGAGGAAATCCCGCCGCAGCAGCACGGCCGCCGCGACCGCATACTCCGCTATCGACCTCTCGTGGTGAAACGTATTGGCCACCAGAACATCCGGGCCCAGCGCCGCGAAGTCCACCTTGTCGGTACCTGCCGCGGCCGGGTGAACCAGCCGCAGCTTCTCCGCGACCTCAGCCATTTCGGCGGTGAACGTGCTGCCGACATATACGTCGGCATTCCGCAGTTCGTCGAGGCTCGGCTGCCACACCACCTGGGAGCCCGGCAGCAGCGCCGCTTCGAACCGCTCCCGGTGCGGCATCAAGTTCGGGTCAGCGACAACGATTTTCATCACGGAGCCGGAGTGCCGGCGACATCGGACCGCTGCAGCGCCGGCCGCTTGCTGTCGAACGTCCAACCCGGGATCAGATACTGCATCGCCACCGCGTCGTCGCGGCCGCCGAGCCCTTCGCGCCGATACAACTCGTGCGCCGCGGCGACTGCGTCCATGTCGAGTTCGACGCCGAGGCCCGGCTTTTCGGGCACAGTCAGATATCCGTCGACAATCCGGTACGGGTCGGCGGTGATCCGCTGCCCGTCCTGCCAGATCCAATGGGTGTCGATCGCGGTGATGTCTCCTGGCGCCGCGGCCGCGACGTGGGTGAACATCGCCAGTGACACGTCGAAGTGGTTGTTAGAGTGCGACCCCCACGTCAGCCCCCACGCGTCGCACAGCTGGGCGACGCGGACCGATCCGGCCATCGTCCAGAAATGGGGATCCGCCAACGGGATGTCGACGGCATTCGCCCGGATTGCGTGGCCGAGTTCGCGCCAGTCGGTGCCGATCATGTTCGTCGCGGTCGGCAGCCCGGTCGCCCGCTTGAATTCCGCCATCACCTCGCGGCCGGAGAACCCGCCTTCGGGCCCGACCGGATCCTCGGCGTATGCGAGCACACCCGTCAGCTCTCGGCACGTCTTCACCGCATCCGCGAGCAGCCAACCACCGTTGGGGTCCAACGTGATTCGCGCATCCGGGAACCGGTCGGCCAGCGCGATCACCGCCTTGGCCTCGTCGGCCGCGGACAGCACGCCGCCCTTGAGCTTGAAGTCGCGGAACCCGTAGCGGGCACGCGCGGCCTCGGCGAGTCGGACCACCGCGTCCGGCGTCAGTGCCTCCTCGTGCCGGATCCTCAGCCACTCGTCGGCGTCGGCGTTCTCGTCGGCCGGAGAACGATACGCCAGGTCGGTCTTGGTGCGGTCGCCCACGAAGAACAGGTAGCCGAGCGCCTGCACCCGGTCGCGCTGCTGGCCGTCGCCGAGCAGCGCCGCCACCGGGACGCCGAGGTGCTTGCCGAGAAGGTCGAGCAGCGCCGACTCGACGGCGGTCACCGCGTGCACCGCCACCCGCAGATCGAACGTCTGCGCACCGCGGCCCGCCGCATCGCGATCGCCGAACGCGCGCCGCATGTCGTTGAGCACACGGTGGTGGTCGCCGATGCTGCGGCCTGCGACGATCGCGCGTGCATCCTGCAGGGTGCGCCGGATCGGCTCACCGCCGGGCACCTCGCCGACGCCGGTGTTGCCGTCGGAGTCGGTCAGGATCACCAGGTTTCGGGTGAAGAACGGCCCGTGCGCGCCGCTGAGGTTCAGCAGCATGCTGTCGTGGCCTGCGACCGGGATCACCGCCATATCGCGGACGACGGGTGTGCTCATGTTGATCTCCTCACGAGGCGAACCATTTGTCGCCGTTGGCCAGTGGCCGCACCACGCGGGAGACTTTGTCTCCCATCGCGCACAGCGCGTCGACGATCTCCCGCTCGCGGTGCGACGTCAGACGCCCGACGGGCACCGACGCGCTGATGGCGTCCTGCGCGGGCCTGCAGTAGCGCAGCGCGACGGCGAAACACTTCAGTCCGGTGGTGTTCTCCTGGTTGTCGGTGGCGTATCCGCGCACCCGCACCTCGTCGAGGGCGTCGTCGAGGGCGCCGCGGTCGACGATCGTGTTGGCGGTCAACGCTTTCAACGCGGCGGGGATGTGCTCGTCGCGCTCGGTGCCGAACTGCTCGGCGAGCAGTGCCTTGCCCAGCGCGGTGGTGTATGCGGGTAACCGCCTGCCGACTCGGTTCGCCGCGCGCGTGTACTGCTTCGACTCGCGGGTGGCCAGGTACACGACGTCGGTGCCGTCGAGCCTGCCGAGGTGAAACGTCTCGTCGAGGTCCTGACGGAGTTCGTCGAGGAACGGGGTGATCAGCGGCATGTACGGATCGCTGTCCAGATAGCTGGTGCCGACCAGCAGCGCGCGAATACCGATGCCGTACAACGTGCCTGACGGATCGCACCGCACCCAGCCCTGCGCGACCAGCGTCCGCAGCAGAGCGTGGGCGCTGCTGCGCGGCATTTCGAGTGCGTCGCTGATCTCGCGCAGCCTGGCCGGGGTGTCGGGTCTGGCGGCCAGGTACTCGAGCAGTTCGACCGTGCGCACGGCGGACTTCACCTTGCGGACGGCGATATCGGGTTCGTCGGTCACTGTTCCCCCTCAGATCGGCAGCAGTTCGCGGCCGACCAACACTACGGCGCCCAGCGTCGAGGCCCCGATTGCCAACCAGCGCAATCGTTTCGGGTCGAGAACCCGGTTCAGACCGCGGGACAGCAGATAGCCCGCCACGGCGGCCGGAACGAGCAACGCGAAGATACGCATCGTGTGCGCGTGCACCGCGCCGGTGGCGGCGAGCGCGGCCATCGACATCAGCGAGCCGACCAGGAAGAAGCCGCTCATCGTCCCGCGCAGCCGTGCGCCCTCGTTGCGTTGCCACACCAGCGCCATGGGCGGACCGCCGATGGCCGTCGCGGTGCCGAGCACGCCCGACGTGGCGCCCGCCAGCACCACGTTGCGTCGTCGCGCGGCGGGGATCCAGCCCGTGCTGGTGAACGCCACCCCCAACAGCACCACCGCCGCCAGCATGATGGTCAGCGCGCGCTCGGGCAGCACCGCCAAAAGCAGTGCGCCCGCGATGGTTCCGGGTACCCGGCCCACCAGTGCCCAGCCGGTGCCGCGCAGGTCGATGTGCTCACGCTCGCGCACCACCACGATCAGTGTGATGAGCGTGGCCACCATGATCAGGGTGCCGGGGATCAGCGCCGGGTCGACGATCGCGACGACCGGTGCGGCGAACATGCCGATGCCGAAGCCGATCGACGCCTGCAGCGCCGACGCCAACATGATCGCCCCCGCCACCGTGCAGAACCCGAGCACACTCATGCCGACGCGGACGCCAGCGTCCCCTCCTGCAGCAGCGGATGGTGGCACTCGGCGGTGTGCGCGCCGACCTCCGGGTCGACGGCATTCGGTGGCCCGGTCGTCGCGCAGACCTCGGTGGCCTTCCAGCAGCGGGTCCGGAACCGGCACCCCGACGGCGGATCGAGCGGCGACGGCACCTCGCCCTTGAGCAGGATCCGCTCGCTGCGGTCCGCACCGTCCAGCTTCGGCGCCGCGGACATCAGCGCGGCGGTGTACGGATGGTTCGGGCGGTCGAAAACCGCTTCGGTGGGCCCGGATTCGATGATCCGCCCGAGGTACATCACCGCGACGCGGTCGGCGACGTGCCGGACCACCGACAGGTCGTGGGAGATGAAGATGTAGGAGATGCCCAGCTGGCCCTGCAGATCGTTGAGCAGGTTGAGCACCTGCGCCTGCACCGAGAGGTCCAGCGCGGACACCGGCTCGTCGCAGATGATCACGTCTGGATCCAGCGCCAACGCCCGCGCGATGCCGATGCGCTGACGCTGACCGCCGGAGAACTCCTGCGGATACTTGTCGGCCGCCTTGGCGCCGAGACCCACGAGGTCGAGCAGCCCGCGCACCCGCATGTCGCGGTCACGCCGGTTCTGGTAGAGGCCCTTGTGACTACGCCAGGGTTCGGCGATGATGTCGCCGGCCGTCATGCGTGCGTTCAGCGACGCATACGGATCCTGGAACACCATCTGCACCCTGCGGCGGAACGCCAGCAGGTCCTTGCCACGCAGGCTGAACGGATCGATGCCCTCGAACCGCACGCTGCCGGAGTCCGGACGCTCCAGCATCAGCAATGTCCGTGCCAGCGTGGACTTTCCGCAGCCGGACTCGCCGACCAGGCCGAGCGTCTCACCGCGCGCGAGGTCGAGCGTGATGCCGTCCAGCGCGCACAACCGCTTCTTGCCGGGCACGCGGAACGACTTGCGCAGATCGCGGACCTCGAGCAGCGGCTCAGACATTGACAACCTCCTCGGGGAAGTGGCATGCGGCTTTACGATCCGCGCCGGCGAGCGCCGGCCGATCGGTTGCGCAGATGTCGCGGGCGAGCGGGCAGCGGGCCTGGTACACGCAGCCGTGCGGGATCGCGTGCAGGTCCGGCGGGGTGCCGCCGATGGACTTGAGTACGTCGCCCCGTCGCGCGTCGACGGGTACGGAGTTCAGCAGACCCTTGGTGTACGGGTGTTGCGGGTTGGCGAAAACCTCTGACACCGGCCCGGTTTCGACGATGTTGCCCGCGTACATGACCGCGACACGATCGGCTTCCTCGGCGACCAGCGCGAGGTCGTGGGTGATCAGCACGACCGCCATCCGGTACTCGGCGCGAAGGTCGCGCAGCAGCGCCATGATCTGGGCCTGCACGGTGACATCCAGGGCAGTGGTGGGCTCGTCGGCGATCAGCACACTCGGGTTGAGGGCCACCGCCATTGCAATCAGCAGGCGCTGACGCATGCCGCCGGAGAACTGGTGCGGGTACGAGTTCAGTCGTGTTTCGGGCTGTGGGATGCCGACGCGGGCCATCAGGTCGACAGCCTTGGCCTTGGCTTCCCTGGCGGACAGCCCGTGGTGGATCCGGAACGGTTCGGCGAGTTGGGTTCCCACGGTGTAGAGCGGGTTGAGCGCAGTGAGCGCGTCCTGGAAGACGATCGCGAGCTCGGTGCCCGCCATCTCGCGTCGTTTGGCGCGGCCGACGCTGAACAGGTCGACGCCGCCGAGTTGCGCCGTTCCGTCGACGACATCGGCGACGGGTTCCAGCAGACCGACCAGTGCGGTGGCCGTCATCGACTTACCGCACCCGGATTCGCCGAGCAGCGCAAGCGTTTCCCCGCGGCGCGCCGAGAAGCTGACATCGTTGACAGCGCGCACCGTGCCGCTGATGGTGCGGATGTCGACGGTCAGGCCGTCGACCTCGAGCACCGGGTCGGCGTCGAGGGTCTTGCGGGTCCGGCGTTCTGCGACAGCGGTCATGAGAGGGCCTTCGTTGTCTTGGTGAAGCGGGACAGGCGTTTCTGCGGGACGGTCAGGCGCCACCGTTGTCCTGGATCGGTGGCGATGCGGGCCCAGGCCGCGAGGATGGTCGCCGATACGGTGGTGATGACGATGGCCAGGCCGGGGAAGAACGACAGCCACCACGCAGTGTGCAGGTAGGTGCGGCCCTGCGCGACCATCAGGCCCCAACTGATGTCGGGCGGCTGGATACCGATACCCAGGAAACTCAACGAGCTCTCCGCGAGCATCACGTAGCAGAAGTCCAACGTGGCGACGGTCAGCAGCGTGGGCAGCACCACAGGGACGACGTGGCGCCAGATGATCGAGCGGGCGCTGGCGCCGAAGGTGCGGGCGGCGTCGACGAACAGCCTGCTCTGCAGCTCGGCCGATTCGGCGCGGGCGGTGCGCAGGTAGACCGGGATACGCGTGATCGCCAGCACCGCAACGATATTCGTGGCGCTGGGGGAGAACACGTACAGGACGACGACGGCGAGCAGCAGTGACGGGAAGCTCATGATCACGTCGGCGACGCGCATCGCGACGGTCTCGCGCCAGCCGCGGTAGTAGCCGGCCCACATGCCGATGGCTGATCCGACGATCGCGGAGATCAGCACGGCGGGGACGGCGACCGACAGCGTGGTCTGGCACGCGACGATCAGCCGGGCGAGCATGCTGCGACCGAGCGGGTCGGTGCCAAGGATGTTGGCCCAGCCGTGGGCGAGTGTGAACGGCGCCTGGTTGGAGTTGTCGAGGTCGATGTGAGTGGCGAGGTTGCCGACGAGCGTCGGGCCGACGATCCCGGTCAGGAACACCAGGCCCAGCACCACAGCCGCGGCAGCCGCGACGCGGTCATTGACCAGCAGCCGGAACCACTTTGAGCGCTTACGGGTTTCGGGCTCGCCGACGATCGCGGTGGTCGGCTTGACCGGGACCAGATCGAGTTGAGTACTCACGGCTGTCTCCTAAACTCTCGCGGGTTCCCGGACGCGGGCGTCGAGCAGTGCATAGCAGGCATCGATGAGGATGTTGAGGGCGAAGATGCTCACCGCGGTCAGCAGCACCGCCGCCTGCAGCACGGCGAAGTCGCGTTGCAGGATCGCATCGATCATCAGCTTGCCGATGCCTGGCCAGCCGAAGATCGCCTCGACGACGACCGCGCCGTTGATCAGGCCGACGGCCAGGTCGCCCGCGACGGTCAGTGCCGGGGCGGCCGCGTTGCGCAGCGCATGGTGGGTGACGACGCGCAGGTCGCTGGCGCCCTTGCTGCGGGCCAACCGCACATACGGGGCGGACAGGGCGGAAACCATTGCGCCGCGGACCACTTGGGTGAGCACGCCGAGTGGGCGAATCATCAGCGTGGCGATCGGCAGGATCCACGACAGACCACTGTCGACGCCGGAGGTGGGCAGCCAACCGAGCAGCACCGCGAAGAGCCAAACCCCGGTGATCGCGAACCAGAAGTCCGGGATGCTCGCCGCTGTCATCGACAGCAGGCTGGAGAACCGATCAGCCAGCGAGTTCGGCCGATACGCAGCCCAGCAGCCGATGATGACCGCGAGCACGATCGCCAGAAGCATTGTGGTGAGCGCCAATTGCAGGGTGGCGGGAAAGGCCCGCAACGCCATCGCTGACGCGGACTCGCCGGTGCGCAGCGAGGTGCCGAAGTCCAGGTGCAGGACGCCTTTGAAGTAGTCACCGAGCTGGGTGAGCAGCGGCTGGTCGAAGCCGTGCTTCGCGGCGAACTCGGCGCGCTGCTCGGGGGTGGCCGACTCGGGCAGGTACAGGTTGGTCGGATCACCGGTGAGCCGGGCGAGCAGGAACACGCCGAGCAGCACGATGATCAACGGCAGTGCGCTGGTGTACATCCGGCGCCGGACGAAGGAGAACATGCGGCTGACCTTCCTTACTGGGCGGCGGTGCGGTCGGGCCCGGCCGGATGCATCTCGGCGAGCCGCATCTCGTCACCGGTGGCGGAGTTGGGTTTGTAGTCGACGCGGGGCGATTTACCGAGGATGCCGCGCATGTGGGCGATGTACGCCATCTGCATGATCTCCTTGGGTTCCTCGGCGAACAGTTGCGCGAACGCATCCTGGCGGGCCTGGCCCGTCAGTGCCTCGGCGGCGCGGATCTTCTTGTCGAATTCCGCTGTGCCGTACGCGGCTTGGGGCCCGTCGCTGAGCATGTACTGGTCCATGGTGAACGCGGCGTCACCGGCCTGGTTGCCGTGCATGATCATCAGGATGTATGGACCGGGGTTCGGCGGGAACGGCCGCAGCTGGTACTCCAACTGGTTGGAGGTGTCCATCATCTCGATCTTGACGTTCAGGCCGATCTCGGTGAACTCGCTCTGCAGCACCTCGATCGTCTCGCTGATGTTGGGGAACTGCGCGGTGCGGCCGATGAGCCGGATCTGCTTGTCTACAGGGACTCCGGCGGCCTTGGCCTCGCTGATGAGCTGCTTGGCCTTCTCGGGATCGTGCGGCCACAGCGGCAGCTTGTCGTTGTAGCCGACGACGCCGGACGGGATCAGCTGCGAGGCAGGCTGACCGAGGCCACGGAACAACGCCTTGACGATGCCGGTGCGGTTCACGGCATAGTTGATGGCCTGCCGAACGCGGATGTCGTTGAGCGGAGCCTCGGTGGCCTGCAATCGCAGGGCGGTGGTCTCGTTGTTCTGGAACGGCACGCCGAGATCGCCTGCGCCGTCTTCCGGGCCAAGGCCCGTCGCGATGTCGGTCTCGTCGTTGGTGATCATCGCGGCGCGCACGCTTCCCTCACTGCGCCACTGGTATTCGGCTTCGGCGAAGGCAGGCTTGGTGCCCCAGTAGGTCGCGTTGCGCTTCAGGCGCAGTTTCTGCCCGTACTGCCAATCGTCGATGGCGAAGGGGCCGGTACCGATCGGCTCGCGCACCTTCTCGGTGGTGCTCGTGGTGCGCGGCACGATCTCGACGAAGGAAATGCGCAGGGGGAGAATGGGATCCGGAGTCTCGGTGCCGACCGTCAGCGTGGTGTCGTTGACGGCGTCGAGCTTCAGCTTCTCGTCACCGAACACGTAGCCGTCGACATTGCATTGCAGATCGGAGTTGACGGCCCGGTCGATGGAGAATGCGGCGTCCTGCGCGGTGAACGGCGCGCCGTTGGAGAACGTGACGCCCTTGCGGATGTCGAACGTCCAGAGGTTGGGCGAGGTCTGGCGCCAGCCCGTTGACAGCAGCGGCTGCAGATCACCGGAGTTGGGGTCGCGCTCGATGAGGGGTTCGGTGATGTTGGATCGGACGACGATGCCGGTCGACGTCAGCGAGCTCTCGCACGGCTCGAGAGTCGGCGGCTCCTGCTGGAGAACGATGCGCAGAGTGTTGGTGTCGTACCCGCCGTGACGGGAGTTCGCGACGGTGCAGCCGGAGGCGGCCACAGTGACGCCCGCAAGGGCGACGGCGAGAGCTTGGCGTCTCATGGAACCTCCCGGGCTGCGGTGGTGGCGTCCACGTATGTAGATAAACCGTGTGATCGCAGACACACGGTAAGGACGGTCTCGGAACAGCGTCAACCCGGGCCCAAGTGCCCGAACAGCGTTCCGACGCGACGAACATTCGTCGAAAAGAACCAGGTCACAACCGGTTTCGTGACCTGCGATACCGTGCGGTTGCCGCGAATCCAGAAGTCATGCCGGTTCGGTATAAGTCCATGCTATTTCGGGGTTGGACGGGTATTCGCAGGTCGCCGTACCGTGTGACCATGAGCCGTTCGGTGTTACAGGTTGGCCCGTTGAAACCGTCCCTGGCGCAGACGCTGCAGGACGACTACGCGGCGTACGTGCTGCCCGACGACCCTGCCGAGTTTCTGGCCGCGCACGGCGACGAGATTTCGGCGGTGGTAACGTCGGGGCGTACCGGTGTCGACGCCGAGTTGATGGCGGCGCTGCCGAATTTGGGTGCGGTCGTCAACTTCGGAGTGGGTTACGACACGACGGATGTCGATGCGGCGGCGGGGCGTGGTGTTCAGGTGAGTAATACGCCGGACGTGCTGACCGATTGCGTGGCCGACACCGCGGTCGGGTTGACCATCGACGTGATGCGGCAGTTCTCGGCATCGGATCGGTATGTGCGGGCCGGTCGGTGGCCGGTGGACGGCAACTACCCGCTGACACATCAGGTGAGCAACAAAAGGGTGGGCATCATCGGCCTGGGCCGGATCGGCAGTGCAATCGCTAAGCGGCTCAGCGCATTTGGATGTGTGATCTCGTACCACAACCGGCATGCGGTCGAGGGTTCGGCCTACACCTATATCGGATCGCCGGTCGAGTTGGCGGCAGGCGTCGACGTGCTGATCGTCGCGGCGGCCGGCGGTTCTGGCACTGCGGGATTGGTGAGCCGCGAGGTGATCGACGCGCTGGGACCCGACGGGTATCTGGTCAACATTGCGCGCGGCAGTGTGGTGGACGAAACGGCTTTGGTCGACGCGTTGGTCGGTGGCCGGTTGGCTGGCGCGGGACTCGACGTGTTCGTCGATGAGCCCAACGTGCCGGAGGCGTTGCTCACGATGGACAACGTCGTGGTGCTGCCGCACGTGGCGAGCGGAACGGTGGAAACCCGTGCGGCGATGGAGGAATTGACGCTGCGTAACCTCGACAGCTTCTTGCAGACCGGTACGCTCGTCACGCCGGTGCCGATGCCGGCGGCCGCCTCGGGTTGACCAGGAGCAACCTCAGTATCGGTTGCAGGTATTGGCAACTTGCAGAACAAGCCCAGTGTATGGTCCCGCGGCCGGGATGCTCTGCACTTGCTGAATCATCTGCTGGCGCTGATCGCGAGGTGCGCCGAGAAATGAATGTAGCCACCCCACCGCAACGGGGCTACTGGTGAACTGTGCGGCATCGCCCGGTGAGTTGGCGTTGAGCGCCGCGATGACCTGATCGTAGGTGCATGTGGTGTTCACCACCGCGGTGACGTCGGGTTGCGCCGAGGCGACCCCGGTTCCGAGGCCGAGTGGCAGCGCGATACTGACAGCGGCTACAACCACTTTCGTGCTCGACAGCATGAATTCACGCTAGCACGCCGTGGACGTGCGTAACGAGCGAAGACCGCATCACCTCGGCGAATCGCCGATCGCCCATTTTCGTTGAGAGAGAACAACTCTCATGATGTCGGTGTCAGACCTGTCTGAAGCACGACATTAGTTGTCATTTCAAGCAAAGTCTGAAGACGTCACTGAACGGGAAAGTAAACGTCCCCAGCAACGTTTCGAGCGGCTTACAATCAGCGAGGCTTGCGCAACGGGGGGCGAACCATGACGCACGTACACGCTTTCGCCGATGATGCTCTCGGCGAACTGGACGCGGTCGCTCTGGCCGAGGCTCTCAAAACCGGCCGGGTGACCGGGTCCGAGGTGGTGGAGGCCGCCATCGCGCGCATCGAATCGGTCAATCCGGCGCTCAACGGCTTGGCGTGTCAGGCATTCGACCAGGCCCGCGCCCAAGTCGGGAAGCGCGGTCGAAACGGCGAACTCTTCGCCGGTGTACCGACTTTCGTCAAGGATTGTGTCGGCGCCGCGGGCATGCCGACGAAGTCGGGCTCGGATGCCTGGCAGCCGCGCCCCGCCGCCACCGACAGCAACTGCGCCCGGCAGTACCTGACCACCGGACTGATATCACTGGGCAAGACGCAGATGTCGGAGCTCGGGCTTGGCGGATCCGCCGAGCATCCCCGGCTGGGAGCGGTCCGCAACCCGTGGAACACGGACTACACCGCCGGCGGCTCGTCATCCGGTTCGGCGGCGCTTGTCGCGGCCGGTGCGGTGCCGATCGCGCACGGCAACGACGGCGGTGGCTCGGTCCGGCTGCCGGCTTCCTGCAACGGATTGGTGGGCTTGAAGCCGTCCCGCGGCCGCCTGCCGCTGGATGACAGGGCGTGGTTGCCGCTACACATTCTCGTCAACGGGGTGCTGACCCGGTCCGTGCGTGACACCGCGGCTTTCTATCGGGAAATGGAACGCATCTGGCGTAATCCGGCGCTGCCGCCGATCGGCGACGTGAGGCAGTCAGGCACGCAACGGTTGCGCATCGCCGTCGTCACCCGCTCGGACAAACGCGAGTGCAGCCCCGAACTGCGCGAGCTGACGGGCAAATGCGCCGACCTGTTGGACGAACTCGGCCACCGCGTGGTCTTCGTCGAGAAACTGCCGTTACCTTCCACCGTCACCGACGACTTCCTGCTGTATTGGGCCCTGCTGGCCTCCTGGCAGGTGAAGGGTATCCAGCGCGCATTCGGCGACACCTTCGACCGCACCCGGTTGACCAACCTGACACTGGGCCTGGACCGCTACGCCCGTCACAACAGGCACCGACTTCCACTGGCGATCATGCGGCTACGCGCCGTCCGGCGGCGCACCGCACAGTTCTTCGCCGACTATGACGTGGTGCTGAATCCGGCGGTCGCCGACGAGACGCCGCGCCTTGGCCACCTCGATCCGACCGCCGACGCGCGGCAGACCATCGACCAAACAGTCAGCTGGAACGCGTTCGCGCCTCTGCACAACATCACCGGCGAGCCCGCTATCTCGCTGCCGCTGGCTGAAACCGCGAACGGTATGCCGGTCGGCATGATGTTCTCTGCCGATCTTGGACGCGAAGCGCTGCTGCTGGCATTGGCCTTCGAACTCGAGGAGGCCCGACCCTGGGCCCGAATCGACAAAGGCTAGCCGACCACATCCTCGACAAGGTCGTCCGTTGTCCATTCCCGCTGCGGCAGAACATCTCTCAACAGCCGCAGCAGCGCGGGATTCGAACTGTCCCCCCGCCACACCGCGTCCAATTCGACGGGTCGCTCCCGGAACGCGCCGATGGAGCGGAATACCACCCCGTCGGGATGCAACGTGGCCGCCGACGCGGGCACCAACGCGATGCCGATGCCCGAGCGCACCAACACCAGCATCGTGTGCACCTGCGTCACGTACTGCACGTAGCGCGGCGTAGCCCCCGCGATCGTGAACGTGCTGATGAGCAACTCGTTGAAATACCGGGCCTGCACCGGCGAATACATGATGACGTCCTGCCCGTCGAGATCGTTGAGCGTCAACTGCCTGCCCAGCGACGCCATCGGATGCGCCTCCGGCAGCGCCGCGATCAACTGTTCGTGCAGCAGCGGCCGCGACACCAGACCCGGTCGCTTCACCGGCGGGCGCGCCATCCCCAGGTCCAGCTCGCCACTCATCAGCCCCTCGAGCTGTACGGCCGTCACCATCTCCCGCAGATCCAGTTTCACGTCGGGCAGCTTCTCCCGCGCCGCACCGAGCAGGCGGGGCAGCACGACGTGGGCCGACGCCGCGGTGAACCCGACCACGACGGTGCCCAGATCTCCTTCGGGAATCCGCTTCACCGTCTGCGCTGCGCCCTCCGCGAGCTGCAGGATGCGCCGGGCATCGGGCAGGAACGCCACCCCCGCCGGTGTCAAAGTGACGGTTCGTGTCGTGCGATCGATCAGCTGCACGCCGAGCTCGTTCTCCAGTTGCTGGATCTGCCTGCTCAGCGGCGGCTGCGTCATGTGAAGTCGCTCGGCGGCCCGTCCGAAGTGCAGCTCTTCAGCGACGGCGACGAAACAGGACAGCCGGGCGAGTGAAAACACCGATGCACTCCTCGCATCACTGCACGCCAATCGCGTGCCGATCCTGCATCAGTCTAGGCTCCGTCGACTGCCGAACGTGGGTTACCCGCACGCCTCAGGCGCCCGGAGCGTGCGGGTAACCCACGTTCGGCGATAGGCGCTACCAGCGCGGGCTGACCGCCTCGAACTGCGGATCGACGCTCCGCATGTATCCGGTGTCGTCGCGGTCGCGGATCCCGCAGACCACGTACTGCTCGTGCAGCGCCGCCAGCGCGTCGTCGTCGATCTCGACGCCGAGCCCCGGCCCGGTCGGCACCCGCACCGACCCGTCCACGAAGGACAGCGCGCCAGGACGCACCACGTCCTCGGTCTTCCACGGCCAGTGCGTGTCGCATGCATAGGTGAGGTTCGGTGTCGCACCGGCCAGGTGCACCATCGCCGCCAGGCTGATGCCCAGATGCGAGTTGGAGTGCATCGACAACCCGAGGCCGAAGTTCTCGCAGATGCCCGCCAGCAGACGCGACCGCTGCAGCCCACCCCAGTAGTGATGGTCCGACAGCACCACACGCACCGACTGTTTCGCCACCGCGGGCGCCAGCTGGTCGAACGCCACCACGCACATGTTCGTCGCCAGCGGCATCGGCGCCTGCTGAGCCACCTCCGCCATGCCGTCCAGTCCCGGCGTCGGGTCTTCGAGGTATTCGAGGATGCCCGCCAGCCCCGACGCGACCTTCATCGACGTCTGCGGCGTCCACGCCGCGTTCGGGTCCAGCCGCAGCGGGTGTTCGGGGAACACCGCCCGCAGCGCTTCGATGGCGGCCATCTCATCCTCGGGCGGGAACACGCCACCCTTTAGTTTGATTGCGGTGAAACCGTATTCGTCCACGATGCGGCGAGCCTGTGCCACGATGCCGTCGGGGTCGAGCGCCTCGCCGTAGGCGTCCGCCTCACGACCGGGATGTGCCGCCCACTTGTAGAACAGGTACGCGCTGAACGGCACCGCGTCACGCACCTTACCGCCCAGCAGATCTGACACCGGCCTGCCGACGGCGTGCCCCTGCACGTCAAGGCAGGCGACTTCGAACGGCGAGAGGACCTGATCCACCACGCTGGCCGTCGTGATCATGCCCGCCGTTCCGACCGCGCGGGAATCGCCGCGCAGCCGGTCGGCGATTGCCGCCCGAATCGCGTTCAAAGCGAACACATCCAGACCCGTGATGGCCTCCGCCGCAACCGTCAGCCTGGCGAGGTGCGCTTGGTCGGCGTACGTCTCGCCGAGACCCACCAGACCGGCGTCCGTGTCCAGCTGGATGATCGCCCGCAGTGCATACGGTTGATGCACGCCGACCGTGTTGAGCAGTGGCGGGTCGACGAACGCGACCGGCGTGATGCGGGCGCCCGTGATGCGAATCCGGCTGGGCGCCATCGCTATACGACCTCGGTGAGCGCCTCGGCCAGCACCGTCCGTCCCGCGGCGATGATCGACTGCAGCTGGGTCAGGTCGTCGGCGGTCGGCATCACCAGCGGTGGCCGCACCGGCCCCGCCGGCGTGCCCTCCATCGCGACACCTGCCTTGACGAGCGATACGGCATAGCCGGGCACGGTGTCGCGCAGGCGCACCAGTGGATGGAAGAACTCCCGCAGCAGCGCGTTGGCCAGCGCGTCATTGCCAGTTTCCAGCGCGTCGTAGAACGCCAACGCCAGGTCGGGCGCGAACGCGAACGTCGCCGACGAATACAGCGGCACCCCGATCGCACGATAGGCCTGCTGTGTGGTTTCCGCGGTCGGCATGCCGTTGAAGAACAGGAAGTCCTTGTCGGTCGCATCGGTGACTGCGCGGACGATGCGGGCCACCTGATCGAGATCGCCTGTGCCGTCCTTGAATCCGATCACGGTCGGGATCTTCGCCACCTCAATGGCGGACGCTTCGGTGTAGCGCGCGTTGTTGCGGTTGTAGACGATGACCGGTAGGTCGGTGACGCCGGCGACCTCGCGGGTATAGGCGATCAGCCCCGCCTGCGGCATCTCCACGAGATACGGCGGCAGCAGCAGCAGCCCGTCGGCGCCTGCGTCCTTCGCCGCCCGCGCGAACACCTTCGCCTGGTTGACGGAACCGCCCGCCCCGGCGTACACGGGCACCCGGCCCGCGACCACGTCGACAGCGGTCTGGACCACGCGGCCGAACTCCTCGGCCTCAAGGGCGTGGAATTCGCCTGTGCCGCAAGCGATGAACACACCGCCGGGGCCGGCGTCGACGCCGCTGCCAACATGCCGGGCCAGCAGGTCGAGATCGACCTCGCCGGTCTCGGTCATCGGCGTGACGGGGAAGAACAGAACTCCACTAAACGTGGGGTGCATCGGTGGGGACTCCTTGATCGGTGTTACGGGTCAGTCTTGTGTGAGTCGGCCGTCGATGCGCCGCCACAGGTGGTCAGGGTTGCCGTCGGCAATTGCGCTCGGCAGCAGTGCTTTCGGCATGTTCTGGTAAGCGACCGGGCGCAGGAACCGCTCGATCGCGCGCGACCCGACGGACGTGGTGCGCGAGTCCGACGTCGCGGGGTATGGGCCACCGTGCACCATGGCGTGGCCGACCTCGACACCGGTGGGCCAGCCGTCGAACAGGATCCGGCCTGCCTTGAGCTCGAGCAGGGGCACCAGCTGACGAGCATCGTCGTAGTCGGATTCGTCGGCGTGCACGGTGGCAGTCAGCTGGCCCTCGATGTTCTCCGCGACGGTGCGCATCTCGGCCGCGTCGGCGCAGCGCACGATCAGGCTGGACGCTCCGAAGACCTCGGCCTGCAGGGCCTCGGACGACAGGAAGCTCTTCGCGTCGGTCGCGAACAGGGCGGCGCGGCAGGAGGTTTGGTTGTCGCCGGCGCCGCCGCGCACGACCAGATCGGCCGCGCCGCTGAGCGCATCAACACCCGCGGCGTAGTTCGCCGCGATACCGGGCGTGAGCATCGGCGTGGCGGGCGCTTGCGCCACCGCGTCGCGGGCCGCGCTGAGGAAGGTGTCGAGGCCGGGGCTGTCGACGGCGATCACCAGGCCGGGATTGGTGCAGAACTGCCCGGAGCCCATGGTCAGGGACGCGACGAACGCCCGGCCGAGGTCTGCGCCGTGTGTCGCGAGCGCGCCGCCGAGCAGGAAGACCGGGTTGATGGAGCTCATCTCGGCGTACACCGGGATGGGTTCGGGACGGCCCGCGGCCGCGGCGACGAGAGCCATCCCCGCAGTGCGCGAACCCGTGAAGCCGACGGCCTTGATGCGCGGGTCGGTCACGAGCGCGATGCCCAGTCCGGGTCCCGAACCGTACAGCAACGAGAACGTGCCTGCGGGTAGGCCGCTGTCGGTGACGGCTTCGGTGATGGCGCGGCCGATCAACTCGGAGGTGCCGGGGTGGGCGTCGTGCGCCTTGACGACGACGGGGCAGCCCGCGGCCAACGCCGACGCGGTGTCGCCGCCCGCGACCGAGAACGCCAGCGGGAAATTGCTGGCGCCGAATACGGCCACCGGTCCGAGGGCGATGGAGCGTTGCCGAATATCGGGGCGGGGCAACGGTTTCCGGTCGGGGAGCGCGGGGTCGATGCGAGCCTCGTTCCAACTGCCCTCACGCAGCACGTCGGCGAACAGCCGCAGCTGACCGGTGGTACGGCCCACCTCGCCGGTGATGCGGGCTTCCGGAAGCCCGGATTCGGCGACGGCCCGCGCGATGACGTCGTCGCGGATGGCCTCGATGTTCGCCGCGATCGCCTCGAGGAATCGAGCGCGCTGCTCGGACGATGTCGAACGGTAGGTGGCGAAGGCCGCAGCGGCGGCCGCGCAGGCGGCGTCGACGTGGGACTGGTCGCCGTATGGGTATGCGGGCTCGAGGTCCTGGCCGGTGCTCGGGTTGAACCCGCGGATCGGCGTGCCGGCGCCGCGCACAGGTGAGCCGGCGATCAGCATCTGACCGGTCAGACGCGAGGTGTCGGACATCGTTGCAGTCATATCAGCAACGGTAGGAGGCATATCAATGCTTGTCCAAGACCGATCTACGCCCGACTAATGCAGTACATGCATTAATGGTTGACCCAGCGCGAGCGCGGTTTCGCCCGGCCCAACGCCGGGTACCGAGCAAACACGACCGCAGGGTCACCCGACGAACAGCTGAGGCGAAGGACTGTCGGCACCTTTTAAAAACTTTAGTCTGGTGTGGAGCACCCGAAACGGTCAGCTAGCAAGCGAAGGAATCCGGTAGGCATGGCACCGTTGAGTACCGGCGATGGGTTCGCCGACGTTGTCGTCACCGCGATCACGTCGACCACCTCGCTTGCGTCGGACGCCGAAAAGACGTGGCAGTTCTTATTGGAAGGGCACAGCGGCATTCGCGAACTGGACAAGCCGTTCGTGCCCGAATTCGAATCGCCGGTGCGCATCGGCGGCTCGCTGCAGGAGAACTTCGACGAACACCTCAGCCGTGTCGAACTGCGCCGGCTCGCGTACATGCAGAAGATGTCGCTGGTGTTGGGCAGGCGGCTGTGGGAGACCGCAGGCGCCCCCGACGTCGACACCCGGCGGCTGATGATCTCGATCGGCCTTGCGCTCGGCAGCACGCAGGAAATCGCGGAGCAGTACGACACGTGGAAGGAAAAAGGGTTGCGCGCGGTGTCGCCGCTGGCGGTGCAGATGTACATGCCCAACGCGCCCGCCGCCGCCGTCGGACTGGATCGCGAGGCCAAGGCGGGCATCATCTCGCCGGTGATGGCTGACACTTCGGGTGCCGCCGCGGTCGCGGAGGCATGGCGGCAGATCGTGCTCGGCGAGGCCGATGTCGCGATCTGCGGTGGCGTGGAAACCCATATCGAGGCGGTCCCCGTCGCGTCGTTCTGGCAGATGGGGCTGTTGTCCACCAACAACGGCGACCCGGAAGGGGCCTGCAGGCCGTTCGACAAGGACCGCGACGGCATGGTGCTCGGCGAGGGCGGCGCGCTGCTGCTGATCGAGACGGAGGAACACGCGAAGGCCCGCAACGCGCCGATCCTGGCCCGGGTGATGGGCGCGGCCATGACGTCGGACGGCTACGACAGCGTCGAGCCGGACCCGACCGGAGAACAGGCCGCCGCGGCCATCACTCGTGCCATCGAACTGGGCGGGTTGACACCGTCCGACATTGACCACGTCAAAGCGCACGCCACCGGAACGGCGCACGGTGATCTGGCCGAGGCGAGGGCGATCAGTCGGGCGTTCGGCGACCACAAGCCCGCCGTCTACGCCCCCAAGGCCGCGCTCGGTCACTCGCTCGGGGCGGCAGGCGCGGTGGAGGCCGTGTTGACGGTGCAGGCGCTGCGCGACGGTGTCGTACCGCCGACGCTCAACCTGAACGAACTCGATCCCGAGATCGACCTCGACGTCGTCGCCGGTGATGCGCGGCGCGCCGATTACCGCTACGCGGTGGCCAATTCATTCGGGATGGGCGGCAACAACGTCGCGCTGGTGTTCGGCGCGGCGTAGGACGGCTCAGGGCTTGACGAGCGTGAACTGACCCAACTCGCTGATGCCGCGGTTGAAGAAGTCCGAGCATCCGGTCAGGTAGCGGATGTAGCGCTGGTAGACCTCTTCGGACGTGGCGGCGACGGCCTCGTCGTGCGCGGCTTCCAGATTGGCCGCCCACGTGTCGAGGGTCCGCACGTAATGCGCGTTCAAATATTGCGTGTTTTTCAGCGAAAGCCCAGCGGCGCCCGAATATTCGGCGATGTCCTCGTCGCACGGGATGGCGCCGCCGGGGAAGATCTCCTTGGCGATGAAGCGCATGAACTTCAGGTCCGACATGGTGATCGGAATGCCCATGTCCGGCCAGCGCTTCAGCGGATGCCCCAGGATCGTCTGCAAAACCATCCGGCCGCCGGACGGCAGACTGCGGAAGCAGGTTTCGAAGAAGGCGGCGTACCGGTCCTTCGGGAACGCCTCGAACGCCTCGATGCTGACGATTCGGTCGACGGACCCGTCGAACTCCTCCCACCCCCGCAGGAAGACCTCACGCGAACGCTGCGAATCCATCTCCTGCAGCAGGTGCTGGCAGTACACGCTTTGGTTCTTGCTCAGCGTCAGGCCGATCACGTTGACGTCGTACTTTTCGACGGCGCGTTTCATCACCGAACCCCAGCCGCAGCCGACATCCAGCAGCGTCATCCCCGGCTGCAGGTCGAGTTTGTTCAGCGCGAGATCGATCTTGGCCATCTGCGCGTCTTCTAAAGACATGTCGTCACGCTCGAAGAAGGCGCAACTGTAGGTCCGCGACGGGTCCTGGAAGGTCCCGAAGAAATCATCGGAAAGGTCGTAGTGGGCTTGGATTTCCTCGAATTTGGGACGCAACGGCGTTGAACTCGCGCTGCTGTTGGCCACCTGTTACCGACCTCCTCCGGACAGATCGCTGTGCGATCGCTGACGGACTGACCCCCCCTTTGTTCTACCTCAGGTTTCGTTTTGCGGCCCAATTAGCCCTTCTCGCACGTGAACTGGCAAACGTCGGTGTAGCCGTTGCGGAAGAGGTCGGCGCAGCCCGTCAGGTACTTCATGAAGCGTTCGTAGATCTGTTCGGACGTGATCGCGATGGCCTCGTCCTTCTTCGATTCGAGATTTGCCGCCCAGGTGTCCAGCGTCCGAACATAGTGCGACTGAAGGTGTTGCTCACGTGTCACGGTGTAGCCGGCCGCCACCGCGTGCTCCTTCACCATCGACGCCAGCGGCAGCCGGCCGCCCGGGTAGATCTCGTCCATGATGAATTTGATGAAGCGGACGTTGGACATCGTCAGCGGCAATTTTTTGGCTTTGATCTCCTCGTCGCTCGGAATGATGATCGTGTGTAGCAGCATCACTCCGTCGTCGGGCAGCCAACTGAACGTGTTCTTGAAGTAGTCGTCGTACTTGTTGAAGCCGAAGTGCTCGAACGCGCCGATCGACACGATCCGGTCGACCCGGCCCTCGAACTCCTCCCACGGCTGCAGCCGGACCTCCATCTTGCGGTCGCTCTTGAGGTTGGCGAACCAGTAGTCCTCGATGTGGCGCTTCTGGTTCTCCGACAGCGTCAGGCCGATGACGTTGACGTCGTACTTCTCCACCGCGCGGGCGATCGTCGACCCCCAGCCGCAGCCGATGTCGAGCAGTGTCATGCCTGGCTGCAGGCCGAGCTTGCCGAGCGACAGGTCGACCTTGGCCATCTGCGCCTGCTCGAGCGTCATGTCGTCGCGCTCGAAGTAGGCGCAGCTATACGTCTGCGTCGGGTCCTGCCAGAGCTTGAAGAAGTCGTTCGAGATGTCGTAGTGGAACTGCACTTCGTTCTTGTCCGAGCCGCGGGTCTGCGCCGCTGACTTGGACAGCCACTTGGACTGGGCGGGCGGGACCGGTTTGACCTGGGCTTGGCTGGTTGTGTCTGCCACTGTTACATCCTGTCCGGAGGTCGAAACGGGCGGTTGGTTCAGTGTCAGCTGCTTGAACACTTGAGGCGAGATTACGCCTGCGGTTCAAGATCGTTGGTACCCAACCGAAGTCGATTCGCAATTGACGTCGCCGAGCAAATCCTGGCTAGTCCTGGACGGCTTTTGCCAGCGCAACGTACTTGGTCAGCGCGGCGGTGTCGGAGAGTTCGCGGACGGCCTGGCGTACGACGCGGACCAGCACCCAGGCGCGGGCTTTGTCTTCGTCGAAACCGGCCGCGTCGACCAGCGTGTAGAAGCGTCGCCGCACGCCGTCGCGGATGCCGCCTGTGAGCTCGTCCCACCGGTGCAGGAGCATCGGCGCCAGCTCGTAGTGCGGATCGCCGTTCGCGGGCCGCGGCGCGATCGCGAGCCACGGTTCCCGGTCGGCGGCAAGGACGTTCGCGTAGTGGAGGTTGCCGTGCACGACGGTGTCGGCCGGTTGGCCGACCAGATCGCGGCTCAGCGAAACCGCCTGCTCGACGAGGCGATGCGGGATCGCCGCGCTGCGCGGCAAGGCTTCGAATTCGCCGATCCATTGCTCGAGAGATGAAGTGAGGGTGGGCAGTTGGGGCAGTGCGGCAACGTGGAGCCGACGGTAGAGGCCTGCCACCACCTCGCACGCGTCGACGTCGGGCAGGGTTTCCAGGCTGTCCGGATGCAGCCGCTCCAGCAGCACGGCGTGCTGCCGCGGGTCGGCGGACAGCAGCCGCGCCGCGCCAGCGCCGCCCCATCGCCGCAGCACCAGGTGCTCATGCTCGGAGCCGCCGCCGATCTTCAGCACGGCGGGCACGCCGTCGGACGTCGTCACCGGCAGCACCACCGAACCCGGCCTGCTGATCGGTTCCCCGTCGCTGCGCAGCCGCCACTGCTCCAGGAGCTCGTTCACCGGGCGTCTACTGACCCGTCTCGCCCTCGACCTGCGACCGGATCCACTCGAGATTGGCCGCCATGTTCTGCTGCCATTCGGTCAGCCGCCGGGAGACGATCCTGGCTTCCTTGTCCGGCTGCGCGGCGATGCCGGGCGTCAAGCCCGACGGTCCTGGCCCCATCCGGCCCCATTGCCGGATCAACACGCCGTCGCTGGTGGGCTCCACCTCGAAACCCCATGTGGCGCTGACCCCCTCGGGGCCGATGACGTTCCAGACCCACCGGCGCTGGTCGTCGACCTCGACGACCTCGCACACCGTCTCCCAGTCGCCGAACGCGTCGTGGCGGCTGCGGCCGCGGAAGCGGGCGCCGAGCTCGACGCGATGGGCGCCGTCGAGCCATTCGGTGGACTGCAGTTCGTTGGAGCACCGCTCGGACAACGTGATGTCGGTGACGTAGCTCCATGCGGTCGCCGGATCGCACCGCACGCGCTGCGTCACTTCTATGGTGGGCTGATCACGGTAACGCACCGTTGCAGCATGCCACGGTCGGAAAGCGAGGCACCCGGTGAAGGTCGGCGCGATCATCGAACCCCGGTTGCCGGGCGCAATCCAGTTCGCCGTCGAGGCGGAGCGGCTCGGCGTCGACTCGTTGTGGACGCCCGAGGTGTGGGGCTACGACGCGTTGACCGGGCTCGCGTACGTAGCCGCCAAGACGTCGACGATCAAACTGGGAACCTTTGTGGTGCAACTGGGTTCGCGAAGCCCCGCGATGCTCGCGACGTCGGCGCTGAGCCTGCAGGAGTTGTCGGACGGCAGGTTCCTGCTGGGCGTCGGCACGTCGGGGCCGCGGGTGATGGAGGGTTGGCACGGCGTGCGGTTCCACAAGCCGGTGGAGACCACCAAGGAAACCATCGAGATCGTCCGGATCATCAGCCGCGGAGACCGACTCGAGCATCCCGGCGAGATCTACCCGCTGCCGCTGCCGGACAGCAGCGGGGCGGCGCTGAGGCCGCAGGTCCGGCCAAGGCACGTGCCGGTGTACGTGGCCGCCATGGGTCCGCGCAACCTGCGCCTGACCGGCGAAATGGCCGACGGGTGGCTGGGCAATGCGTTCATCCCGGAAGCGGCGGAGGTGTTCCTCGAGCCGCTGCGCGAGGGCGCGCAGCAGGCGGGGCGGAGCTTGGCGGACCTGGATCTGGTGGCGCCGGTCGCGGTCGAGTTCCACGACGACGAAGCGGCCGCCTCGGCCGCCGCGCGCAGGCATGCGGAGGGTTATGCGTTCACGATCGGGGCGATGGGCGTCAAGGGCCGCAACTTCTACAACGACGCGTTCACCCGGTTGGGTTATGGCGACGAGGTCGCCAGGGTGGCCGAGCTGTGGCAGAGCGGACAGCGGGACGAGGCGCGGCGGGCGGTGCCGCTCGACCTCGGTCGGCTGACGAATCTGGTTGGCACACAAGAGCAGATCGAGCAGCGACTGAAGCTGTATCGAGAAGCGGGCATCAGCACGCTGCTGGCGAAGATCGAGGGCGACTATGGGTCGCACCTCGCGACGTTGAAGCGGTTGCTCGCCGCGGTCGGCTAGATGGCCATCGGTTGGCCGTCGGTGCCGTGCCAGGCGTCGGCGGCATCCTGCAACGGCAGGCCCAGGGCGTTGCACAGTCCGATCACGGTGCCGAAGCTCGGGCTCGGCAGCCGTCCGACCTCGATCTTGCGCAGCGTCTCGGGGGAGATGCCCGCGTTGCGCGCAATGGTCTCCGGGTCGCGTCCGGCCCGGGCCGTCCTGATCAGCGCGCCGAGGCGTTGGCCTGCTCGCACCTGCTCGGGGCTCAGCGGTACACGCACCATGCCGTTAGCATAGCGGTATAAAAATACCGTGCTGGATGGATGTGGCAGATGATCGAACTGAAGACGGCGGCCGAGATCGACAAGATGGCAGTCACCGGGGCGTTCGTCGCGGAGACGCTGGCGACGCTGTCGGCCGAGGCGGAGCCCGGGGTGAATCTGATGCAGCTCGAGCATCACGCCCGCGAGCTGATCGCCGCGCGCGGTGCGACGTCGTGCTACTGGGACTACGCGCCGTCGTTCGGGCGCGGCCCGTTCAAGAACGTGATCTGCCTGTCGGTCAATGATGCTGTGCTGCACGGGCTTCCGCGCGATTACGTGTTGCGCGACGGCGACGTGTTAAGTCTTGATTTCGCGGTGTCGATCGACGGTTGGGTGGCCGATGCCGCGGTGACGGTGATCGTCGGCGAGGCGGCCGACGAGGAGGACAAGGCGCTGGTCGCCTCGACGCGCAGGGCGTTGGACGCGGCGGTGGCGGCGGCGGTGCCCGGTGGTCGACTCGGCGACATCTCGGCGGCCATCGGGGAGGTCGCTGCCGACGCCGGATATCGGGTGAACACCGAATTCGGCGGCCATGGCCTCGGGCGGACCATGCACGAGGATCCGCACGTGCCCAACCTCGGGCGGCGCGGGCGTGGGCTGCTGCTGCAGCCGGGGATGACGCTGGCGCTCGAGCCGTGGTGGGCGCGCGGCAGTAATCGGCTGGTGATGGATCCGGACGGGTGGACGCTGCGGTCGGCGGACGGGTCGAACACCGCGCACTCTGAACACACCATCGCGATCACCGAATCCGGCCCGCGTGTGCTCACCGCCGCGTACGCCCGCGCGTAGTCAGGTCAGTTGTCGCTCGGTACGTGGGCACTTTCGCATACGGCCTCCCAGAAGTCAGAGGCCGCCGAGATCGTCGGGCACATCGACGGCATGCTCCCGAAGGGCCGCCAACGGCACCACGTCCAGCGTGCGCTCATGGGTGCTGGCCAGCACTACCGGAGCGGCGCATTCGTCCCGATAGGCGCGGAACCAATTGGCCGCGGTGACGCACCAGCGGTCGCCCGGCGTCAGGCCGGGAAAGCGGTACTCAGGCCGCGGTGTCGACAGATCGTTGCCGATCGACCGCTGATGTTCCAGGAACTCCGCGGTCACCACGGCACAGATCGTGTGCCTGCCGATGTCCTCCGGACCCGTCGAGCAGCAGCCGTCGCGGTAGAAACCGGTCATCGGCTCGGTCCCGCACGGCTGAAGCGGTTCACCGAGCACATTGATCTCAGAGGTCTCGGACATCAGGCAGGCGTCAGCTTCACCGCCCGCAGCGGTTCCCGTTCGGCCGCTTCCCTGAACTCGTCGACCGTCGGGATGCGGCCGTCCCGGAACTGCAGCCCCATCATCCGCTGCGCGCGCCTGACGCCGTAGGTCTCGGCGACCTTGTGCGCCAATTCCGCGACGGCCCCGGGATCTTCGATGAGCTCACCGTGCATGGCCTTCATCGTGCCGTCGTGCAGCACTTCGGCGAGCGCCCCGTTGCGGAAGTTCTTCGTCCACGCCGCGCCGGCGAGCGCATAGAGCGTGTTGTCAATTCGGTGCGCGCTCACTGGAATCGAGTACCGATTGCCCGACTTGCGGCCCGTGAAGTTCAGCACCATCAGCTGCTTGCGGGCGGCGCCGGCAAGCGGGGTGCGCAGCAAGAACTTCAGCGCGGGGTTGACCGCGCGGAGAAGCCGCTCAGGCGGATGCGATGAGGTAACCGCTGGTGACTGTTCTGGCATGAGCTCACGGTAGGACTACCGCGGCGCGTGTGGGGCGCGATTCACCGGCGACCGGTTCTGCCGTCCTCCCGGACCAAGTCGACGATCTCGCGGTTCCACGCGTTGTACCGTGCGTGCCTCAGGCCGCCGTTGACCAGTACGACCATCAGGGCTGCGACGCCGGCCGCGCACAACCAGAGTCCGACCGCGGCGACGACGGCGTCGGCGCCTGCTTGCCACGACTGCGCGGGCGGGCTGACCTGCCGACCGTCCTTGTCGACCCAGATGTCAACCTTCGAACCGTCTTTCACGGGTGCGTGGTAGGTGACCAGCCCGGCGGTCTCGACGTCACCGGCTTGCCAGCGGGCCTCCACGCGTGCCGCGGTGCCCCGAGGGTTCGGCTTGCTGTCGGCCGTCGCGGTGGCGGCGACCCGGTGCCGGTCGAGTTTCTGCGCGGCGTACATCTTGGCGTGTTCGTCGTGAACCGCGGTGCCGACTGCGCCTGCGAACGGAATGACGGCCAGCAATGCCACGACGGCGACGGCCAGCACAGCGACCTCGACGCGGTCAGAGGAGCGAACCAGCGGGTTACGGCCTCGCACCTGGGCTAATCGCCACCGCCACCAGGCCACTGTCAACCACTGCATGACACACCCCTCCTCGGTCACTCGCGCACCGAGGTGTGGATAGACCAGACTTGGAAACTCAAACCCAACCGCGCCGCCCCGCTGAGACGTGGACACCGCCATCTTAGCGTTGACTTACTTGCAATTGGCCTGTATATGACGAGCGCCACGACTTTCTGGCAAACGTGATGTAGCTTCAAACGGCACAGCGGGGACAGCCGCTGCCTAGGAGTAAGCGGTGGATGCGACACCATTCGGGCACTATCAACTGCAAAAGCTGATCGGCCGGGGCGGTATGGGAGAGGTCTACCGCGCCTACGACACCAAGACCGACCGTATCGTCGCGCTCAAGGTACTTCCCCATCATCTGGCCGAGGACGCCACGTTTCAGCAGCGGTTTCGCCGCGAATCGCAGGCCGCCGCGGGCCTGAGCGACCCGCACGTGGTACCCATCCACGGTTACGGCGAGATCGACGGCCGACTCTATCTGGACATGCGGCTGATCGAGGGCCGCAACCTCGGCACCATGCTCGAGGAGGCCGAGGGCAAACCGCTCGGGGCGGCCTTCGCGGTCAACGTCGTCGAGCAGGTGGCCACGGCGTTGGATGCCGCGCACAGTGCCGGCCTGATCCACCGCGACGTCAAACCGTCGAACATCCTGATCACCGAGCGCGACTTCGTGTACCTGATCGACTTCGGGCTGGCCCGCACCGCGGGGGAAAAGGGCCTGACGACGGCGGGCAACACGCTCGGCACGCTGGCCTACATGGCGCCGGAGCGGTTCGAGGGCGCCCAGATCGATCCGCGCGCCGACATCTACGCGCTGACGTGTGTGCTCTACGAGTGCATCACCGGGCAGCGGCCGTATCCCGCGGAGAGCTACGAGCAGCAGATCAAGGGGCACATGGTGGCGCCGCCGCCGAAGCCGTCGACGCTGGACCCGAAGTTGTCGGCGTTCGACGACGTGATCGCCAAGGGCATGGCCAAGAAGCCGGTGAAGCGGTATCAGACCGCAGGCGAGTTGGCGGCCGCGGCCAGGCGTGCGCTGGAGACGCCGGTGCGGTCGACGGGTCGCTCGGGCAAGCACTCCAAACAACGATCGGCAGGGGGCATGTCGCGGCGCGCGCTGGCGATCGCCGCATCGGTGGTGTTACTCGCCGCGCTCGGCACGTTCGCGGTGTGGCAGTGGGCAGGCTCGCGGGGCAGCGACACCAAGCCCGCCGGCGTGGCCGAGAGTTCGGCGACCCCGGCACCGGTGTCCGGCGCGGTGCCCGAGATCGCGGCGACGGTGCCCGAGGCGATCAAGTCGACCGGCCGACTGGTGATCGGCGTCAACGTCCCTTATGCGCCAAATGAATTCAAGGACTCGTCGGGTCAGATCGTCGGCTTCGATGTCGACCTGATGAACGCGGTCGCCAAGACGCTGGGGCTCAAACCCGATTACCGCGAGACGGGTTTCGAGGCGATCATTCCGTCGATCCGCGCCGGCGACTTCAACATCGGGATGTCGTCGTTCACCGACACCAAGGAACGCGAAGGCTCCGCGGACTTCGTCACCTACTTCCAGGCGGGCACGCTGTGGGCGCAGAAGGTCGGCGCAGGCGTCGATCCGGACAACGCGTGCGGGCTGCGCGTCGGCGTGCAGTACGCGACGATCCAAGAGACCGAAGAGATTCCGGCGAAGAGCCAGGCGTGCACCGAGGCGGGCAATGCGGCCATCGAGAAGGTCGTCTACGTCAGCCAGGACGACTTGAACACCGCGCTGATCGGCGGGGAAGTCGATGCGATGTCGGCGGATTCGCCTGCGACGGGTTTCGCCGTCAAGACGTCGGGCGGCGTGCTGGAGCCCGCAGGCGAGATCTTCGACACCGCCCCCTACGGATGGCCGGTGGCCAAGGATTCGGGGCTCGCGGAACCGCTGAAGCGGGCACTTGAGCATGTGATCCAGACGGGGGAGTACCGCACGATCGCCACGATGTGGGGTGTGGAGAAGGGCATGATCACCTCGCCAGTGATCAACGGGGCGATTCGCTGACACATCGTCGGGGTGTAGATTGGTGGTAGGCCGCCGTTCGCCCGACGCACGATCTCGGCCGAACCGACATGGTTAAGGACCAGGCTATGGAATCGTCCGATTTGTTTTCGCATCCCTATGTGCCCGAAGCGGTTTCGAACAAGGAATCGTCTGCCGACCCAGTGCAGGCTCCCGTGTTCTCGGACCGCCCTGACTCGACTGCTGATACGCCGCCGTCGTCATGAACGGCTTGACCGGGACGCGGCGGTTGGCCCGTCCCGTCAGGCTGGCGCTCGCCCAACATCTGGGCTCTGACATCGACGGGGCGTGGTGGCCGTATACGTCGTCGCTCGCTGACGAACTGCCCCAACTGATCAGCGTTTTGCACAAACCGCTCGGCGAAATCGTCGACATCTGCATCAACTGGTCGGCCGTGCAGGGGCCGCGGGAACTCTACGAAAGCGTGTCCGGACCCAAAACGGCGCGCGTCGGCCATCCGGGACGTCAGCGCCTGATGGTCGTCGAGGGCCGCCTCGGCTGCGCGAATCTGCTTGTGGTGCCGCACATGACGTCGCAGCCGCTGGGCGTCATGGTGATGCGGTGCGCGGCCGCGAGGTCGTTCTCGAGTGCCGAACGTGACACCGAACTCTTCGAGATCGCGGAATGCGTGATGCGCGCTGCGCAACTCGAAAGTGCTTCGTGGACAACCCGTATGCGCGCTGGCGCCGTTCCTTCGCAGGAGGCCTAGAAACGCCAATGGGCTGGCACGGAGTTATCCGTACCAGCCCATTGTGAAGTCTGGGTCGCTCACACGGAGGAGACGCGTACCGCCTGGGGGCCCTTGGCTCCCTGCTCGACCTCGAATTGGACGCGCTGGTTTTCCTCGAGGGTGCGGAAGCCGCTGCCCTGGATCTCGGAAAAGTGCACGAAGACATCCTTCGCGCCGTCGTCAGGCGTGATGAAGCCGAAGCCCTTGTCGCCGTTGAACCACTTCACAGTTCCCTGTGCCATTTACTTACTTCTTCCATTTCAAATGCGGATGTACCAAAAACATCCGCGCATCACGGTAGCAGGGCCGGTCAGACGGCGCTGCGTTGTGAAGTTCTTGCGCCGTGACCGCGACGACGACGTGCGGACCCCGATCGACGCGGCCGCGTCGGATTGGGCGTTTGCGCCGCCGCCTTGGGTGCGGGCGCCCGATAGGGGGCGCGTTCGCCCGCCACCGCATCCACGGCGGCCGATTCGGCCGTCACTTCCTGCGGCGTGACGCGAATGCCTGCCCGACGCAACAGCGCCTGCGTTTCGCGGCGTTGCTCGGGCAACACGACAGTCACCACATCGCCCGAGTTACCGGCCCGCGCGGTCCTGCCGGACCGGTGCAGATACGCCTTGTGCTCGGCGGGCGGATCGATGTGGACCACCAACTCGATCCCGTCGACGTGCACGCCGCGCGCGGCGATGTCGGTGGCGACCAGCACCCGTACGTCGCCTGCAGAGAACGCGGCGAGGTTACGGTCGCGCGCCGGCTGGGAAAGGTTGCCGTGCAAGTCAACTGCGGGCACGCCGGACTCGGTGAGCTGTTTGGCGAGCTTGCGCGCCTGATGTTTGGTGCGCATGAACAGGATTCGGCGTTCGCTGCCGGACGCCAGCCGGTGCACCAGTTCCTTCTTGGCCTGGACGCCCGCGACGTGGAACACGTGGTGTGTCATCGCGGGCACCGGCGAATCGGCGGTGTCGACGGAGTGCAGCACCTCGTTGCGCAGGAAGCGTTTGACGAGTTTGTCGACGCCGTTGTCCAGGGTGGCGGAGAACAGCAACCGCTGCCCGCCGCTCGGGGTCGCGGCCAGGATGCGGGTCACACCGGGCAGGAACCCGAGGTCCGCCATGTGGTCGGCCTCGTCGATGACGGTGATCGCGACCGCGTCGAGACTGATCAGGCGTTGCTTCATCAGGTCCTCGAGTCGGCCGGGGCAGGCCACCACGATGTCGACGCCGGATTTCAGCGCCGCCACCTGCTTGCCCTGCGGCACGCCGCCGAAGATGGTGGTCACCCGCATCTGGTAGGCGGCGGCCAGCGGTTCGAGGGTCGCGGTGATCTGGCTGGCCAGTTCGCGGGTCGGAGCGAGCACCAGGCCCGACGGCTGTGACGCACGTCGCTTGGTGCCGGCCAGCCTACTCACCAGCGGAATGGAGAAGGCCAGCGTCTTGCCGCTGCCCGTCTTGCCCCGGCCCAGCACGTCGCGGCCGGCGAGGGTGTCGGGCAGGGTCTGGATCTGGATGGGAAACGGACTGGTGATGGCGCGCGCAGCGAGCACATCGATCAGTGGTTCGGACACGCCGAGATCGGCAAAAGTGTTGGGAGTACTAATTTTTGGGTGTCTTTCAGAGTCACGAGGTGGCGAGATTGCCGGTGGGCAAAATCGATCGCCGCGATACGAATCGCGCTGATGAGCGCGGGGGGAGGAGAATGTCTCACGACGTATCAGCCGTTGATTTGAACAGCCGACGTTGAGACAAGCATAGCAGGCGCACCTGCGGGTATTCACCGACCACCAGTCGTCGACCGTCAGGAAGCCCTTGTGAGTGACACCAATCAGCGCCAACTCGGCGCGTCGGACAGCCCCATCGAGGACGAGTTGGAGGAAGCGTTCGGCCGCATGATCGACGAGGGCACGCAGCGCCTGCATCGCACGTGGCGAGAGGTGTTGGTGACCGGCTTCTTCGGCGGCACCGAGGTTGCGATGGGGGTGTTGGCGTACCTGTCCGTCCTGCAGGCCACCCATGACCCACTGCTCGCCGGGCTGGCGTTCTCGATCGGATTCCTGGCGCTGATGCTGGGCCGCAGCGAGTTGTTCACCGAAGGCTTCCTGGTGCCCGTCACCACGGTGGTCGCCAAGCGCGCCAGCATCTGGCAGATGCTCAAGCTGTGGGCAGGCACGCTGGTCGCGAATCTCGCGGGCGGATGGGTGCTGATGTGGTTGATCATGCTCGCGTTCCCAAAGCTGCACGAGCAGGTCGTGGAGTCGGCGGGCCATTTCGCGACCGCTCCGATGACGGCGCAGAACATTGCGCTGGCGGTGCTCGGCGGGATGGTCATCACGTTGATGACCCGCATGCAGCACGGCACCGACGCGGTGATCGGCAAGATCGCGGCCGCCGTCGCTGCGGCGTTTCTGCTGGCCGGTTTGCAGTTGTTTCACTCGGTGCTCGACTCGCTGCTGATCTTCGGCGCACTCATCACCGGGGACGCGCCGTTCGGTTATCTCGATTGGCTGCGCTGGTTCGGCTATACCGTGGTCGGAAACGTGGTTGGCGGCCTGGTCCTGGTGACGCTGTTGCGCCTGCTGCGGAGTAAGGATCGTTTGGAGGAGGAGCGTGTCGCCGCCGACAACTGATCGCCCGCGACGCGCGCCGCTGACGTTCCTGTGGTTGCTCATCCTGTTCATCACCACCCGGATGCAGCGATCGGCGGGCCGGTGGGGTTCGCGTCGGCTGCAGCGTGAGCACTCCACCAATCTGCACCGGCTGCGAACCGAACCGCTCCGAGTGCTGGCCACCAGCCTGTTCTGGCTCGACGACCGCAGGTGGTGGCCGTACGTGCCGGTGTTCGCGGGCGTCGTCGCGCCGGCCGAATGTCGATTGGGTTGGTGGCGTTGGCTTTTCGTCGGGTTGGCGGCGCACACCGTCGGAACGTACGTCGGGCAGGGGTATCTGCGGCTGTTGATCCGGATGGGCCGGGCGCCGACGCGGTTGGTCGCGGCGCGTGACGTCGGGGTGAGCTACTTCCTTCTCGGGGTGGCGGGCACGCTGTCCGGATATGTGCGCACGCCGTGGCGGTTGCGCTGCCAAGGTGCGGCGGTCGCGGCGCTGACGGCCAATGTCGTTGTCAGGCCGACGTTCACGGAGGTCGGACACCTGACGGCGTTTCTCGTCGGGTTGGCGGCGATACCGCTGGCGCCCGACCGTGAACAGCCTCAGCGCACGATGATCGTGCGCTCGCGCTGAGGGACAAGCTCACCGATGATCGGCGCGCCGGGAATCTCGCCCGCCACCAACAGCCCACCAGATGTCTGCGCATCGGCCAGCAGCAGCGCTTCGTCGTCGCTGACCGCCGACAGGTCGACGTGCGGGCGCACCCAGTCGAGGTTGCGCCTGGTGCCGCCGCTGACATAACCGTCCTTCAACGCATCCCGTGCACCGTCGATGTACGGCACCGCCGCGGAGTCGACGACCGCCGTCACGCCGCTGGCGCGGGCCAGCTTGTGCAGATGCCCCAGCAGTCCGTAACCCGTTATATCCGTGGCGCATTCGGCGCCTGCGTCCAGCGCCGCCTGCGAAGCCGCGGCGTTCAGCGTCGTCATCACCTCGATGGCTTCGGCACATACCTCACCGGTCGCCTTGTGCCTGCTGTTGAGCACCCCGATGCCGAGCGGCTTCGTCAACGACAACGGCGTGCCCGGCTTACCGGAGTCGTTGCGCAGCAGCCGGTTCGGGTCCGCGATCCCGGTGACTGCCAGCCCGTATTTGGGTTCGGGATCGTCGACGCTGTGCCCACCGGCGAGGTGGCAGCCGGCCGCGTTGCACACGTCCAGTCCGCCGCGCAACGCCTCGGCGGCCAATTCGAACGGCAGCACGTCGCGCGGCCAGCCCAGCAGGTTGACCGCCACCACGGGACGTCCGCCCATCGCGTACACATCGGACAGCGCGTTGGTCGCGGCGATGCGCCCCCAGTCGTAGGCGTCGTCTACGACGGGGGTGAAAAAGTCCGTCGTCGCGATCAGCGCGCGGTCACCGTCGATGCGCACGGCGGCCGCGTCGTCACCGTCGTCCAGCCCGACCAGCAGTTCGCCGAACGGCTCCCGCGGCCCCGCCGTCGTCAACCCGCGGACCACCTCTTCGAGCTCTCCCGGGGGGATTTTGCAGGCGCAACCGCCGCCGTGTGCGTACTGGGTCAACCGGTATGTCATGGCTCCAGTGTGCTGCCTGCGATGATGTCACCGATGGTCTGGGAGGCGTATCCGGTCTGGTGACCGGCGCGGTCTTCAAAATCGCTGAGCGGCAGGTCCTGTCGCTGGCGGGTTCGATTCCCGTCCGCCTCCGCCATCAGGCCACCCAGACGATGTCGCCGTTCGCGCTGATCCTGGCCCCTTCCGACGGCGGGTGGGCGACGAGTCGGCCGTCGTGCATCAGGTGGCGCACCTGCAGCGAGCAGCGGAGCACCGCCACGTCGGCGACGATGCGGCGGTGACAGCGCCACCACACCGCCTCGCTGCACATCATCGCGGTGTGCTGCCGCTGCGCCTGCTCGACCAACTCCTCGAACGCCTCGGCGAACGGGGTGGTCCTGGTGTATGCGGCGTAGGCCGCGAACTGGCGGACCTTCCACCAGGTGTCCTCGAGCGGCGTGCCCGCGGGTAGCGTCCGACGGCCGCCCAGTCGGGGTTCCCACCGGTACGCCAGGCCGGCGTCGGCGGCCCACGCGGCGATAGCGGTGGATTCCACGTCGGGGTTGTGCCTGCTGTTCGGGTAGCGGCGGATATCGACCAGCGCCTCGACGCCGGCCCCGCGAAGCAGCTTGACCAGCGCGTTTCTGTCGAGCGCGCCGTGGCCCACCGAAGTCAGCACCCCATCGGTATACCCCGAAGCCCGCGACGAGTAGAACGGTGGAATGGACGACTGCCGTCGGCGTGTGCCCCGCACCGATGTGTTGCTCGCCGATCCTCGGCTCGTCGAGGCGGAACGGGCACTCGGCCGCGCACTGGTCAAAAGCATTGTCGCCCAAGCGCAACAGCGGGCGCGCGCCGGTGAGATCGAACCGGAGCAGGTGGCCGATCACGCGGTCGCGGCGTTGCCGGCGGCCGCGGCGAGCCTGCGTCCGGTCATCAACGCCACCGGCGTCGTGGTGCACACCAACCTCGGCCGCGCGCCGCTGTCGCAAGCCGCTGTCGACGCGGTGGTGACCGCCAGCGGGGCGACCGACGTGGAATTCGACCTGGAAACCGGGCGCCGGGCCCGCCGGGGCCGCGGTGCGTTGGCCGCCCTGGCCGGGGCGGTGCCGACCGCCGGTGGCGTGCACGTCGTCAACAACAACGCCGCGGCGCTGCTGCTCACCGCGATGACGCTGGCGCCGGGTAAGGAGATCGTGGTCAGCCGCGGTGAGCTGATCGAGATCGGCGACGGCTTCCGGTTGCCTGAGCTGATGGCCTCGACGGGCGCGCGGATCCGCGAGGTCGGCACCACCAACCGCACCCATTTGCCCGATTACGCCGACGCCATTGGCCCCGACACCGGCTTCGTGCTCAAGGTGCACCCGTCGAATTACCACGTCAGCGGCTTCACCTCGGCCGTCGGCATCACCGAACTCGCCGCGCTGGACGTCCCGCTGGTCGTCGACATCGGCTCGGGCCTGCTCACGCCGCACCCGCTGCTGCCCGACGAACCCGACGCCACCAGCGTGCTGCGCGACGGCGCCGACCTCGTCACCGCCAGCGGCGACAAACTGCTCGGCGGCCCGCAGGCCGGGCTGCTGTTCGGCACGGCCGAGTTGATCGAGCGGCTGCGACGGCATCCGGCGGCCCGGGCGCTGCGGGTCGACAAACTCACGCTTGCCGCGCTGGAGGCGACGCTCGTCGGTCCGCCGCCACCGGTGGCGCAGGCGCTCGACGCCGACGTGGCCGAGTTGCGTGCCCGGGCGCGCCGACTGGCAGCCCAGCTTCCCGGCGCGACGGCCGTCGACTGTGTCGCGGCGGTCGGCGGTGGCGGCGCGCCGAATGTCGAGTTGCCCAGCGCCGCGGTCAGCCTGCCGGAGTCCTGCGCCGCGCCGCTGCGCCTCGGCAGCCCGGCGGTGGTCGGGCGTCTGGAGGCAGGCCGGTGTCTGCTGGACCTGCGCACGGTCGACCCCTCGGACGACGACCGGTTGGTCCAGGCGGTGCGGGCGTGTATGTCGTAGCGACCGCGGGCCACGTCGACCACGGCAAGTCGACGCTGGTGCAGCGGCTCACCGGCATGTGGCCCGACCGGCTCGCAGAAGAACAGCGCCGCGGGCTGACCATCGACCTCGGTTTCGCGTGGACGTCGTTGGGCGGCAAGCAGATCGCGTTCGTCGACGTGCCCGGCCACGAGCGCTTCGTCGCGAACATGCTCGCCGGCGTTGGGGCAGTCGCCCCTAGAAACCCCGTGATGTTCGTCGTGGCGGCCACCGAAGGGTGGATGCCGCAGTCGGAGGAGCACCTCGCCGCGATGCGGGCGTTGGGCGTCCAGCACGTGCTGGTGGTGATCAGCAAGGCCGACCTGGCGGATCCGGCGCGCGCCGTCGCGCAGGTGCATGAACGGCTGCCCGGCGCACCCGTGGTTCTCGGTACCGATATGGATCGGGTTCGAGCACAACTACTTTCACTGGTCGACGGGTTGCCGGTGCCCGACCGTGCCGCCGATGTGCGGTTGTGGGTCGACCGCTCCTTCACCGTGCGCGGGGCGGGCACGGTGGTGACTGGGACGCTCGCGGCGGGCACCATCCGCGTCGGCGACGAACTGGAGCACGCGGGACGACGCGTCACGGTGCGGGGAGTGCAGTCGCTGGGCCGCGACGAAACCGAGGTGGGCGCGGTGGCGCGGGTCGCGGTCAACCTCCGCGGGGTGGACCGCCAACTCATTGGCCGCGGCGACACGTTGCGCACGCCGGGCGCCTGGCTGGACACGGCCGAACTGGACGTCGCGTTACGCGAACCGGGCGAATTGCACCGGGAACTGATGCTGCACGTCGGGTCGGCGGCGGTGCCGGTGTTCGTGCGGTCACTCGGGGAGGCGGCGGCACGGCTGCGGCTCGGGCATGCTCTGCCACTGCGCGTCGGCGATATCGGGTTGTTGCGCGACCCGGGCGAGCATCGCATCGCCGCGGGCATCGAGGTGCTCGACGTGCGACCGCCCGCGTTGCGCCGCCGCGGCGCTGCGCGGGAGCGGGCGGCCGAGTTGGCCACCGGCCGTGCCAGGCCGCCGGCGTGCGCACGCGCAGATGAGTTGCGCGCCATGGGTTTTGAGGCGACGGGGCAACGCGTTGGTGACTGGGTCGTCGACCCGCAGTGGTGGTCGCAGCGGCGTCAGCAGATGACAGCCGCCGTCAAACAGTGGGTGGCCGAGCACGACGTGGCGGCGGGTATGCCGCTGGAGACGGTCAGGCAGCGGACCGGTTTGCCGTCAACCGACCTCGTCGCGCACCTGCTCGACGGCACCGGACTCGAAGTGGTCGACGGCCGCGTCCGCTCACCGGGATCCGGGCTGCCGCCGCGCATCGACAAGGCGCTGCGCACCCTGGAGGAGTGGCTGGCCGCCGAACCGTTCCGGGCGCCCGACGCCGACGAACTCGCGGAGTTGAAGCTGGGCGCACAGGAGTTGGCGGCGGCGGTCCGGGTCGGGCGGCTCACCCGGATCGCCGACGGTGTGGTGCTCGGACCCGACGCATTGGACCGCGCCGCCGACATGTTGCGGTCGCTGCCGCAGCCGTTCACCGTCGCCGAGGCCAAACGGGCGCTGGGCACCACCCGCCGCGTGGCCGTTCCGCTGCTGGAACAGCTTGACGCGCGGCGGATCACGAGGCGAAAAGACGACAGCACGCGGACGGTGGTTTGATCGAGGGGGAAGCGGGCAAGGAAGGACGACATGGACCTCAAGGGTTTGTTCGAGTCGTGGCCGGTGTATCGGCAGCTCACCGGCGACGACCGGCTGGGCCGCGGCAAAGCCGCGCAATCCACGCGCTCCTTGACGTTGACGCCGCGCACTGCCGAGGCCGACCGCGTCGCGCATTCGGTCTGCCCGTTCTGCGCGGTCGGCTGCGCGCAGAAGGTGTACGTCAAGGACGAGAAGGTCGTCCAGATCGAGGGCAACCCTGACAGCCCGATCTCGCGAGGCCGCTTGTGTCCCAAGGGTTCTGCCAGCAAGCAGCTCGTCACCGGCCCGCAGCGGCTGACCAAGGTGCGCTACCGCCCGCCGTATGCCACCGAATGGCAGGAGATCGACCTCGACCGGGCGATGGACATGGTCGCCGACCGGGTGCTCGACGCCCGCGAAAAGGGCTGGCAGCAGTTCGACAAGGACCGCAACACGCTGCGCCGCACCATGGGCATCGCCAGCCTCGGCGGCGCGACGCTGGACAACGAAGAGAACTATCTGATCAAGAAGCTCTTCACCGCGCTGGGCGCGCTACAGATCGAGAACCAAGCCCGTATTTGACACAGCGCCACGGTTCCCGGTCTGGGAGCCTCCTTCGGTCGCGGCGGGGCGACGGATTATCAGCAGGACCTCGCCAACTCCGACTTCATCGTCATCATGGGCTCGAACATGGCCGAGGCCCATCCGGTCGGGTTCCAGTGGGTGATGGAGGCCAAGGCGCGCGGTGCGCGGGTGGTGCACATCGACCCGCGGTTCACGCGCACCAGCGCGGTCGCCGACCGCCATGTGCCGCTGCGTGCGGGCAGCGACGTCGCGTTCCTGGGCGGGGTGATCAACTACATCCTGTCCAACGAACTGGATTTCCGGGAGTACGTGACCGCGTACACGAATGCGTCGTTCCTCGTCGACGAGGGGTTCAGCGACACCGAGGATCTCGAGGGGTTGTTCTCCGGCTACGACGGCGAGACGGCCGCCTACGACCCGTCGACCTGGCAGTACGAACGGACCGACGCGGAGTACGGCGGTTCGGGTGCCAAGGAGCACGCCGCCCCGGATCAACACGGTTCCGGCGGGGCCCCGATAGAGGGTGCGGCGCAACGGATTCCGTCAGATGAGACGCTGCAGCACCCGCGTTGTGTCTATCAGATCCTCAAGCGGCACTACGCCAGGTACACACCGGAGATGGTCGAGCGGGTGTGTGGTGTGCCCGCCGAGGAGTTCCTGGCGATCGCGAAGGCGTGGGCGGAGAACTCGGGCCGGGAACGGACCGCGGCGCTTGTCTACAGCGTCGGCTGGACGCAGCATTCGCTTGGCGCGCAGTTCATCCGCGCCGGTGCGATCATCCAGTTGCTGCTCGGCAACATCGGCAGGCCGGGCGGCGGGGTGTTCGCGTTGCGCGGCCACGCCAGCATCCAGGGTTCCACCGACGTGCCGACGCTGTTCAACCTGTTGCCCGGCTACCTGGCGATGCCGCACGCGGGGCAGGAGACGCTGTCGGACTACCTCGACGACATCATGAGCACGAACCAGAAAGGCTTCTGGCGAAACGCGGATACCTACATGGTCTCACTGCTCAAGGAGTACTGGGGCGAGCAAGCGACCGCCGAGAACGACTACTGCTTCGACTACCTGCCGCGGATCAACGGCGACCACGGGACGTATCGGACCGTGATGGACATGGTCGACGGCAAGGTGTTCGGCTACTTCCTGCTCGGCCAGAACCCCGCCGTCGGGTCGGCGCACGGCCGGCTGCAAAGGTTGGGCATGGCCAACCTGGACTGGCTGGTCGTGCGCGACCTCGTCGAGATCGAGAGCGCGACGTTCTGGAAGGACGGTCCGGAGGTCGAGACCGGCGAGATGTCGCCGGAGACCTGCCGCACCGAGGTGTTCCTGTTCCCCGCGGCGTCGCACGTCGAGAAGGCGGGCACGTTCACCCAGACGCAGCGCAAGCTGCAGTGGCGGGAGAAGGCCGTCGAACCGCCCGGCGACGCCCGCTCGGAGTTGTGGTTCTTCTATCACCTCGGCCGCATCCTGCGGGAGAAGCTGGCCGACTCGACCGACGAGCGGGACCGCCCGTTGCTCGACCTCTCCTGGGACTACCAGTTGGAGGGCGACGAACCGTCGGGTGAAGACGTGCTGCGGCGCATCAGCGGTGTCGACCTGACGACAGGGCGGGCTGTCGACGACTACATGTCGTTGAAGGCCGACGGCTCCACGATGTGCGGATGCTGGATCTACAGCGGGGTGTACAAGGACGAGGTCAACCAGTCGGCGCGGCGCAAACCGAACGACGACGCCGAGTGGGGCTGGGTCTGGCCGATGAACCGGCGCGTGCTCTACAACCGCGCGTCGGCCGATCCGCAGGGCAGGCCGTGGAGCGAGCGCAAGAAGCTGATCTGGTGGGACCCCGAAAAGGGTGAGTGGGTCGGCGACGACGTCCCCGACTTCGAGAAGACCAAACCGCCGGACTACCGGCCCGACGACGACGCAATCGGGGTGGCGGCGTTGCGCGGCGACGACGCGTTCATCATGCAGGCCGACGGCAAGGCGTGGTTGTTCGCGCCGGGCGGCGTGCTCGACGGCCCGCTGCCCACGCACTACGAACCGCACGAATCACCGGTGCGCAACGCGCTTTACAAGCAGCAGGGCAACCCGGCGCGCAAGGTGTACGGGCGCGCGGACAACCCGTCCAACCCGTCACCCCCGGAACCGCACGGCGAGGTGTTCCCGTACGTGTTCACCGCCGCGCGGCTGACCGAGCACCACACCGCGGGCGGGATGAGCAGGCAGCTACCGTACCTGTCCGAGCTGCAGCCCGCGTTGTTCGTCGAGGTGTCACCGGAGTTGGCCGCTGAACGGGGCCTGTCGCACATGGACTGGGCGCACGTGATCACCAGCCGCACCGCGGTGGACGCGCGCGTGTTCGTGACCGACCGGATGCGGCCGTTGCGCATCGAAGACCATGTCGTACACCAGATTTGGATGCCGTACCACTGGGGCAACGTCGGGCTGATCGACGGCGACGTGGTCAACGATCTGCTGGGCGTCGTGGTCGACCCCAACGTGTTCATCCAGGAGAGCAAGGTCGCCACGTGTGACATCCAGCCGGGACGGCGGCCGCGTGGGCCCGCGCTGCTGCAGTACGTCGCGATGTACCGGGAGCGGGCCGGGATCACGATCGCGACAGGCACGGATCTGGACACCACCGGGCTGTCCACCGAGCACACCGAGGAAAACCCATGAGCGACAACAGCTTTTACGGACCGCTCGCTGACCCGGCTGGCAATGCGGGGTATTCCGAGCACCCGGAGCGGGTCGGGTTCTTCACCGACACGTCGGTGTGCATCGGGTGCAAGGCGTGCGAGGTGGCGTGCAAGGAATGGAACGGGGTGCCCGACGACGGGTTCGACCTGCTGGGTATGTCGTTCGACAACACCGGGATGCTCGGCGCGAACTCGTGGCGGCACGTAGCGTTCATCGAACAACCCTCGCAAGTTGACCTCGGCATGCCGGGCTTCGAGCGCCCAGGCGATGTGTCCGGCGCAGAAACGCGCACCGACTTCCGGTGGTTGATGAGCAGCGATGTGTGTAAGCACTGCACGCACGCGGGCTGCCTGGATGTGTGTCCGACGGGCGCGTTGTTCCGCACCGAGTTCGGCACAGTCGTTGTGCAGCAAGACATCTGCAACGGCTGCGGCTACTGCGTGTCGGGCTGCCCGTACGGGGTGATCGAACGGCGTGAAGGCGACGGCCGGGCGTGGAAGTGCACGCTGTGTTACGACCGGCTGCACGATGGTCTCGAGCCGGCGTGCGCGAAGGCGTGTCCGACGGACTCGATCCAGTTCGGGCCGCTGGATGAGTTGCGTGAGCGGGCGGCGCTGCGGGTGGAGGAATTGCATGCGCGCGGAGAGACTTCCGCGCGACTGTACGGACATGACCCCAACGACGGCGTCGGTGGCGACGGCGCGTTCTTCCTGCTGCTGGACGAACCGGAGGTGTACGGGTTGCCGCCGGACCCGGTAGTGCCGACGCGGGACGCCGCCGCGATGTGGAAATACGCGGGGATGGCGGCGTCGGCGTTGGTCGGGTTGGCGGTTTCGGCGTTTGTGGGGAAGCGATGAAGGAACAGCTGGCGGTGCCGCGGGCGGAGTTCCGCTCGTACTACGGGCGGCCGATTCTCAAACCGCCCGTGTGGAATTGGATGATCGCGGCGTACTTGTTCTGCGGCGGATGGTCGGCGGGTTCGGCGCTGCTGGCCGCCGGCGCCGACGTGACAGGCAGGCCGGGGCTGCGGCGCGGGTCGCGGGTGGGCGCGTTGCTCAGCATCGTGGCGAGCTTGTACTTCCTGGTGGCGGATCTGGGTCGTCCGGAGCGGTTCCATCACATGCTGCGGGTGGCGAAACCCAGTTCGCCGATGAGCATGGGCACGTGGATCTTGTCGGCGTACGGTCCTGGGGCGGGGTTGGCGGGTGTGGCCGAACTGATGCCGGGCCGGATGCGGCGCAGCCGGCTGGGCCGGTTGGTGTGGTGGCTGGCCAGGCCGGCCGGTGTGTGGGCGGCGGCGACGGGGCCGGGTGTGGCGTCGTATACGGCAGTGCTGTTGTCGCAGACCGCCGTTCCGGCGTGGCGCGAGGCGCATCCGTATCTGCCGTTCGTGTTCACCGGTTCGGCGGCGGCAAGCGGTGGGGGTTGGGGGATGGTGGTCGCGCCGCACGGTGAGTCCGGCCCGGCACGGCGGATGGCAGTCGCCGGCGCGGGTTTGGAGGTGGCGGCGTCACGGTTGATGGAGAAGCGGCTGGGGCTGTCGGCCGAGGCCTACACGACCGGAAAGGCACACCGATTGCGGCAGTGGTCGGAGTATCTGACCGTCGGAGGAGCGCTCGGTGCGGCGGTGAGCCGGCACCGCGCGGTGACGGTGGCGTCGGGCCTGGCGCTGTTGGCCGGCAGCGCATTACAGCGGTTCGGCGTCTTCGAAGCGGGCGTGGAATCGACACGCGACCCGAAGTATGTGGTGGTTCCGCAGCGGGAACGGCTCGCCGCCGGGCAGCCGGCACGTGGCGACCGTTCTGCCGCGACCAAGTGACCATTTCGAAAGTGCCCGCCTGTGAGCGACTTTGAGTTAGTTGTCGCTGGGTGGTGGTTGGGGTTCGTAGGGGTTGCACCACCACCAGTCGGCGCGTTCGCCCAGCGGTCCGGTCCAGGGTGGAACGTCGGGTGGTGGGCCGTTGGGTGGGCGACCGTGAGGTCAGTGGGGTGCCGTCGCTGTCGGTGACGACGAGCGCCTCGGCGGGCCCGGTGATGGTGATCTCGCCTTTGTGGTGCATGCGGTGGTGGTACGGGCAAACGAGCACCAGGTTGTCCAACTCGGTCAGCCCGCCGTCTTCCCAGTGGATGATGTGGTGGGCATGCAGTCCCCGGGTGGCCCCGCAGCCGGGGACCGCGCAGGTGGGGTGGCGGTGTTCCAACGCCCGGCGTAGTCGCCGGTTGATGGTGCGGGTGGTGCGTCCGGTGCCGACGAGCCGTCCGCAGCGTTCGAACCACGCCTCACAGGTGGCATCACAGGTGAGGTATTGGCGGTCGGCATCGGAGAGCAGCGGACCTAGGTGCAGGTTGGCGATGCGCTGTTCGACATCCAGGTGCACGATCACGGTGGTGCGCTGGCCGTGCGGGCGGGCCGCCACATCGGCGTCCCAGCCGGCCTCGACCAGGCGCATGAAGGCTTGCGCATTGGTCGGTAGCGGCGGGCGCGCTTCCTGGGTGCTGTCGCGGTGGTCGTGTTTGTACTCGTTGACCAACGCGTCCCGGTGTGAGGCCAGCGCGGCATCAAAGGTGGCGGCCTGATCGGTGGGCAGGGTGATCCGATACTTCGTGCACGTCTCGTCCGCAGTTTTGCTGAACGAGGCTTGCGGCGCCGGCGTGGGATCCGGATCCGGGCGCGGCTCCAACTTCACCGCCGTGCGCAACTGACTCACCGTGGCCACCGCCGCCAACTCGGCGTAATGGGCATCGGATCCCTCACCGGCGCGGGCGGCGATCACCCCGACCTGATCCAACGACAGCCGGCCTTCCCGCATCGCGGCCGTGCATTGGGGAAACTCCTCACTGCGGTCGGCGATCGTGGTGATCGTGTGCGCGGTCGTCGACGACAGTCCGAGTCGCCAGGCCATCAACGCGGCCACCGACCGCGCCCCCGTCGCCCCCCACAGGTTGTCCCGGTCGATCTGCGCGGCGATCTCCACAATGCGCCCATCAATGGCATTGCGCTGCCCCGCCAATTCGGCCAATTCCTCGTACAGCACTTCCAGACGGTCGCTGCGAGACACCGCAGGACCGTCGAACGAAGCAGCAGACGGAATCGGAAACATGACCCCATCATCACCACCACCCACGACAAGATGCCCATCCGAAAACCGCGCCTGTGGATGAATTCGGGTCTGGGGATAAACCCAAGGGGTTCATTCCCATTCGGGGCGAGTTATGCGTCACACCGGGTCACATTTACGGCTAGCAGGAATGGCGGTTTGGGCGTTCACCGTGACGACATTGAATTAACAACGGCGCAACATGGAACACGTCAGCCTGAAGGAGAAGAAATGAAACTGAGTTACGCCGCACCGCTGGCGATCGCTACCTTTGCCGCCGCGATCGGATTGGCGCCGCTCGCCTCCGCGGATGCAACCGTGCACCAAAACAATGGCAACACCGAGATCACAGCCACTCCCGGTGCCGCCGCTCACGAAGCTGCCCAGCAGCAGCAGCCGTTCGGTGGGGCCGAAGGCGCGCTGATCTTTCACCACTAGAAACCCGCTCACCGCTTCGGGCCGGACGCTACAGCGTCCGGCCCGAAGCGCTTGATAGCGTCAGGAATTGATGACTCCTCCGTTCTCGTGGCAGCTGCCGTACGCCTGGCCGCGCAAACCGCTGATGGCCCGCAACATCGTCGCGACCTCACAACCGTTGGCTGCGCAGGCCGGTCTGAGGATGATGGCCGGTGGCGGCAACGCGGTTGACGCGATCATTGCGACCGCGATCACACTGACCTTGGTAGAACCTGTGTCCAACGGCATCGGGTCGGATGCGTTCGCGATCGTCTGGGACGGACAGCAACTGCACGGGTTGAACGCGTCCGGCCGGTCACCGGTGGCGTGGACACCGGAGTACTTCACCGAGGGCGCCGTGCCCGCAATGGGCTGGAACTCGGTGACGGTGCCCGGGGCGGTGTCGGCGTGGGCGGAGCTCCATGCGAAGTTCGGCCGGCTGCCCTTCGCCCGGTTGTTCGAGCCCGCGATTGACTACGGCCGCAACGGTTTTCTGGTGTCGCCGACGGTCGCCGGGCAGTGGGCCGCGCAGGTGCAGCTGTACGCCGGACAGCCAGGGTTCGCCGAAGCGTTCATGCCCGACGGGCGGGCACCGCGACCCGGCGAGCTGTTCCGATTGCCCGAGCACGCCGCCACCCTGGAGAAGATCGCCGAGACGAATGGCGAAGCCTTCTACCGCGGTGAACTGGCCGAGGCGATGGAAGCACATTCGACGGCCAACGGCGGCGCGCTGCGCGTGGCCGACCTAGCGGGACACCGCGCCGACTGGGTCGGCACCATCACCGGCGACTACCGCGGTTACACGGTGCACGAGATTCCGCCCAACGGCCAGGGCATCGTCGCGTTGATCGCGCTCGGCATCCTGCAGCACTTCGACATCGCTTCGCTGCCCGTCGATTCGGCCGACAGCGTGCACCTGCAGATCGAGGCGGTGAAACTTGCCTTCGCCGACGCGCTCGCCTACGTGTCCGACGGCGACCACATGGCGGTCACCACACAGCAGTTGCTCGACAAAGAATACCTGAGGCAGCGGGCCGAGCTGATTGACCGACACCGCGCGAAACCCGTTGTGGCGGGCCAACCCCGGGGCGGAACGGTGTACCTCACCGCCGCGGATGCCAACGGGATGATGGTGTCGATGATCCAGTCCAACTACATGGGCTTCGGCTCCGGTGTGGTGGTGCCGGGCACCGGCATCTCGCTGCAGAACCGCGGCGCGGGTTTCGTCGCCGAGCCTGGGCACCCCAACCAGGTCGGGCCGGCAAAACGCCCGTACCACACCATCATTCCCGGCTTCGTGACGAAAGCCGGTGCGCCCGTGATGAGCTTCGGCGTGATGGGCGGCACCATGCAACCACAGGGCCATGTTCAGGTGATGGTCCGGATCGCCGACTACGGGCAGAACCCGCAGGCGGCCTGTGACGGTCCACGCTTCCGGTGGATCGGCGGACAGCAGGTCAGCGTCGAGGGCGGATTCCCGCCCGCCACGTTGGACGGACTACGCGAGCGCGGACACGACCTCGTCACCGTCGACGACTACAACCAGTTCGGAAGCTGCCAGGCGATCTGGCGACTCGACGACGGCTATGTCGCGGCCAGCGACCCGAGACGCGACGGGCAGGCGGTCGGTTTCTAGCTACGGCAGAACAGTTTTCATCAACATGACGTTGTAGGCCGTCCACTCCGACAAGTTGAAGTACAGCTCCCTGCCGGTCGACCAGGGATGCAGGAACGGTGCATAGATGCCGCCGGGGAACTGCATCGACGGCACGATCATCTGCTCCGGACCCCACGGCCCCTGCGGTGCAGGCGCGGTCCTGAACACCACGTCGTTCATGCCGTTGCAGTACATGATCAGGTACTGCCTCAGGTAGGTGTTGAACTGGGCCGACATCTCGCCAACCGGACCTGGAACCACCGGCGTCGCCGCCGCCGGATTGCCTGGCACCCAGGCGTTCTGGTCGGAGTTCCAGTACTCGTACTTGGTCACGTCCGCGATCGCGCTTGGCGCGACACGCGCGACGTACGCCGATCCGCCGCGGCCCGCCGGCGTGCCGAACGAGTAGATGTACGGATCGCCGGGACCGGGCTTGAGGAACGCCCCCTGCTGGAAATTCTCGTTACCCGCGACGTGCCGGGCGCCGGGAATCGCGTCGGGCCTTGGTGTGCGGACCGACCCGGGGTAGACGCCCCACCGCTCACCGTTGTCCGGTGACACCGCGATCGCCGAATAGTTGGTTGTCCACGCGCCGTTGGCATCCCAACTCTTGATGGACATGTAGTTGACGTACTGGTTGCCGCCGACGGAGATGCCTGCGGTCGGAATGATGCCCGTCTCGTCGGGCGCCCATCTGGTGCTGTTGATGATCTGCTTCGAGATACCCCGCGCCCACAATGGCGAGTTCGCCACACTGACCGTGTTGGACAGCGAGCCGTCCTGGCTGCGCATCAGCACGTTGTAGCGCCACTGGTGACCGGGAACGCTGCAATAGCCGGAGGTGTCGCCGAACGCCATCAGCACTTGGTGAGATCCGTTGTCCCACATGATGCCCAGGTCGGTTCCGGAGATGGCGAACCGGGACAGCGTGTTGTTCGGGCTCTCCGGCCCGGTCACCCAGCCGACGAGCGACGTCCCCGGCGGGGAAGGTGCCGCCGCAGGCGGCGGTGCCGGAGCAGCCTCCGGAACCGGTTGAGCCGCAACGGGTGGCGCCGGTTCGGTGGCCGCGGCCGGAGGAGGCGGCGGCGGGGCGACAGCGGCTTGCTGCTGCAGGCGCGCGGAGCGCTGACCCATCAGGTTCATCACCGCCGACGTGATGGGCCCGATCTTGGGCAGCGGCGCTGCGGTGTTCGCATAGGCGGGTCGGTGCCCTCGTGGCGGTCCGCCGTTGGTGGGCAGCGGTTGGGCAGGCGCCTCGACCTGAGGCTGGCCGGCCGCCGCCGCATCCGTGCACGGCTCGGCGCTCACCGGCGCCGCGACGCCGATCCCGACACAAAGCACAATCGCGGACGCCACCGATACCGGGGCAATTCGCGGACGCGGCGACATGACACACCTTTCGAGGGGGCATGACGTCGCTTGGACGTCAGGAGTCGACTGTTGTGACAGTAGTGATCAGTGAGGTCGAAGTGATCATTGATGTGCTGATAGGTATGCATCCGTGACCGTGTCGCTATACATCGATGTAATTCTGAAATCGGTCAGCAATCGAAAGGCATGTTGCTGACGGGACCGTCAAATGTGGCATCTTGGCAGGCCAACGAACTGAAAGTTCGATAACAGATCTTTGCTTTGCCATGCAGCGGGACATTTCGTGTGTTCCCATCGGTGGATGTCTGTGAGGCAGCGCTGGCCCGACGAGGTGTCCACCGACCTGGTCCCGGTGCACGCGGCGGAGGAAGCTGGCGACGAGTCGCGTGCCGACATACCGCTGTGGATGCTGAAGTTGCTGCTCATCGTCGTGGCCATCGGCGTCGTGGTCGCGTCGGTCGCCGTGATCGTGCAGATGACCGACCGCTCGGCAACCAACTCCCCGACCGCCGCGGCGGGCGGGGACTGCCTGACGTGGCCGCCCGGCGAGCCGGATCGCGCATCGCGGGTCGACTGTTCCGGCGAGCACCTTTTCGAGGTCGTCAGTTCAGAGGCCGCGGCCGACGAGCAGGCTTGCGCGCAAGCGGTCGAGCGCAGCCTCGGGACACGCTACGACCCGAATGGCCGCTTCGTCGTCGGAGCGGTATCGGTGTCCGGCCAGACGATGTGCGGCCTGCAGTTGCCGAGCAACGGCGTCGCGTCGGTGCCATTCAAGGGCCGCGTCGTCGATCAGGACCAGTCGCTTATCTGGCCGACAGGCACCTGCCTAGGGATCCGCGACGGCCAGACGACCGACGTCGCGGTCGAGTGCGGTCTGCCGCACGCGCTGGAAGTCACTGGGACAGTGGACCTTTCCGCCCACTTCGGCCAATCGGCACCATCGACCGCTACTCAGGACACGCTGTTGCGTGAGGTGTGTGGCGCAGCGACGTCGGCCTACCTGGCGCCGGTGCCGCTGACCGACACTGGCCTGGCGGTGCGCTCTCAGCCGATCGATGCGGCCGGATGGGCGGCGGGCAGCCGCAAGGTGGCGTGCCGCATCGGGGCGCCGAAAGACGGCGGCGGGTGGGCGACGTTGGTGCGCAGTGCGAAGGACGGCGTCGTGGTCGACGGGCGACGCGGCGCGGCACTGCCCGCGCCGGCACCCGAACCGCCTGCGCCCGTGGAAGTCTCGGCTCCGGCCGAACCCGCGCCCGTCGAACCGGCCCCCGCCGTGGAGGCGGCCGCCCCGGTCAGCGAGACACCTGCGCCGTCGACCGTCGCCGAAGTGCCGGTCCGGGTGAACCGCGAAACCGACGAATCCGCCACTGCCGCAACGCCGGTACCGCATCTGGACGGTGCGGAGGCCCCGGGACCGATCCCGCACATGGCGGGACCCACCGTGCCGGGACCGGTGCCGCACATGGTCGACTCGGTGGCGCCGGGACCGGCGTCGGGTGCGCTACCGGCAGAACAGACCGCGGAGTCGGCCACCCCTTAGCGGGCAGGATCAGTCGCCCGTCACTGCGCTCTCGTGCTCCTCGACGAGCCAGCGCGCCACGTCGACGAGCTTGATGTTGGTTTCCTTGGACGCCTTGGCCAGCAGGTTGAACGCTTGCAGGCCGGTCAGGTGGTCGCGGTGCATCAGCAGGCCCTTGGCCTGTCCGATGACGTCGCGGCTGGCCAGTGCGGCCTGGAAGTTCGTCTCCGCGGTGGCACCGATCATGGCGACGGCCGCGTGCTGGGCGAGGATCGTGCCGACATCCACCGAATCGTCGGAGAAGACGTCGGGCTCGCCTGCGTACAGATTCAGCGCGCCGAGGTTCTCCGAGCGGACGAATAGTTGGAACGACAGCAGGCTGCGGACGCCCAACTCCGTTGCTTGCTGCGCGAATTGAGGCCACCTGCCGTCCGTCGTCATGTCGGCGATGTGGACGGTGTGGTGCTCCCGCAGCGCCGTCAGGCACGGTCCATCGCCGAGTTCGGACTGCAGGTCGTCCAGTTTGGCGACGATCGGGTCGGTCGGGACCTCGGCGACGACCCGGCGTCCGTGAATCGTCGAGATGCCCGCCCACCGCGCGCCGGGCACGATGTGCGCGGCGGCGTCTACGATCGCGCGCAGCGTGTCCGCGGTGCCACTCTGCGCCTGCATGTCGACGGCTAGATCACCGAGGAGGCGGGCCAGCCGGTGGTGAACATCACCGGCCATGACAAAAGCGTAGGTCGGCCGCCTTGACCGCGGACCGGATCGACACTTCAGGTTTGATTTCGCCGCCCGGGGTTATATACCTTCCACCGGGCGAAAGGGACGGCGGTGGCGATCAATATTCCTGCTGAGGGCAGCGCGTTGGCGATCTGTCCGGCATGCGGGTATCCGACATGGGGTAACGGGCTGTGTGCGCCGTGCGCGCCGACGGTAGCGGACTCGATCAACGTGGCGGCCGACGTGTCGGACTTCAACCCCGCCGCCTAAGCGGCTACTTGTTGTACGCCGTACTGCCCTCGACGGCATGGGTGGTGCTGATCAACTTGGCGTAGCAGTGATCGCGGTCCAGGCCGCTACTCGTGCACCAGGCCAGGGCTTGATCGGCGGTCGGAAACCCGGTGCCGACGATGGTCACCCAGAAGTCCGATTCGGAGAACGTCGACCAACTACCTGACCACAGCAGCCGAACGTTGGGGTAGCGAGCTCGGAGCTGTTGATGATCGGCCAAGATCATTTCTTTTGTCCACGTGGCGCCTTCGGCGACCATGCCGACCCGTTTCGAACTCACCTGCGGTACCCAGCGGTCCTCGACGGCGTTGACGACCATCGGCTGGTCGCCCGCGGCGATGGCGCGCAGTTGTGCTCCACTGACGTCGCTGGTGGGAAGCGTCACAGGTGTCGGAGTCAAGGTCCGCGGCGGTGAACTGATCTTCGTCGTCTCGACGATGTTGGCCAAAAGCGATGGGACCGTGGTCTTTCCGCCGATCTGGGTGTCGTATGTCACGGCACCCTCGACTTCGACGAACATGGTCACGTCGTCCTTCACGACGAAGTTGGCGACCATGCGCGCATTGCGTGCAGTGACGAGCGTGTTCTGCTCATAGTCGTACGGGTCCGTCATCGGCGCAGGGCCCGTGTCGGCGCGGAACGCGGTCGCGCCGGTTGCCGCATCGAATTGTGTGATCACCCCGTAGACGACGATCTTGCGGCCCGCCCACGCGTCGGGGTTCTTCGCCATCAACGCGAACTCCCGCGCAGTCACCGGCGTGTACGTCGACCGATCCAAGCGCTCGGCTTCCCGCGCGCGGTAGCGTTCGGCTTGTCGGTCAACGGTCTCGCGTGCCGTGGTCGGCGTAGGCGCGGCGCTCGGAAGCGCCGGCGGTGCGGCATCGGGCCTGCTGAACTGCAGACCGAGCAGCACTCCCACCGCCAACACCAGCACCGCAACCACACCGGCGATTGAAGCGGCGAGCAGGGGACTTCGCTTCCCGCGCTTGCCATCTCGGTCACCGTAGTCTTCGGGCCACGGGACGACCTCGGCGTGATGGTGTGAATACGGCGGATAGACCATGATCTTTCTTTCTGCTACCGGTGGACGCGCTAACCGCCGAGCAATCCTGCGACGGCGCCGACGGCTGCGGCCATCACCGCGGCAGCAGGGAAGTTGCCAGTCATCAAGATATCTCCCTATCCGGCGACAATGTCACGCAGTCCAAGAGAAGGCTTGTTCTGATCTTGAAAGCGGCTTCACCTGGTGAAATTCACAGGATCGGCTTATCACAACCCAAGCTATTCGGAACTACACCGAAAGGAATCGGGTGTTTCCCTATCTTTGCTGAAGCGCCGCGGACGCGCTGCCGACCGTTTCACCCCTCGCTGACGGGGGAGGTCAGCAGACGTCGAGCGCGGGCAGCTTTCACGATGATGCCGGCGCTCTGGAACGCGGTGGTGCGCTGGTGCTCGTACAACACGGGCAGGTCGGCGGCCTGACGCAGCAGCATGGTGCCAAGAGCGGTGCTGGTACCGGCCGGCACGACCAGGAGATCCGCCTTGGCCAGGCTGCCGGTGACGGTGATGACGCGCAGATGCCTGCCGTTCTCACCGGGCGTGGCCGCGACGCCGCGACGGTTGATCAGGTCGAGATTCGAAACACCTTGTAACGGCGACCAGTTGACACTGATGTCGATGACCTTGCCCAGCGGTTCGCGCAGCGCATCGGTCAGGTCGGACAGCTCGCGCGCGATCGAGGACGTGTGCGGCCACCATGCTCCGTCGAGACCGCTGCCGAGCGTGGACGTCAGCGTCAAGCGGATCGGATTGCGCAGCCGTCGTCCGTCAACCGCGTCCCTGACCGTGTGATCCACCGAACGACTTCCTTCGTTTCGAGGCCGATCAGTTCGTTGAGCGGCTTACGAATCGGATCGCACACGTTGCCGGCTACGAAACGGTTCGCTGTGAGCCTACACGCGGCCCTCCGGGACAGGACCGTTGCCCTGCGTGAACGCGAAACCAGTTCGGCGGCAACGGAAATGCGTCTTCGAGGGCCAGGAGTCGCCAGTGGGCGTACGCTCGAGGCATCGGGACCATCCAGGCCCCCAATCGCAAGGGGTCTACATGGCTGACAAATCTCCCCGGCAATCCATGAGCAAGAAGTCCGGTAAATCGCTCAAAGAGAAGCGAGCCGACAAGCGCGCCAAGGCTGAGCACGCCTCGTCGACCACCATCATCCAAAAACACTGATGCTCAACTGGATTCACGTATGACCCGGGACAACGGACCGGAGAGCACGCCTCGGCTGCGGTTGAAGCCCAAGGCACCCGTGTCCGGACACGTCGACGGGGCGTGGTGGCCACGGACCGACGACCTCACCGTGGAACTGCCGGATCTGCTTGCGGTGCTGTCAGTGCGCCTCGGCGCGATCGACCGTGTGCTGTACAACCTCGCCGAATGGGCCCAGATGCCGAAGCGGTTGACCACCGGCGGTCGAGCGGTCCGCCTCGACGGGTACCGGCTGCAACCGCCGAACACCCTTCAGGTGCTGGGACTCGGTCGCGAGAATATCCTCCTGCTCGTCGTACCCCCGCACACCGACGCCGACGTCGCACACGAGGCGATGATGACCGCGGCGGCACCCAACGATGCGACATCCGTCGGCGATCTGCTCTCGATCGGCACGTCCGACCAAGATGAGCCCGCCGACTACCACCGCCCGACGTTTCGTCGGCGCGTCAGGAAGGCGTGACCGTGACCGTCAAAGTGACGCTTCCCGACGGCCGCACCGATGACTACATGCGGTTCGGTGACGCGTACGTCAAGCATCACGACGGCACTCTCGACGTCGTCCGCACCGGTGCCAAGCACCCGTACAGCTACGCGTCCGGCGAGTGGACCGGCGTCGAAGGAGACCAGAAGCGATTCAAGAAGCGGTTCTGGGGCTGACGCTCACGCCACCGTCATCGCTTCGCGCGCCAGCACCTCGGCGGCCGCCCGTTCGCCGGAGCGCACCGCTCCGTCGATGAATCCGTACATGGCAGTGGATGTTTCGGTACCTGCCCAATGGATGCGGCCGCACGGTTCGCGTAGCGCGGGGCCGAACTCGGTGAGTACGCCAGGCGGCGTATGGCTGATCATCCCGCCGCCGGAGTAGCGCTCGACACTCCAGTTGTGTTCGACGTAGTCGACCGGCGTCCGCGCCTTGTCGCCGAACCGTTCGGCGACGGCGGCAAGCACCGCCTGCCTGCGTTCGCCGTCGGACAACTTGGTCATCCGGCGCGCAACCGGTCCTTCCGTGATGACGGTCAGCACGCCGGGTCTTGCCGTGTCGGTGCAAGAATCGATGGTCAGATTGGCCATCGAACCCGGCGCGAACGACTGACCCGACAGGCCGTCGGCTCGCCAGAACGGCTCGTCATAGATCAGCGCGATCTTGAACACCGCTCCCGACGGCATCCGTTGGTGCAGCAGCGAGCGGTCCATCGAAAGCATTGGTGCATAGACGATTTGGCCCGCGATCGCGATCGGCACCGCCACGACGACGCGCCGCGCGCGGACCACCATGTCGTCTGACCGGACACTCACTCCGTCGGCGTCCTGGCTGATGCTGCGCACCGGCTGCGACAGGTGTATCGCCTCGCCGAGTTCGGCCGCGACCGCCCGGTGGATGGCGCCCATGCCCCCGACCGGTCTGGCGTCCTCGGCGGCATCCTTGACGCCAAGCACAAAGCTCGGCCCACCGGCCGAGGCCATCTGGTAGAGCACGAACAGCAGTGAGATCTCCGAGGCGGCCGACGTGTACAGCCCGGCCACGGAGGAGTCGAGCAACTGGTGTGCGGCCTTGGACAACGAGTGCCGGTCCAGCCAGGCGCCCCAGCTGAGTTGGTCCCATTTGCGTGCCTTGGGCGCGGCCCACGGCGCCTCGACCGGGATGGTTTTGCACATCTGCGTCAGTTCCAGGAACACCGCGCCGATGTTGGCCACCGCCCACGGGTTCATCGACAACGGGATGGTCCCCTGGTAGCGGTACTTCTTGCCGTCGACGAACATCATCGCGTCGCCCTCGACGTACTGCTTGTAGCTCGGCACCCCGAACTCGGCCATCAAGCGGTAGATGGCGTCCTGCCCCGGCCCGATCCAGGCGCCGCCGCGGTCGATCCACAAGCCGTCGTCGCGGGTTTCGGTGAAGGTGCGACCGCCGACCCGGTCACGGGCCTCCAACAGCGCCACCGAGTGCCCCGCCTGTTTCAGCCGCAGCGCAGCGGTCAACCCCGCGAACCCGGCTCCCACCACGCAATAGTCCACGTCGGCCATCGGGCCCCCTCGCCTCGAATTGGTGTCATTGTCACCCTCACGGCCGGGTTATGCTGGCTGCTGGCGCAATTTGCTCGGTACATGAGGAGAGGTCGTGCCTGACGAAGTCAGGGTTACTCCCGAAGACCTGCACATGTCCGCTGCCACTGTCGACGTCCACGCGGACACCATGAAGGCCCGTCATTTCGAGGCGGACGGCCGGATGGAATCGGCCCAGCTTGGTTTGCCCGCCGGGTCCGCGGCGGCGTTGACGGGCGCCGTGGCGAAGTGGCAGGCCGACACCACGGCGATCTTCGGCCGCATGGTCGACCATTCGGACGGGTTGCGCACCGGCGCGGCCGCCTACCAGCAGACCGACCACGAAACGGCAAGCGACCTCGATCTCGGGCTGTAGCGGTGACGCTGTCCGTCGCCGATATCGACCGCTGGAACCCCGGTGACGTCCGCGAGGTCTTCCACGCCACCCGCAGTCGGGCCGAGGCCGCCGCCGAAGCCGCCAACGGCATCGCGCAACTTCCGGCGTTCGGCACCTGGGGCGGCGACGCGTCGGCGGCTGCCAAGGACGCGATCGGCCAGACCCGCAAGGACCTGGACGCGCACGGCAACGAAGCGCTGGCGGTGGCGCGGGCCGCCGACCGGGCAGCCGACGACATCGAGGCGCTCAAGGGCAAGCTGGCCAACCTCCGCACCCGCGCCCATCAGCTGGGAATGGAACTCGATGCGGCATCCAATTCCTTTGTCCCCGTGGCCGGCTCGACACTTACGGCGACCGACGTGGCGCTGGCCGAAGCCGAGCTGCAACCCCAGCTGACCGCGCTGCTGGCCGAGGCCGCCGCCATCGACGACGAGTTGGCGCAGGCCATCAACATGGCCACTGGCAAGACACCGATCCCGCAGACCGGTCCGCCGGTCGGCCCCGAGGGGTTGACGCCCACCCAGGTCGCCAGCGACGCCAACGAAGCGCAGCTGGAGCAGGAACGCGCCGGCACCCAGGCGCGGGTCGACGAATTACAACACCAGATCGACGAGCTGGCCCGGCAGACCTACACCACCGGCGACCACAGCACCGCGACGTTCGACCGGCTCAACGAGCTCAAAGACCAATTGACCAGTGCCAAAAGCTATCTGGGTGACCTGAACGCGGTGCACGATGCGCTCGGGAAGGCCCCCGAGACCTACTTGACCGCATTCGACCCGCGCACCGGCACCGGCAAGCACGTGCTGGCGGCGGTCGCGGTCGGGAACCCCGACACCGCGCGCAACGTCTCGGTCACCGTGCCCGGCCTCGGCTCGAACACCCAGGAGACCCTGCCGGGCATGGTCAGCGAGGCGCAGAACCTCCGACTGGAAGCCGAACGCCAGATGCGCAACGCGGGAGTGCCCGGATCCGCGGCGACCATCGCGTGGATGGGCTACGACCCGCCGCCCAACCCGCTCAACACGCTGAGTCCGCGGGACGCGTTGGCGACCATAGGCGACGGGCAGGCACGCGCAGGCGCTGACAGCTTGTCGTCGTATCTGGAACAGGTCCGCGCCAACAATCCGAACGGACACATCACACTGTTCGGACATTCGTACGGGTCGCTGACGTCGTCGTTGGCGTTGCAGGAACTCAATGCCCAAGGGCTGCACCCGGTGAACGACGTCGTGTTCTACGGATCACCGGGCCTCGAGCTGACCAGTCCCGACCAATTGGGCCTCAGCGCAGGGCATGCTTATGTGATGCGCGGTGTGGATGATCCGATCGCAACCGCCGTCGCGGAGTTGGCCCCGCTGCACGGGTGGGGCGTCAACCCGTACGACGGCATGTTCCCGCAGTTGTCGGCGCAGGCCGGCCTGGACCCCGGTGGGGTGTTGCGTGAGGGCGTTCAGAGTCATTCGGACTACGCCCGGCTCGGAAGCGACAACCAGTTGCGGATGTCCGGCTACAACCTGGCCGCGGTGATGGCGGGCCTGCCCGACAACGTCGCGATGGCGCCACCGCCACCCGCACCCATCCCGGCGCCGCAACCCCCGCTGATACCGGGGGTCCCGGGGCGATGACGCGACGAAAGTTGGCTGCGGGCTTGCTCATTGGCGCGCTGTGCATCGCCGCGTGCGGCTCGTCGACCAGTACGGGGGAGACCAGTGTGACATCAGCCGACCCGACCCAGCTCGAACAGAAGCTGCAATCCAAGCCGTCCCTGGAAACCGCGCAGACGGATTACCAAGCGGCGGTGCAGAAGATGGCCGCAGCCATCGCGGCGCTGACGCCGGGCACGACGTGGCAGATCGAGCAGACCACATGGGTGGGTTGCGGAGGCGACTACGCGCAGACGAAGGGCAAGCAGGCCTACGTGATGGCGGTGTTCAGCGGGCCGATTCCCGACAACGTCTGGCCGCAGGCGGTGCAGATCGTCAAAGACGGTGCCGCACAACAGGGAGCGACCGAGTTCGGGACGTTCAAGGACAACCCCGGCGATCACGACATCTACATCGCCGGGCCCGACGGTGTCGAATTCAGGCTGGGCACGCAGAAGGCGTCGACGCTCACCGCCAAGTCCGACTGCCGATTGAGCCAGGCGGATGCGGCCCCGCGCTAGCCGTAAAGCCGTAGCGCTCGGCGCGGTGGCGTTGCTCGCCGCGTGCTCCAGCGGCACCGCCGAGCGCGCCGACGTCACCACCACGGCCACCACGGTGACACCGACCAGGCCGCCCGTCGCAGCCCCGCCACCGATGCCCGCTCCGAACCCGACGTTCGACTTCTCCCCGGTGTCCACGCTGATCAACGATGCGATCGCCGCGAACAAGCTGCCCGGGGCAGTGTTGCTGGTCGGCCACGGCGGCCACGTCGTCTTCCAGCAGGCCTACGGTCAGCGCAAGCTCGCGGGCGAACCGGGTCTCGACGGCTTGCCCGCCCCTGCCGAACCGATGACCGGCGACACCATCTTCGACATGGCGTCGCTGACCAAACCGCTCGCCACCGCCACCGCCGTCATGCAGTTGTACGAACAGGGCAAGGTGGCGTTCGACGATCCGGTGCAGCAGTATCTGCCGGACTTCAACCCGGCCGACGATCCGCAGCGCGCCAAGGTGACCGTGCGGATGCTGCTGACGCACACCTCGGGCGAAACGGGGGACGTCGACCTCAGGGACCCGTGGGGACTGGACCACCCGGACAAGGCCGAAGGCCTTCGCCGGGCGCTGACCACGCCGCTGGAGTCCGGACCTGGCGAGTGGTTCCGCTACTCCGACATCAACTTCATCCTGCTCCGCGCGCTGGTCGAAAAGCTCACGGGCCAAACCGAAGACGTCTACGTGCAGCAGCACATCTTCGCGCCGCTGGGTATGACGGAGACCCGTTACCTGCCTGTCGCCAAGGCGTGCGGCTCGTACACGCTGCGAGGGGCGGCGATCGCGTGGGACCCGGCGTCGAACCAGAGCGTCGCCTGTTCGGAAGGAACGTGGAACGTCGACTTGTTGCCGCGCATCGCACCGACCGCGCACGACGAGGAAGGCAGAGCAGATCCCGGCCGGAACCCCGATCTCGACCACTTGCTGCGCGGCACGGTGCACGACACCACGGCGCGGCGCATGGGCGGAGTGGCGGGGCACGCCGGACTGTTCTCCACGGCTCGCGATGTCGGGATCTTCGCGCAGGCGCTGCTTGATCGGCTGGCGGGTAGTCCCAGCGAATTCCCGCTGCAGCAAGCCACTTTGGAGCTGATGACGACACCGCAGCAGCCCGGCCACACCGATCTCCAACTCGACGCGGCGAATGAAGCGATTCGAAACGCCGTCGGTAAGGAACCGCGCTATCCCGCGATCAGGGGGCAGAACCTGCGCGGCTTCGGCTGGGACATCGACACGGGGCTGTCGATGCCGCGCGGTGTGGTCTTCCCCGTCGGCAGCTTCGGCCACACCGGGTTCACCGGAACGACGGTGTGGCTGGACCCTGGCTCCGACACGTACGTGGTGCTGTTGTCGAATTCGATTCTGGTGCGGGGCAGTCCGCCGATCCAGCACCTGCGCGGCGATGTGGCGTCGGCGACGGCCAGGGTGCTGCACCTCTACGGCAGCGGTTGATCACCGCTCGAAGTGCTGATAGTCCTTGGGATTTCGCCAGTAGCCGCCCCACTGCCACCCCCGGTCGGTGAACGCGCGCACGACGGCGTCTCCGCCGTGCAGGATGCCGGGGTCGGTGCGGTTGCGGTCGGTGTACGGCGCAGCGGTCTTTGGCTGTATCGCGCCGGCCCTGTCAACCTCCGGATTCAGCAGCGGGTTCAAGTCGATGGCCCGACCGAACGCGTGCAACGACCAGTGGCCGGTGCCCGGGATGTCGCGGCAGTTGAACGCCGAGGTGTTGTTGTCTTCCATCGACAGTTCGTCGTCGGCGCCCGGGTACTGGTCGACGGTGCGGATCTTCGCAATCGGATAGCGCTGCCGCAGCAATTCGTCGAAGATCGCGACGACGTCCGCCGCGAGGTCTGCGTTGACGATCAGCGTGCCGCGGTGCGTCTGCCTGTCAAACCCCAGATAGCCGACCTCGACCCGGCGCAGTTGTCGCGGGTCTATCGGGCATCCCGGCCGCCAACTCGGTCCGAGGTCGGCGACGGTGACCGGCTCGACGGTTGGCGACGGTGACGTCTCGACGGTCGGCGGTGCGGGCGTCGCGGCGGGAGGGGGTGGGGCGGAAGCGCACTGCACCACGGCGGCGCTGACCACTGCCAGCGTCGAAATAACCGCTACCAGAGGCGGTTTCGTGCGACCTGCCGAGATACGGTCGACTTTACGCGCGAGCCGTGGCTACGGCGCGGGAACGCTACCGCAACCGACGCCGGGCACACAGCCGCTGGCGCCGCCGGGACCCGCAACACCACCGGGTCCCCCCGGGATGCTGCCTGCGGCACCCTCCGGCCCTGCCACCCCGCCGGGGCCGCCGGGAATGGTGCCTGCCGCGCCTTCAGGTCCAGCCGCACCGGCGGGTCCGCCGGGGATGGCGCCGTACGCGCCTTCGGGGCCTGCGACCCCGCCGGGGCCGCCGGGAACTGCGCCGTACGCGCCAGGCACTGCGGGTGCGGGCGCCGGCGCCGCACAGCCCGCTCCAGAGAGGTCATAGCATCCAGGCGGACCGCCGGCCGGGAAGCTGACGGGCGAGGCAAAGGCGCCGGGAGCCATGGCAATCGCGGCGGCCGCCGCACCAGTGAAAAGCACGGGAGACAGTTTCTTCAGATCGACCAGCATGTCCGCGGAGGTACCACCGCGCAGGCACTTCGAAACTTCGGGATTTGCCGACCGCTTGACGGGGCAAAGACAGTAGGACGTCGAAGGAGGATGCGTGGGACGGTACCTGTTAGCGGCGAGCCCGATACCCGGGCACGTCATGCCGCTGCTCATGGTGGGTCGCGACCTTCGCGGGCGCGGACACGACGTCACCGTGCTCACCGGCGACGAGCACCACGCGGCCATCCGTGAGGCCGGACTGCAGCCGCTCGCCCTGCCGACGTCCGCGAAGCCGCTGCGCCCGCAGGTCGCGGACCGGCCGGTCCCCGAAGTGGTGAACCGTTGGCTCAGCGGGCGCGCCGAGATCACGTCGGTGTTCATCGAGCCGCTCGCCGCCCAGTATCACGCGCTGCAAGACGTGTTGCGCACCGAGACGTTCGATGCGGTGCTGTCCGACATCGGCTTCACCGGCGTGCTGCCGCTGCTGCTGGCCGACGGGCCGCGGCCGCCGGTGTTGGCATGTGGTGTCGGTCCGCTGACCATCTCGAGCGTGAGCACGCCGCCGTTCGGGGCCGCGTGGCGGCCCAAGCCGGGGCGCGGCTACCGGCCGATGACGTGGGTGGTGCACAACGGGCTGATGGCCGACATCCAGCGTCGCCTCGACAAGACGCTGTCCCAACTGGGTGTCCGCCGCTGCCCGGTGTTCCTCACGGATTGGCCCGCCCTGGCCGACCGGCTGCTGCAGTTCACCATCCCCGCCTTGGAATATCCGCGGGAGGATCTGCCCGCCAACGTCACCTTCACCGGCCCGGTCGTCACCGACACGCCGCCACGCAACCGGTGGGCACACGCATCGGGAGCGCGCGCCGTCGTCCACGTCACGCAGGGCACGTGGGACAACCAGAACCTCGACGACCTGCTGCTGCCCACCCTGCACGGCCTCGCCGATCGCGACGATCTGCATGTCGTGGCGACCACCGGCCGGCCCGTCGATCATGAACTGGGACAACGGGTTCCGGACAACGCGTACGTCACGGACTTCCTGCCGTACCGCGATTTGTTACCGACGGTGGACGTCATGGTCACCAACGGCGGCTACGGCGGCGTCCACTACGCGCTGCTGCACGGGATCCCGTTGGTGGTCGCTGGCGGTACCGCGGACAAGCCGGAGATCGCCGCGCGGGTGGCCCACGCCGGCGTCGGCGTCGACCTCGGGACGACGCGTCCCACCCCCGCTGCCGTCGCCGCCGCCGTACAGCACGTGCTGACCACGCCGGAGTACCGCGAGACGGCCCGCCGACTGGGTCGGGAAATGCTGCAGCACAACGCATTCGACAACATCGCCGCAACGCTAGGCGAGCTGGAGTGCTCGGCTAGTTCGCCGTGAAATGAGCCCGGACCAGCGCGACGGCCAGCGGATAGTCGATCAGTGCCGCGGCGAGCACACCGCTCAAGTCCTCGACCGCCGAGCGTGCGTCCACACCGCGACTGGTGAGCAGTTCGGCCAGCCAGGCCGCCGTCTCCGCCACCGTCCGCGGATCGTCGGTGAGCAGTGCGGCCATCACCGCGTGCAGCATGTGCGGTACCGCGTCACGCGCCACCGCCCGCACAGAGTCAGCGTCGGCGCCTGCGGTCACCGACCAACCGCGGCGGACCTGGTCGACCAGGCGCAAGTGGTCGCCCTCCATTGCGGCGAGCTCCTGGACCGGCGCTGCGGGCAGTGGCTCCACCGCAGGCACCACGACCGGCAGCGCGGCGGCGGCCTCGACGGCGCCCTTGGCGTCGCGTGCCCACGCGGTGGCGCCGAGCGCCTTGGCGCGCACGTCGTCGTCGCCGAACGCCGCACCGCCCACCACCGCGGGCACCCCCGCCGTCGTACTCGCCTCGATGAACCGCCGGGTGGTGGGCAACGCGCCGAGCACCGAACAGCTCACGGCCACCGCGTCCGGGCCGATGTCCTGGATGTACTGGCTGAACCGAAGCGGAGACGTCGCGGGCCCGAGTGGCACGGTCTGCCAACCGTCGGCGCGCAGCGCGCAGTCGATGATCGCGGCGGGCAGCCAATGCCATTCCTTCTCGGCGCACGTGACCAGCATCTGCCCGCGGGTGACTGGTGTCTCGGCGATGCGCCGCGCGACCACTTCCGTCGCGGCGATCCCCATCGCGGTGGCGGCGTGTTCCTGCGCCACCGACCATTCGCCGCGCTGCCATCGCCGGCCGATGTTGCGCTGGGCCGCCGCGACCACGTCGATCAGGATGTCGAGCGGTGCGGTTCCGCTGCCGAGCAGATGGTCGACCAGCGCGACGATCTTCGACCGGTCCCCGTCGGCGAGGGCCTGGTCGTAGCGCCGCAGCGCGGATGACTGGTCTACTTCGAGCATGTGACGGCCAGCAGCGCCATGTCGTCATGCGGGCGCCCGTCCAGGTACTCCATGACGTCACGCTCCACCGCCTCGCAGACGACTTCAGGTGCGGCGCCGGCGTATGCGGGGAGCAGGGAATGCAGTCGCTCCATTCCGTACTGGCCGGAGTCACCGCGGGCTTCGTCGACCCCGTCGGTGAACATCAGCATGGTGTCGCCGCGCTCGAGACGTAACGACGCGGCGCCGTAACGCATATCGGCGACCAGGCCGACGGCCATCCCGTACACGTCGACCTGGTCGACACGACCGTCGGCGCGTATCACCAACGGTGCGGGATGCCCTGCCGTGGCCAGGTCGACGTCGACGTGTGTGCCGTCGGGGTGCGGGCGCAGCCGGGCGCACAGCACCGTGACGAACTGGGCCGAATTCGATTGGTGCAGAACGTTGTTCAACGCGCTGAGGACGGTGGGCGGATGACGGTCGAAGTGCGCGGCGGTCCGGATGCTCTGCCGGGCCTGACCGGTCACCGCGGCGGCCTCCACGCCCTTGCCGCACACGTCGCCGAGCGCGACCAGCCAGTCGCCACCCTGACCGGTGACATCGTAGAAGTCACCGCCGACGTCGAGATGCTCAGCCGCAGGGCGGTAACGGGCGGCCAACCGCAATCCGGCGACCTGCGGAAGTTCGGGTGGCCGCAGATGCTGCTGCAGTACCGAAGCCACCCTGGCCGTCTCGTCGTACATCCGCGCCGAATCCAGTGCCATCGACGCGCGCGCGGCAATGCGTTGGGCGAATGCGACATCGTCGGCGCTGAATCCGGCGTTGGCCCGGCGCAGCATCACCAGCGCGCCGAACGTCGTACCGCGGGCGGTCAGCCCGAACCCCAGCGCCTCGGCAGGCACCAGCGCCTCGGCCGAACCGCGGAACGGTTCGACCGGTACCAGGCCGGACAACTCGCTGCCCTCGATCTGCTCGGTCTGTCCGGTGCGCAGGATGCGGCTCAGCGGCAGCCCCTCGAGCCTGGCCCGCGCGACCACGACACCACCGGGTTCGGCGTCACCCAACATCACCAGTTCACCGCTGCGACTGTCGGGAACGATCACCATCGCCCAGTCGGCGAGCCGTGGTTGAACCAGCCCGATCAGTTTGAGCGCGCTGCGGCGCAAGTTGAGGCAACCGCCCAACTCAACGGCGATCTCTTCGGCGAGTTGTTCGCGATCTTTGACAGATGGACGCACCTGGACCTGCAGCTCTGGGGTCACTGGGGTGGGCAATAACGACACAAATATCCGACCTTCTCCCCAACGGGGTTCCGAATGCGATGCGGGCAACGACGGCCCGCGGACACCGGTACGAGAAGGCTGGCATCTCAACCTCGCCGTCCACCCTACCCAGTCACCCCCGAGTGCGTGCGACGGCGGGAAAAATCGGATGCATCGATTGTGCATCAAATGGCGGATTGCGGGGTAAACACCGACACCCGACCTCACCCGTAGAAGGAGTTTCCAGATGTTCCGCACTCTGCCCGTTCGCACCTATTTGCTGGCCGGTGTCTCGGTAGTCGGCGCTGGCGTGCTTGCAGCCAGCCCCGCCGCGCCGCCGGCACCGCTGCAGGCCTCCGTCGCCCCGGCCGCTGCGGGTGCCGCCCCGGCGCCGGTGGTGCCGCCTGCGCCGGTCGCCCCGCCGCCCGCGGAGATCAACGCAGTGGCCGCCGCGGTTCCTGAGCCGGTTGCCGCTGCCCCGAACCCGGGCCTCCAGTTGAGCCTGCTGACGGGCACACCGAACCTCGGTGCGGGCAACGTCGGCAACTTCAACACGGGCCTGAACAACCGCGGCGCCGCCAACACCGGTGCGGCCAACGTGGGCAACTTCAACATCGGCGCCGCCAACACCGGCGACTTCAACATCGGTGTGGCCAACGACGGCGACTTCAACGTCGGCATCCGCAACCGCGGCAACTACAACGTCGGCGCGCTCAACGACGGGGTGCGCAACTTCGGCGTCGCCAACAGGGGCACGTTGAACTTCGGTATCGGCAACACCGGGACAGGCAACATCGGCTTCTTCAACACCGGCAACTACACCATCGGCGCGTTCAATATCGGCTTGCGCTACGCCAACTCGCCGACTGCGCCGGCCACCACCCTCAAGGAACCCGCGACCACCACTCTCAAGGAGACCACGACGCAGCGCGTGAGCACGACCTCCGGGAACAAGGCGACTCCTGCCACCGCGGCGAGCGATGACGACAAGCCGGTCGTCAAGAAACCGAAGGACCGTGTGCAGAAGAAGCAGGCAGACACCAAATCCGCTGACTCCAAAGACAAATGAGTGCACAACGCCGCGCAGCCACGCTGGTAGCGGGCTGCGCAGGCGTGGCGTTGGTGGTCGGGTCGATGGTCGCGTTCAACACCGCGCTCGGCGACATCGCCCGCGCCACCTCGGCATCGCAGACCCAGTTGACGTGGATCGTCGACGGGTACACCGTTGCCCTGGCGTGCCTGCTGCTCCCGGCCGGCGCGATCGGCGACCGGTACGGCAGGCGTTCGGCGCTGCTGGCCGGGCTCGTCGTGTTCGCGGTCGCATCGGTGGCGCCGGCGCTCAATGACAGCCCGGAGGCGATCGTGCTCTGGCGCATCGTTGCAGGCGCTGGCGCGGCGTTCGTGATGCCTGCCACGCTGGCGTTGATGGCGCAGGCCTATCCGCACAGTCAGCGCGCCAGGATCGTCGGGCTGTGGGCCGGGGTGGCCGGCTGTGCGGGTGTGGCCGGCATGTTGGGTTCGGCTGTGCTGCTACAGTTTTCGGACTGGCGTGCCATCTGCTGGGCGCTCGGCGGTGCAGCGGTGGCCGTCGCGGCGACGGCGTGCGTGGTGCCTGCGTCGGTGGCCCCCGACGCGCCGCGGATCGACTGGGTGGGCGCGGTGCTGATCGCGGCCGCGATCGCGGTGGTCGTGCTGACGCTGCTCGACGCGCCGCGACGGGGGTGGGATCATCCGCTGACCCTGGCGGGGTTGGCCGCCGCGGTCGGCCTCGGCTGGCTGTTCGTCGTCGTCGAGCGGAGACGGTCCCGGCCGCTGTTGGACGTCACGGTGTTCGCCGATGCGCGGTTCGCGGCGTCGGTCGCGACCGTCGTGGTGATGTTCGCCGCGACGTTCGGCTTCTTCTATCTGGCAATGCAATACGCCCAGCTGATCCTCGGCTACTCCGCGTTGACGGCGGCGTTCGCGTTCGCGCCGTTCGCGCTGCCGGTGGTGGTGCTCTCGGCGCTGTCGTTCCGCTTCGCGCCGCGGCTGGGTCTGCGGACCGTCCTCGGCGCCGGCCTCGGCTTGATCGCCGTCGGATTCGCCAGCATGACGCTGCTGCAACAGGATTCGCCGTATGCGCTGTTGGCGTCGACGGTGCTGGTGATCGGCTCTGGCATCGGGCTGTGCACCGCATCGGCGACGTCGGCGATCATGTCGTCGGTGCGCGACGAGCGCCAAGGGCTGGGCTCGGCGATCAACGACGTGGCCCGCGAGGTCGGCGCCGCGATCGGTATCGCGATCGCGGGTTCGGTGCTCGCCGAACGCTACACCGACACCGTCACGTCGCGACTGCAACCGCTTCCCGAGATGCTGCGCGCGTCACCGGGTCAGGCCCTGCAGATGGCCGACGCCATGGGCGCCAGGGGCGACTGGATCCGCGAAGCCGCCGTCGACGCCTTCGTGACGGCCACCCACGCGGCCGCGCTGGTGTTGGCCCTCATCGCCGGTGGCGCCGCGGCGTGGGTCGCATGGCGTGCACCGGGATTGCGAACGAAAGGTATCTGCAGTGTTGAACAAGATCATCAAAACGCTTGGCCAGCTGGGCTCAGTGGTGGGCATCCGCACCGTCGAGGAGCCGGGACACAGGTGCGAACCGCTGACGAAGCACGTCCAGATCCGGCATTACGGCCCGCGGGTGGCGGCGGAAACCACCGTCGGCCGTGACGAGATGTCGGCGCGCCACGAGGGCTTTCGCCGATTGGCCGGCTACATCTTCGGCCGCAACCACGGTGGTGACCGGATCGCGATGAGCGCACCGGTGGGCACCGCGCCGGCGGAACCCGGGTGGGTGATCCGGTTCTACATGCCTGCCGGACGGACGCTGGAATCGCTGCCGATGCCCCACGACGACCGTGTCCGGCTGGTCTCGGTGCCCGCCGAATCGGTTGCGGTGCTTCGCTTTACCGGCACCGCGACACCTGAGGCGGTCAGGGCGCACACCGCGGCGCTGCGTCGCGTATTACAGGCGTACGGTTTCGAGACGGTGGGCTCGCCGGTCACGTGGCTGTACGACCCGCCGTGGACCGTCCCGTGGCTTCGTCGCAACGAGGTCGCCGTCGGCATAACTCCGGTTCGGGTTTGACGCGACTGTCAACCCGGGTACGGGTGGGAAATGGAACGGCTGAGTGGACTTGACGCCAGCTTTCTGTACGTCGAGTCGCGCAACGTGCCGTTGCACGTCTGCTCGGTGGTCGAACTGGACACGACCACGATTCCCGGCGGCTACCGCTTCGATCGATTCGTCAACGACCTGGCCGCGCGAATCCAGGCGTTGCCGGAACTGCGGGTCAAACTGGTCGACAGTCAGTTGAACCTCGATCACCCGGTCTGGGTGGAGGACGACGACTTCGACGTCTCGCGGCACGTGCACCGGATCGGGTTGCCGTGGCCGGGCGGACGCGCCGAACTGGCCGAAGTGTGCGGACACATCGCCTCGGTGCCGCTGGATCGCGGCAAACCGGTGTGGGAGATGTGGGTGGTCGAGGGCGTCGCGGGCACCGACCCGCATCAGGGCGGCCCGCTGGCGTTGATGATCAAGGTCCATCACGCCGCGGTGGACGGCGTATCGGCGGCGAACCTGCTCAAACAACTGTGCACGCTGGAACCCGACGCGCCGCCGCCCGAACCGGTCGAAGGGCCGGGCGGGGCGTCGCTGGTGGAACTCGCTGCCGGGGGGTTGGTCAGATTCCTGTCGCGTTCTCTACAGATGGCCAGGGCGGTGCCCGCGGCGGTGTCGACCGTCGCTGATTCGGTCAACCGGGCCGTCAGCGGCATGGCGATGGCCGCGCCGTTCAGCGCGCCGCGCACCGTATTCAACGACGAAGTGACGCCGGACCGCGTCATCGCCTTGGCGCAGTTGGACTTTGACGACGTCACCCGGGTCAAGACGCGATTCGGCGTCAAGGTCAACGACGTCGTGTTGGCGCTGTGCGCGGGCGCGTTGCGGGATTTCCTCATCGACAGGGGCGAGCTGCCGGAGAAGCCGCTGCTGGCGGTGGTGCCGATGTCGGTGCACGACAAATCGGACCGGCCGGGCCGCAACCACGTGTCCGGGATGTTCTGCAACCTGCACACCGACATCGAGGACGCCGGCGAGCGGCTACATGCCATCGCCGAGGCGAACACCCGCGCCAAGGACCACAGTGCGGCGATCGGCCCGACGTTGGTGCACGACGTCACCCAGGTCGTCGCGCGCGGCATGGTCAGCCTCGTGCTGGGCGTGATGGCGCGGACCCCGCTGCGCACCGCCCCGATCCACAACGTGGTGATCTCGAACGTCGCCGGGCCGCCGGCCAAGCTGTACGGCATGGGCGCCGAGATCAAGGGGCTGTACCCGTTCGGCCCGATCTTCCACGGGTCGGGGCTGAACATCACCGTGATGTCGCTGGACGGCCAGCTCAACGTGGGCCTCATCTCCTGCAGGCGGATGGTCGACGACCTGTGGCCGCTGGCGGACCGGTTCGAGGCGCAACTCGACGAGCTGTTGGGCTGCGGCGCCCGCCCGCTGGTCTGAGGTGCGCGTTTTGGCCTGCCGGCAACTTCTCGTCGCTAGGCTCCTGAACTGACAGGGTCATCACAGGATCGGGGGATCGGCATGTACAGGCGTGAGACCACTGAGGCCAGGCAAGCCCGCGAGCAACAGCATGAAGAGGACGCCCGACGGCTCAAGGAGCTACCGGCGTTCTCGAAGTTCTCCGACGACGACCTGAGGCGGATCGCGCGTGCCACCCACCGCACCTCGACATCGGGGCCGTGGCCGCTGATCCGCGAGCAGACGGTGTCGGATGCCTGTTACATCCTGCTCAGCGGGGAGGCCGGGGTGTACGTGGGCCAGGAACGCATCGCGGTGGTGGGTCCGGGTGAGGTGATCGGCGAGTCGGCGCTGCGGCACGGGAAACTGCGCAACGCGACGGTGACGACGACCGGCCGGGCCGAAGTGCTGCACATCGCGCGTGACGACCTGCGGCGCCTGCTCGACGAGGTGCCTGCCCTGCGCCAGATGATGGACGAGACGGTCTCGCGGCACGTACCCAGAGCGGCAACAGAGGACTGACCGCAAACCAGCAAACTTGGAAGTTGCTGTGAAGGAATAATTTTCGGCGCGGGCGGGTTACCTACGCGCGTGCATGCCCAAGTCTCTGACACCTCGAAACTGATCTGATGCGCCAGGGACCCCTTGCCGGACGGTATCCGGCCGTGGCCGCGATGGTCACACTCGCATTGATTCCCTATTTAGCTTTGTCAGCGGCGCTCGACCCGTTGGTGCCGATCATCTCCGCGCAGCTGCACATGTCCGCCCAGGAGATGAGCCTCAGTTCCGGGCTCGGTAACGCGGCGTATGCGGTGGGCACGGTGCTGGCGGTGCAGTTCGCGCAGCACCTGCCGCAGCGCAGGATGCTGCTGGCGTACGCGGTGGTGCTGGCGGTGGGGTCGGTGCTCGCGGCGGCCGCGCAGAACTCGACGATGTTCATCGGCGGCCATGTGCTGCAGGGGCTGGCCACCAGCATGCTGCTGATCGCCGCGGCGCCGCCGCTGACCATCGGCTTCCCGCGGGAGAAGCTGCGCAACACCGCGGTGATCATGAACATGTGTGTGTTCGGCGCGGTGGCGCTGGGCCCGTTCATCGGCGGTGTGCAGGCCGCGTCGCATGCGTGGCGGCCGCTGTTCTGGGTCGTCGCCGGGGTGGCCGTGCTGGCGCTGCTGATGGCGGCGTTGACGTTCGAGGACGCCCCGCCCGCCGATCTGGACGCACCGCGCGACCTGAAGGCGATCCTGTTGGCCGCCGTCGGCTGTACCGCCGCGTTCGTCGGCGCGGCACAGTTGACCACCCACCCGTTCAGCGATCCGGCGGCCAGCGTGCCGATGTTCGGCGGCCTGGTCTTGATCGTGGTGTTGATCGTCTACCAGTTCCGGGCCGCGCAACCGCTGCTGACCGTACGCACGATGATGACCAGCGCGATCCCGGTCGCGGGCGTGGGTGTCGCGTTGTTCGCGGCGGCGGCGTCGGTGGCGGCCACGGCGCTGACGGCCAACGTGTTGATGCAGCACTTCAGCGCGGTGCAGGTGGGGCTGATCTACCTGCCCGAGGTCGGCGGCGCGATCGTGATGGCGGTGGTGTTCGGCTACGTCATCACCCGCAAGGCGATGCATTACCTGCCGCTGGTCGGCATGGCGCTGCTGGCGGCAGGCATCGTGGTGTTCCGGTTCGCGCTGCCGGACCATGTGGGCCTGGCGTTGGTCGGTTCGTTGTTGACGGGGCTGGCGCTGGGCGCGACCGTCGCGCCCGCGTTGTTCGTGGCGGGCTTCTCGTTGCAGTCGGCGAGCCTGCAACGGGGGTTCGCGATCATCGAACTGCTGCGCGCGGTGGCGGCGTTCATGGTGGCGCCGATCCTCGCCCACGTCGCAGGCGCGATGTCGGGCGATCTGAATGTGGGCACGGGTGTGACGCTGTGGATCGGGCTCGGGTTGGCGATCGGCGGCGCGATCTTCGGGGTGGCGATCTACGCGCTCAGCGGGGCCAGGCCGCAAGACCCCGACCTGGACGAGTTCCTCGACGGCGATTCACCCGCGTGGTACTCGCCGCCGTTGTTGGCGCGGTTGCGCGGTGTGCCGGTCGCGCCGCCCGCGCCTGCCGAACGGGTGACGGCGCCGGTGCAATGGCACGAGTCGCAACCGGTGGTGTTCGCCTACGACGGAACCCGCCTGGCGGACAAGGCAATTCGATACGCCGCGGGTCAGCTCGAGCCGGGCCGATGCGCGTTGGTGGTGTGCGTGTGGCAGCCGGCCGATGTGGGCTTCACGCCGACCGACGCCAAGCACTTCGACGCCGATCAGGCCGGCGAGGTGCGGCGTGCGGCGGAAAGGACCGCCGCGCACGGGGCGTCATTGGCCGAGGCCGCCGGGTTCCACGCGACGAGCATGGCGGTGGAGGCGGCGCCGACGTGGAAGGGCATCGTGCGCACCGCGACCGAACATGACGCGAGCCTGATCGTGCTCGCCCCGCACCGCCGCAGCGGGCTGCTCGGTTTGGTGCAGGGCAGCGTCACGGGCGCGGTGATCGCGCACTCCGACATTCCGGTGATGGTGGTGCCGGAGAGCGCGACGCCGGCGTATGTCGCGGATTCCGCCTTGGAGCAGGCGGCGTCGCGCTAGCTTTTGCGCCGAAACGGCATTCCAGCACGCTTCTTCTCGAACTTTGCGTGCTGGAATGCCGTTTCGCGGCGACGCAGGTTAGAGCCCGCGGCCCACTTCGTCGAGCACAACGCGCAACGCCTCGTAGATGGCGTCGAACTCCTGCTGACCGCTGATCAGCGGCGGCGCCACCTGCACGACTGGGTCGCCGCGGTTGTCGGCGCGGCAGTACAGCCCGGCGTCGAGCAGTTTCGTGGTGATCGTCGGGAGCAGCTTTCCGCACTCGTCGTTGGTGAAGGTTTCCTTGGTCGCCTGATCCTTGACCAGTTCGATGCCGTAGAAGAAGCCCTCGCCGCGGACGTCGCCGACGATCGGCAGGCTCAACAGCTTCTCCAGCGTCGCGCGGAACGCGGGCGCGGCTTCCTTGACGTGGTCGGTGATGCCCTCGCGGTCGAAGATGTCGAGGTTGGCCAACGCCACTGCCGCCGACACCGGATGCCCGCCGAAGGTGTAGCCGTGGGCGAAGGTGGTCTTACCGTCGTTGAACGGTTCGAACAGCCGGTCGGAGGCGATCATCGCGCCGATCGGCGAGTACCCCGACGTCAAACCCTTTGCGCACGTGATCATGTCGGGCACGTAGCCGAAGTCGTCGCAGGCGAACATCGAGCCGATGCGGCCGTAGGCGCAGATCCCCTCGTCGGAGACCAGCAACACGTCGTCCTCGTCGCAGATCTCGCGGCCCCGCTCGAAGTACCCCGGGGGCGGCGGAATGGACCCGCCTGCGTTCTGTACGGGTTCGAGGAACACCGCGGCGACGGTGTCGGGGCCCTCGAACTCGATGGCCTCGGCGATGCGGTCGGCGCAGTACTGCCCAAATGCTTTGATGTCGTGGGCATATGGCTCGGGTGCGCGGTAGAAGTTGGTGTTCGGTGCGCGGAACCCGCCCGGTGTCAGCGGCTCGAATTGCTGTTTGAAGGCGGGTAGGCCGGTGATGGCCAGCGCGCCCTGCGGGGTGCCGTGGTAGGCGATGGATCGCGAAATCACCTTGTGCTTACCGGGTTTGCCGGTGAGCTTGAAGTAGTTCTTCGCCAGCTTCCACGCCGACTCGACGGCCTCGCCGCCGCCGGTGGTGAAGAACACCCGGTTCAAATCGCCTGGCGCGTAATTGGCGACGCGCTCGGACAGTTCGATCGCGCTGGGCGTGCCGTACGACCACAGCGGGAAGAACGCCAGCGTCTCGGCCTGCTTGGCCGCAGCCTCGGCCAGTTCCTTGCGGCCGTGGCCGACCTGGACGACGAAAAGGCCGGACAGGCCGTCGAGAAACTGCCTGCCCTTGTCGTCCCAGATGTGTACGCCCTCACCGCGAGTGATGATCGGCGGTGTGATGCCCTCACCGTGCTTCGCGAAGTGGCCCCACAGATGGCGGTTGGCCTTGGCGGCGAGGTCGGTGGTGCCATTGAGAACGGTCTGTGTCATCGGATACCAATCTATTTGTTCTGGGGGAAGCCGAGTTCGATGCCGCCGTGGCTGGGGTCGAGCCAGCGGCTGGTGACGGCTTTCTGGCGGGTGAAGAACTGGACACCGTCCATGCCGTGGGCGTGGGTGTCGCCGAACAGCGAGGACTTCCAGCCACCGAAGCTGTAGTAGGCCATCGGGACCGGGATGGGCACGTTGACGCCGACCATGCCGACCTCGACCTCGTTCTGGAAGCGCCGCGCGGCGCCGCCGTCGTTGGTGAAGATCGCGGTGCCGTTGCCGTAGGGGTTGCTGTTGATCAGTTGCAGCGCTTCGTCGTAGGACTCGACACGCACCACCGACAGCACGGGGCCGAAGATCTCGTCGGTGTAGACGCTCATCTCGGGGGTGACGTGGTCGATCAGCGTGGGGCCGAGCCAGAACCCTTCAGCGCCTCCGTCGGCCTTCACCGTGCGGCCGTCGACGACGATCTTGGCACCGTCGGCTTCTCCGGCGTCGATATAGGAGGCGACCTTGTCGCGGTGGGCCTTGGTGACCAGCGGGCCCATGTCGGCGCCCTTGGTGCCGTCGCCGGTGCGGAGGGCGCGTGCCCGGTCACTGATTTTGGCGACCAGGTCGTCGGCGATCGGGCCGACCGCCACGCAGGCGCTGATGGCCATGCAGCGTTCACCGGCAGAGCCGAAGCCGGCGTTGACCATGGCGTCGGCGGCCAGGTCGAGGTCGGCGTCGGGCAGGATCACCGCGTGGTTCTTGGCGCCGCCGAGGGCTTGGACGCGTTTCCCGGTCGCGGTGCCGGTCTGATACACGTACTGGGCGATCGGGGTGGACCCGACGAAGCTCACCGACTTGATCTTGGGGTTGGTCAGCAGTTCGTCGACGGCGGTCTTGTCGCCCTGCAGCACGTTGAACACGCCGTCGGGCAGGCCGGCGTCTTTCCACAGCTGAGCCAGCCACAGTGAGGCGGACGGATCCTTCTCCGACGGTTTGAGGATGACGGTGTTGCCCGCGGCGATGGCGATGGGGAAGAACCACATCGGCACCATGGCCGGGAAGTTGAACGGGCTGATGATCGCGACCGGGCCCAGGGGCTGGCGGATCGAGTAGACGTCGACCTTGGTGGAGGCGTTCTCGGTGAACCCGCCCTTGAGCAGATGCGGGATGCCGCAGGCGAATTCGACGACCTCCTGGCCGCGGCTGACTTCACCGAGGGCGTCGGAGACGACTTTGCCGTGCTCGGAGGTGATGATCTCGGCCAGTTCACCTTTGCGAGCGTTGAGCAACTCGCGGAAGGCGAACAGGATCTGGGTGCGTTTGGCCAGCGAGGTGTCGCGCCACGCGGGGAACGCCGCGGCGGCGGCGTCGATGACGGTTTGCGCGTCGTCGACGGTGGCCAGCGCGACCTGACCGGTGACCTCGCCGGTCGCCGGATTCGTCACGGGCAGGGAACCGCCGCTACCGGCAAACGCCTTGTTGTTGAACCAATGGGTGATGGTGGTGTGCACGCGTCCAGCGTGCACCATCAGGCTGGGAATGGGGAGTGCAGATTGTCAACGGAATACGCTTGGCCTTTACACTGTGTAAATGCCGTTGACCGTGGCGGACGTCGTGAGTTTGCCCGTCATCCAGGCGGGCCGGCCCGAGGTGCTCAGCAAGTGCCGATGGGACGAGCAGATCCGCTGGGTGCATGTCAGCGATGTGGCGGACCTGTCGGGGCTGCTGCAGGGCGGCGAACTGGTGTTGACCACCGGCATCGCGTTGCGCAGATCCCCGGCGCGGTACCTGCGCCGCATCGCCGACGGCGGCGCGCTCGGGGTCATTGCCGAACTGGACGCGCCTTTGCCGAAGACGGCGGCGGCAGCGGCGGCGAGCGTCAACGTCGCGTTGGTGGTGCTGCACCGTGAGATCAAGTTCGTCGAGGTGACCGAGGCGGTGCATCGGCGGATCGTGGCCGAGCAGTTCGACGCGGTCGCGTTCGACCGCCGGGTGCACGCCACGTTCACCGACCTGAGCATGAAGCGGGTGTCGACGCCGGGCATCGTGACCGCCGCTGCGCGCATTCTCGACGAGCCGGTGGTGCTGGAAGACCTTGCGCACCAAGCACTTGCGGTGGCGCCGGGGCCGGAGACCACTGCAGCGTTGCTCGATGACTGGGAGTACCGGTCGCGGCGGGTGTCGGCTGAACGGGATGGCTGGGCGATGAGTCCGGTCGGCCCGCGCGGTGAGGAGTGGGGACGGCTGGTGGTGCCGCGACCGCCTGCGGATGCGTCGCGCGCCAAGATGGTGCTCGAGCGTGCGGCGGCGGCACTGGCGTTGAACCGGATGATCGAGCGGGACCGGTCCGGGTTACATCAGCAGGCACAGAGCGGGCTGATCGACGACGTCGTGCGCGGTCGGGTCAGCGACGAACGTGAAATCGCAGCGCGGGCATACGGATTGGGGCTGCGGAAGACGGCCCGCTATCACCCGGTGGTGGTGCGCACGGAGGACGCGTCGACGGGTTCGGACCCGGTTGCGGGCCAGCGGCGCAATGTCAGGCTGTTGGATGCGGTGGCGCACACGGTGAATGCGTCGGGGCACACGGGGTTGTTCACGATTCGCGGTGACGGTGAGATCGGCGCGGTGGTGGCGTTGAGCGCGACCCGGGACAAGGCGTGGACTGCGTTGGGGTTACACGTCGCGCGGGAAGTGGCACGGGTGGACGGCGGACAGCGGTCGGTGCTTGCGGTGGGGGAGTCGTCGGGTTCGATCGCCGACGCGATCGTGGGCATCGCCGACGCGGCGCATGTGGCGGAGGCGGCGTTGGCGATGGGTGGTGAGCGGCGGCCGTTCTACCGCACCTCCGATGTGCGGTTACGGGGTCTGATCTCGCTGCTGCAGGACGACCCGCGAGTGCAGGCGTTCGCCGAAACCGAACTCAAAGCGCTGTTGACGGCCGAGAACACCGGCAGTCCAACGGATTTCAAGGTCCTGCGGGAGTATCTGCGGTTGGGCGGGAACAAGGTGGCGCTGGCAGCAGAGCTCGGCATCAGCAGGCCTGCGCTGTACAAGCGGCTATCGGCCATCGAGGAGAAACTGGGCGTCGACCTCGCCGACGCGGAATCGATGGCGTCGCTGCATGTCGCCATGCTGGTGCTCGACGTGCGTCGAAGGGTCACACCGTCGTAGGAAGCGTCGCGCCGGTGGCCAATTCGGCGTACTCGCGCATCAACCGCAAAGCGGTGTCGCGGCTCATCTCGGGATCGCGCGCCACGATCCGGTAGCCGAGGTAGTCCTCCATCGACATCAACGTCATCGCGACGTCGCGGGCCGGGCTGCGCAGCGAGAATTCGCCTGCCTTCTGCCCCGCGCTCAGGATGCGGGTGTACAGCTTCACCTGCCGGTGGTAGATGTGCTGGACGTCGCGACGCTGGTCGAGTTCGAAACCGGCCGCCAGCACCGCACGCCAAATCGCCCGCCACTCAGCGTCTTCCGGGCCGGTGGGGAGTCCGGCGGCGATGGTCAACGCCAGTTGCTCGCGCACGTCGTCGGTGTGCTTGACCACCGCGAGGCGCTCGTCGTAGAAGCGGACATCCGAACGCTGGGCCAGCTCCGAGAGAAGCTGGTGCATGTCCTTGAAGTAGTAGCGCACCGCGTTGGCGGTCAGGCCCAGTTCGGCGGCCACGTCGGTGACCCGCAGGCTGGCCAGGTCGTGGCGTTCGATCAGGCCGATGGCCGCGTCGAGGATCTCGGTGCGCCTTTGCGCTTGCCGGTTCGGTCGTGCCACGGTCCCATGATCCCCTTTTTGCCGATTCTCTTGCGCAACCCACCGCCGAGGTGCATTCTTTTCCGCTAAGGAAAAAAACTATCACCACGGACTTCGCGGGAGAGTGCATGCGAGCCAGAGACCTCGGCATCGTGGTGGGCCAGCATCCGACTGGCCCCGATAACGCGATCACCGATGTCGCCGGTGTCCGCGTCGGCCACGTCACTGTCACCGACTCAGAGGCGGTGAACACCGGTGTGACGGTCGTGGTGCCGCATCCCCGCATCTGGACCGAACCGGTGTTCGCGGGCGCGCATCGACTCAATGGCAGCGGCGAGATGACCGGACTGGAATGGATCCGCGAGTCCGGCGAACTCACCACCGCGATCGGGTTGACCAACACCCACAGCGTCGGAGTGGTGCGCGACGCGCTGGTCGCGGCGCAGGTACGCGAGCGTGGCGAGGGCCTCTACTGGTCGCTGCCCGTCGTCGGCGAAACCTACGACGGAGTGCTCAACGACATCAACGGCCACCATGTGCGGGCCGAGCATGTGGACGACGCACTGGCGCGCGCGGACGCCGGACCCGTCGAGGAGGGCAACGTCGGCGGCGGAACGGGGATGATCTGCCACGGATTCAAGGGCGGCATCGGCAGCTCCTCGCGGGTTACCGAGACCGCGACGGGACAGTACACCGTCGGAGTTCTGGTGCAGGCCAATCACGGTCGCCGCGAGCGGCTGCGGGTGAACGGTGTCTCGGTCGGTGAACTCATGGACGATGTGCCGACGCCGGACATCTCGACGCGCTACGAAGCCGGTTCGGGATCGATCATCGCGATCGTGGCCACCGACGCGCCGCTGCTGCCGCATCAATGTGCGCGGCTGGCGCAACGCGCCGCCCTCGGTGTCGCCCGGATGGGCGGGGCGGGTGAGCAGTACAGCGGCGACCTGATGCTGGCTTTCGCGACGGGCAACCGCGGAATCCCGCCGTACGCGTGGGACGAGGATCCCGACGCGGGACAGCCGGAGATCCCGCTGAAAATGGTTGCCCCGCAGTTGATGACACGCCTGTTCGACCTGACGATCGAGGCGACCGAAGAGGCCATCCTCAACGCGTTGGTGGCGGCCGACACGCTGACCGGACGTAATGGCACCACTGTGCGCGCCATCGACCACGCCAAGCTTCGCGAGGTGCTCGGCACCAAGGAACCCGTCCACAACTAGGAGGACCCATGACCGAGACAGCGACCCGAAGCGGAAGGCTCACAGGACATCTCGGCACGGTGGGTGTCGTGTTCATGGTGGTGGCCGCGGCGGCCCCGCTCACGGTGATCGGGGGCAACATGCCGCTGGCGATGGGCCTGGGCAACGGCGCAGGCGCGCCGGTGGGTTTCCTGATCGCGGCGCTGGTGTTGCTGCTGTTCAGCATCGGCTTCGTCACGATGACGCCGTATGTGCCCGAAGCCGGCGCGTTCTTCTCGTATGTCACCGTCGGGCTGGGGAAGCGGGCGGGGATGGGAATCGCGGTGGTGGCGCTGATCGCGTACACCGCGATCCAGGTGGGCATCTACGGCTACATCGGGTGGGCCATCGACGATACAGTCCGCTTCTATCACGGACCGCAGATCCCCTGGCCGGTCTACTCATTCGTGATCCTGGCGATCGTCGCGTTGCTGGGCTACCGGCACATCGAGCTCAGCGCGAAGGTGTTGGGCGTGGCGCTGGTCCTCGAGATCGGCATCGTGCTGGTGTTGGATCTGGCGATCTTCGTGAATCCCGGACCGGCAGGGCTGACTGTCGCGTCGTTCCAGCCGAGCGTGTTCACGCACGGCACGTTGGGCATCGCGGTGCTGTTCGCGCTCACCGGTTTCATCGGATTCGAGGCGACGGCGGTGTTCCGCGACGAGGCCCGCGATCCGGAACGCACGATTCCCCGCGCGACGTATGCGGCGGTGCTGATCATCGGCGGCTTCTACGCGCTGACGTGTTGGGCGTTCGTCGTGGCGATCGGCCCGGATCAGGTGGCCGCCGTCGCGCAGCGGACGCTGGACGGCGAGGCGAACGTGCTGCTCGACACCACCGATCAGATGCTGGGCCGGGTAGGCCGCGACATCGTCAATGTGCTGCTGCTGTCGAGTCTGTTCGCGTGTGTGCTGTCGTTCCACAATGTGATCGCCCGCTACCAATTCGTGCTTGCCGGAAAGGGATTGCTGCCGCGACGGCTCGGCAGCGTGCACCCGACGCATCATTCGCCGGCGTTCTCGTCGGTGGTGCAGACGGCGACAGCGACGCTGATCGTGTTGGTGCTGGCGGTGTTTCAGGTTGATCCGCTGGTCGGAGTGTTCGGGTCGATGGCCGGGGTGGCGACGGTGGGCATGGTGATTCTGATGCTGACGACGTCGGCGGCCGTGCTGGCGTACTTCATGCGACAAGGGGGCGGGCTGTGGCAGACGCGGGTTGCCCCGGCGTTGGCGTGTATCGGGCTGCTGGTCAGCATGTGGCTGGTGTTGTCGAACTTCACGCTCGTTACGGGCGGCAGTTTCGCGCTGAGCACGATGCTGGCTGTGGTGCCGTTCCTCGGCCTGCTGATCGGCTTCCTGATTGGGCAGCCGCAGGTTTCGTCACGCGACGCTGCCGCGGCAGATGCTACGGCTCACCCTTAGTCGCGGCCGCGTCAGCCTTTCCAGCAGGCGCGGTTGTCGTTGTTCCGGGTTCGTCGGCGCCGGTCTTCGGTTCGGCGACGGGCGTCGGGTGCTCATTGCCACGGCGACGGCTGTACCACCGCCAGCCGTACCGGCCTGCGGCGACTAAACCGCCCCCGATGGTGGTGAGCTGAATCCAGTAGTTCTTCAGCAGATCGAAGAATCCACGCAGTCGATCGCCGAGGCTCGGCGTAACTGGCGGGGGCGCTGGGGGTTTCACCGCGGGGTGCACGCGAATCCGCAATGGCACGTTCTCCGTGGTGACGCTGCCGTCCGCTCGCGGACAGAAGATGATGGCCTGCAATTTGAGCTCACCGGCCACATGCGGCTGGATCTGCCACGGGAACAGCAGGCTCACCTGATCCCCGATCGATCTGTCGAGGGTCTCGAGTGGCGAGATCGTGGCGTCCGAGGAAATCACGGTCAACTTCGCTCGGATTACCGTGCCCGCCGTCACGTCGACCGGAAGAGGCGGCCGCGCAACGTCATCAGGAATCGTCGCATTGATCGCGTCCTGCAACCGTTGAGCATCGCCGATGCTCAACGCGATGTTCTCGGTGACGCCCTCAGTCAGGAAATCCGGCGCATGCCATACGGCGTTCTCAGTGACCAACCTCTGCACATTGTGGTCTACGCCGTGGGCCGGGCCGTCGGGTGCCTCCGTCTGCGGGGGTTGAGATGACGGTGCGACGGGGCCGCCTGCAATGACCTCGGGGCCTGGCGCCGGCGCACCAGGGGATAGCTCAGTGGGGGCAACCGGATACGTCGGCGCGGGACTTGAGGCGATTGTCGCCGTGGTCGTACGGCTGGGTTCAGACGTCGGAGAACTGTCCGACCCGCAACCAGCGACGAGGAGAGCGGCGAGCGCCGCCACTGGCAACACGCCGACGATGCACCCGCGGACTGTCGTGGACATCTCGGTCAGCCCCGTGCACTAGATATGCGCATTGTTCCCCCCTCGCGGACATCAGCACTCGTCGCGGAGCCTGAACCGCTAACACCAGGGTAAATATGTTGCTTCGCCGAGCAACGAGTATTCGGCTACTTGATTTGAGCTTTCGCGATCGCGGGCGGCCGAAGGTTTCGAACTGATGTGCGACGGGAATCAGGGCCGCATGAGTGATGACACACAGCTGCAGAACCCAGAGAAGGACACCTCGGAGTGGGTCACCGGCGACGAGCCGATGACCGGCCCGCAACGCAGCTACCTGCAGACGCTGGCGCAGGAGGCCAAGGAAGAGGTGCCCGATGATCTGACCAAAGCGCAGGCATCCGAGGCCATCGACCGCTTACAGAAGGAAACTGGACGCGGCAGGTAGCGGTCAGTTGGCCGGCGGACCACTATGTGCCTTCCGCCTTCGCGCAAGGAGGCGCTCACCAGCGTGGCAGTTTGCCTCGAATCCTCGAATCCGATGTCTCGCTCAGGTGGACGGTGGCCGCACAACCGTCGTCGGCGGGTCGCCGCTGTCGTCCGGCTTACGGCGCAGGATGCGCAGCGTGGCGGTCGGCGTCGCGAACTCCTCCGTCGGAGGCGCTTCGAGCACCGTCGTCGAATCCTCTTTCAGCCGAACAATTTTCGGCACCGCAACGGTGGGCGCAGGGGTACCGAGTGTCGGTGCGGCGGCCGTCTGCGGCTCAGGCGCCGGCGGTGCAGGCGCCGCAGAAACCCGGGTCTCGCGCCGGCGCACGAAGTAGGCGGCCAGCGGCCCCGTGAACAGCATCGCGAGCAGCACCGCCAGGCTGAGCAGACATACCGCGACGTCGAACGTGCTGGTGATCTGCTGGGCCAGGTTGTTGCCGTACACGGCATCCGGCGACGGTTCGGCGTAGCGCGGGGCCAACGCGACACCGATCGCCAGGTTCGCGACGGTGAACACGAAAAGCACACCACTGAACGCCGCGATCACCGTCGCGGTGGTCTCACCGCGCTCGAGTCGGCGGTGCAGCCACCGCGCCAGGACCCCGGTGATCAGGTCGAACACCGTCATCGCCACCGTGTCGTAGGCCGCGCGGGGCAGATCCAGCGACAGCGCGATCAGGAAGTCGACGACCCGGCACACGGCCGCCGCGAACGCCCAGAACGCGATCAGCGTCAGGCACTTCTGCGCCGCCGACCGGTAGGCGCCCAGCGTCGGCGGCTTGATCAGAAAGACGGCGTACAGCGTGGTCGGCGCGACGATGGCCGCCGCGGCCGCCCAGAACAGATAGCCCTCGTAGCCGACCGCGGCCGTCGACGTGTTCTGCGCGATGCCGTGGAAGGCGTCGATGTCGCGGCCGACCGGAAACACCCACACCAGCACCGTCGCCAGCGCCCCCGACGCGCCCAACGCGGTGGTGGCCAGCCGGGCGGCGGCCGACCTTTCCAGCAGCCAGCGCGACGCGATCAGCAACGCGATCATCGCGACCGCGCCGTAAAGCAGCGTCGTGACGATGACCGCGACGTCGCGCCCGCCGAACTCGCCGTTGGTGACGAACAGGTACCGCAACCGCCAGTACAGGTTGAAGGCGACCGCCAGCGTCGCGAGCGCAATCGACACCGCGCCGAGTACCCGCGCCGCGGCATACCAACGCCGAAAACCGTTGTCCTCGATGGTGATACTGGTGACCGGCGGCTGCGCGGCGAGCAGCGCGCCGCCGAGGCCGACGATCAGGCCGGGGCCCACGCCCGGCGGCGTCAACCCGGTACCGCCGTCGCGCACCGTCTCCAGCACGTGGAAGCCGACGAAGCCGAGCGCGAGAACCAGATACGGGACGGCGAGCACCAGCCGGATCAGGCCGGTGCGACGGACGTCGGCCTCGGGGCCGGCCAGCCGTAACGGGCCGCGGTGTGGCGCGGCCGCGGCCGCCAGGGCCAGCAGCGTGACGAAGACGACCAGCACGAAGAACAGGGCGTTGCTGCCGGGCACGCCGAGACCGAAGTCCAGATTCCAGGGCAGCAGCAGCGCCAGAACCAGCAGCGCGGCCGCGACACCGTCACGGACCACGTTGGTGCGGACCGGCACATATCCCACGCGTGGCGACCGGCCGACGGTGGCGGGCGCGTCGTAACGCTGGTCGCTCACGAAACGATTTCCTCTCTGGAGTGACGCGAGGGGTCGCCACTCAGGGTGCTGACTTTTGCTCTCATATACAAGCAACGCATCCAGGCCGCCGGGCTGTGAAAGGGTGAATCGGTGGACGTAATGGTCGGGGTGGCGGTCACCGGGAGGGTGGCGCGCCTGGCGATGATCGGCGCGGGCGGGCAGGTGCTCGACCAGTACGCGCTGGAGCTGCCCGACGACGCGATGACCGATCTGGCCGAGACCATCGTCGGCACGTACCGCGCGGTGGCCGACTCGGGCAACGTGATGGCCGCGACGCGGCTGTGCCTGCCGGACGCCTCACAAGCGGAGACGCTGCGGCAGACGGTGGCGAGCGCGGGCGTGCAGAACGTCGAGTTGGTGTCGGAGGCCGAGGCTGCCACGGCGCTGGCGCGCAACGCGGGTGCGGACGCGGCACTGCTGCTGGCCGACGACGACACGGTGTCGCTGACGGTGGTCGGCGAGGACGAGGAGTCGACGTCGGTGTTGGCGTCGGCGCCGATCGGGGTGGCCGGTGCGGCGGTCGCGTGCGCGGCGGTGCTGCAGAAGCTGCCGACCGAGCCGACGCGGATCATGCTGGTCGGCCAACGACTGGATCTGGATTCGGTTGCCGCAGAGCTGCATTCGACGGCGCCGGTGGAGGTGCCACCGGATGCCGGGTTCGCGATCGCACGGGGCGCGGCGCAGACGGCCGCACATTCGGAGTATCCGGCGGGCGCGGCGACGATGATGGCGCCTGCCGCCGCGGACGCGACGATGATGGCGCCCGCCGCGAGTGACGCCACGATGATGGCGCCCGCAGCTGGTGAGGCGACGCAGATGGCGCCGACGGCCGGTGACGCGGTGGTCGGCCCGCAGCTGGCCTATTCGGAAGAGGAGCCTGCCGAGTACGAGCTGCCGTACGACTCGCTGGAGGAATTCGTTCCGGAAATCGAGGACGAAGAGGCCTACACGGCGCTGATCGAGCCGCCGGCGCGGAAGTCGATGTTGATGGGCAGCGCGTTGGCGTTCGTGGTCGTCAGCTTCGCGACGTTGGCGGTGACGGTGGCGGTCACAATCCGGCCGGTGGCCGACGTGTCGGCGCAGCAGATGCCGGTTCCGGCGACGCAGCAAGCGGAGACGGTACCGGGGCGGTTCCTGCCGCAGGTGCCGCATGAGCCGGATCCGGTGGCATTGCCGGTGGCGGTGGTGTCGCCTGCGCCCGCCGCGCCGCCGGTGCGGAATGTGCCGAATGTGCAGCCGAACCGCGGACCGAATAGCTTCGCGCCGCAGGCGCCTGCCCCAGCACCGCAAGCTCCGCCGCCCGCGCCTGCGCCGGCTCCGGTGCCGGGCGCGCCGGTGATCCCGATCCCGCCGGTGATTCCATTCCCGCCGCCGTTCTTCCCGTTCCCGCCGCCGCCGACGTTCACCACGACGGTGACGTCACCGCCGACGACGCCGACGACAACGACCACCGAGCCGACGACGCCGACGACCACAACAACTGAGCCGACGACGCCGACGACATCGACGGAAACGTCGACGTCGACCGCAACTCAGACGTCGACGTCGACAGTGACGACGGTGTCACCGCCGCCGGTGATCGAGAAGCCGGCGCCGCCGGTGACGCAGGAACCGGCATCGCAGGCGCCCGCGTACACGGCACCGCCGGCTGCACCCGCCTACACGCCGCCGGCCGTGGTCGCACCTGAACCCGTGGCGCCGGTAGCTCCCGTTGCACCGGTGGCGCCTGCTCCGGTCATCGAAAAGCCTGCGCCGGTTTTCGAGGCGCCGTCGAGCGGTGGCGGCTCGTCGAGCAGCGGCGGATCGTCAAGTGGCGGTGAATCGTCAAGCGGCAGTGGAGGTTCCGGCTCGGCACCCGCGACGACGATCCCGGCGTCGCCCTAGTCGCCGGTCCGCTCGAACCTGTCGTTGAATTCGCCGCCGCCGGTGCAGTCGCCCCCGGCCGCAACAACTTGGTTGCCACGCCCGGTGAGGACCGCGATCGGGTCTCCCATCTCCGCGGGCAGCGGGTACTCGGCGTTGATCGTCACCTGAGCGGTGCCGCCCGCGCCGCACGTGGTGGTGCCCTGCTCCGCGCGGGTCCACTTGTCGCTGGCGAACATCAGCGTGACGGCGCCGTCCGTCCCGTGAAACAGACTCATGCACCGATCGCCGGTCCGCAAACAGTACGTGTTGGCGGTGAGCGTCCGCGGCGGAACGGTGGTGCCGTTGGTGAAGGTCGTCGTCTCGCGGTAGCGGCCGCGTAGCGCGTCGGCCGGCGATGCCACGCGCGGCGGCAGCACCGCGGGATCGGCCACCTTGCCGGGGTCGGCGTCGCCGGTGCGGGTGTATTTCACGGTTCGTTTGGCGGCGCAGGCGCTGTTGGTGGAGGCGCGGACGGTTTCGCCGGTGAGGGTGCCGTCGGATTGCGGTTTCAGCGAATAGACCACCCAGATCTCGTCCGGGGTGGGGCCGCCGCATTGCGCCGAAGCGAGACCGACGGCGACCCACGTTCCGCCCAGTTGATCGAACGTCAGGTTGGAGACCAGGGCGATGCCGCCTTCGTTGATGTTGGCGGCCGTCGCGACACAGCCGCTGGCGCCGCATGTCGAGCGGACCGCCCACGTGGCCGTCGTGGCGGGCGCATTGGCCACCGGCTTGTCGTCGAGATCCGTGCCCGGCCCGAGATCGGCGCGGTAGGTGCCGTCAAAGGTTTCGGGGGCGGCGGCCGTCGCGGCTGGCGTCGCGGGCTTGTCGTCGCGGGTGAGCTGCACGGCCGCGAAGACGCCGCCGGCGATGAGCACGACGACGCCGACGAGTGCGCCGGCCAGGATGAGTGGTGTGCGGGACGAGCGTTTCGGGGCCCCCGAAACGCTCGTCCCGCACACCACTCATCCTGGCCGGCGCACTCGTCGGCGTCGTCGTGCTCATCGCCGGCGGCTGGCCCCAGTTGCTGTGGACCACCGGCGCGGCTTGCGTCGGCGCAGAGTGCGACTGATCGGTCGGCTCGGTGATGGCTTGCCTTGCGGCAGCGGCCATTTCGACGGCGGTGGGGTAGCGATCGGTGGTCTGTTTGGCCAGGCCCGTTTCGATGACCCGGTCCAAGCCGGGCGGAACGGTGTTCGAGGTTTGGGATGGCCGGGGTGGCGGGGCGACCATGTGGCCGACGGCGACCTGCTCGAGAGTGGAGCCAGGGAACGGTGTTTCGCCGGTGAGGCACTGGTACAGCACGCAGGCAAGGGCGTAGATGTCGGAGCTGGGTTCGATGTCGCCGGTGCGGAAGCGTTCGGGGGCCATGTAGGCCCACGTGCCGATGGTCGCCCCCTCGGAGGTCAGCTTGGTGTCGTCGGCGGCGCGGGCGATGCCGAAGTCGATGAGGTAAGCGAAATCGTTGTCGGCCAACAGGATATTGGACGGCTTGACGTCGCGGTGCACCAGGCCGACGCGGTGGGCGCTGTGCAGCGCGCCTGCGATCTGCTCGATGATGTTGACGGCGCGTGCGGGCGGGAGCGGACCGGACTTGAGCAGGGTGTCGAGGTCGGCGCCGTCGACGAGCCGCATGGTGACGTAGAGGCGGCCGTCGATCTCGCCGACGTCGTGGATGGGAACGACGTGGGGATCGTCGAGACGCGCCGCGGTGCGGGCCTCGCGGCGGAAGCGGCGGTCGAAGTCGGGGTCCTTGGCGAAGTGAGGCAGCAGCATCTTCAACGCCACGACGCGGTCGATGGTGGTGTCGTAGGCCTTCCACACCTCGCCCATACCGCCTTGGCCGAGCAACTCGATCAGTCGATAGCGGCCGAATGGCGTCCCCTCCACGCGCTCACGATAAACCGGGTACGGGGCGCAGGTCCCGCGATCTTTTTCAGCCGCTGCGCGCAGCGACCTTCATTACAGCGCCATGTCCCAGAACGCCACCTCGTGTGCCAGCACGTCGGCGACCAGCTCGTCGTGTCGATCCGGGACGGCCAACACGCCGAGTGCGTCGACGTAGTCCGAGAAGGCAGGCGTAGTCCAGTGCTCGACGAACTCGCCGAACGGGGAGGCGTCGGACGCGGCGGACGTCCACGCGAGCAGGTACACCCGTTCGAGCACCCACAGCGCAGTCACCGCCGCCTCATATGGAATGGCATCCAGTCGCTGCAGCAGTTCGCGGTACGCGAGTGTCGCAGGCAGCGGTCCCTGCGCTAAGTCGATCCCCCGCCGCGCGGCCTGCTCCTCGAACCAGTCCAGTTCCGCGACCAGCGCCACGCAGCCTCCGGCGAGTACCGCCTGGGCTGCGCGCGGCGCGCGTGCCAACAGCCGCGCCTGAAAAGCCAGCAGGTCGCCGACGAACAGGACGTCCTGCGCAAGCCACCGGTCAAACGCGGAATCCGTGATAGCGCCGTCGCGCACCGCGTCGAGAAAGGGATGCCGGGTAGCCGCCGACCAGAGCGAATCAAGCACGCCCCGAAGGATAGTCACGGTGCTATCGGGGCCAGGGCGCGCCCGCTCGAGTCAGGCCATCTCAGGCACACGCAGGTGTGCGATGGCCAGGTCGAAGTCGCACTGGTCGAGTATCTCTGCGTGGGCGTCCTTGCTACCCGTGGTTCTGATCCTGTCCAACGCGTCCTTGTTTTGCTCGAGGGCTTCGGCGTTGTCGAAGGTCGCCGCGGTCACGCCACGACCGGATGCTCGGTCGACGAGCAGGCTGGCACTGCAGAATCCGTCCAGCTCCTCGAGGGCGGGCAGGATCGTCGTCTTGAAGAAGTCGATCCCTCGGTCGATTTGATCCGGATCGACCTTGACCCAGGTGGCCCGGACACAGCAGCCGTCACCCGCTCGGTGCTCGCGGTGCATGGCAGCGACCTCCCATTCCTCGACCTGCGCGCTGCCACCGAAGAGCCCAGCGGCCTCGTCGCGAATCGGCCGCACGCTCTCCGCGCTCGCCCGCATCGACTCCTCGGAATCCCAGGAGCTGGTGGCGATGCAGCGGCCGGACGTTCGGTCGACCATCAAGGACATGCCGACACATCCGGGAATACCCTCGAGCGCGGGCAGCACGGTATCGCGTATATGCGCAATACCGGCGTCGATGGATGAAGGCTGCGCCTGGATTGAGGTGCTTCGTGCGTACATGATCTGCCTCCGGTCTATGTGGGGCAGCGTCTCGACGGCGCCGCCGGACCACTTCATCGTCCTCCCACCGGCACGGCATGGCAATGGGAGCTGAAACGTGCTGTGCGCCCGCACAATACGCACTTCATAAGCAAGCGCAGCTAATGAGTTCAGCGGACCGCTGGGATGCGCCATCCTGTTACGGAGTAAGTGAATCTGCCCCGCCAGGACCCGTCGAATTTGTATGCTCTAGTTCGCTGTTCAAATAGCAGTGCTAACGGCGTGTCGCTTCGGGGGTGGCAACGTGGAGGCTTTGTTCACGAGTCAAGTCGGCGGGGCCGGCCTGCGCGATCGGATCCTCTCGGTGCTCCAGGACGCCGTCGATCTGGCCGGCGATCACCAGGTCGACGTCCACATCATGACGTTCTCCTTCACCGACGCCCAGATCGCCAACCGGCTTGTCGAGGCGGCACGCGCGCGGCCGAACCTGTCGATACGTCTGCTCGCCGACTGGAATCAGGGCGCCGAAGGCACCGGACGCAAAGTCCGCGCGTTGGCTGCGCTCGGACTGCCCAACCTCGAGGTGAGGTACAAGAAGGACCAGCCGTACGTCTGGGACGCCGACGCCTGCCGGATGCGGTGGTCGTATCAGGCCAGCCGGGGCCTCCTGCACCACAAGACGTTGGCGGTGCTGGTCGACGGGCGGCCACGCACGCTGTTGTGCGGAAGCTTCAACTGGTCGAAACGATCGGCGAAGTCGTACGAGAATCTCATCGCGTTCACCGCAGACGATCCCGCGTCGCTGAACCTGATGACCGCTGTCGAGCGGGAGTTCGAGGCGTTGTGGTGTGACGGCGCCGCCACGCTGTCGCCCGACGAGGTCCGCGCGCACTACGCCGCGGTTCTCAAGGAATACCAACAGGATTCGGCGCGTGACGCCGCATTGGTAGTCGGGGTGGCGTGCGGGTCGGGTGCTGCGCTCGAGATCCTGCGCGACGGGGACGCGCCCGACGGTGCAACGGGTTCGCCGTATGCGCAGATCGCCTTCAGTTCCCGCGCACCGGAACAGGCCGAGGCCGCCGCCGGGTACGCCGAAGCCAACCGGCGCAACCGGTTCGAGATGTGCAAACCGTCGGGGAAGACCAAACAGGTCCCGGTGACGTTGTCGACGCTCGCGTTGGACACCATCGCCCGCGCGCAACCGGGCGAGCATCTGCTGGTGGCCATGTACGCGCTGTCTGTCCGGGTGCCCGAGTACGGCGAACTCCTGGCCGCGGCCCGCCGCGGGGTACGCCTGCTCATCGTGTTGGACGGCCACGCCGGTGTGCGCCCGCTGTCGCAATTGGCCGAGGCGGCATACGGAAAAGAGAAGCTGCCCATCCACCTTCGGGCCACCGGACGCAAGACCATGCACCAGAAGTACATCGTCCATCCCGAGAGCCGGACCGTGCTGACCGGCACCGCGAACCTGTCGACCGACGCGTCGGACCGGCACAGCGAGCACCGGATCCTCTGGCGCGGCGACGCGCAAGCGACCGACGCGTTCGTCGCGGACTTCGAGACCATGTGGCAGCGGCTGGCCCCGCCGTTCAAGTCGCGTGCCGCCGCACCGGCGTACGGATCTTGACGTAACGCCCAGGCTGGGCGTAGCTTTTCGGCTAGCGAGACGGCCGCCGCGTCGTTCCCGTTGTTAATGATTAGTGCTTACGCCGGGTCATTCTTCCTCACCTCAACCGTGAAGCGCGTAGGCGATGTCGTCAGTCATGTGTCTGCTGCTGTATGGCAGTCGCGCGCGCGGAGACTTTGACGCTGACTCTGACGTCGACCTGACCGCGATCACCGCGGATGACGCACCCACGCCGGTGTCGTTCGGACGGGCCACGGTGATGGCCGAACCGCTCGACGATGCGCTGCGCGCCGCCCGGTCGGGCAGCCTGTTCGCCTACCACCTGGTGTCTGAGGGCAGGGTGTTGTTCGAGTCCGAGCCGGTGTTCGCACGAATCCAGCGAGCCTTCCAGTTCCGCGACGACTACACCCCGGTCATCAAAGACTGCGCAGAGGCCGGCTGGTTTTTGGTGCGACATCACGAGAAGGCCACCGACGCACGCAAATTCAACCATGCAGTCGCATGGTGCACCCGAGAGATGCTCATCGCCAAGGCGGCGATGGTGCGAGAACCCGTCTTCTCCGCCGACGGTCTGGCCGAGTTCGTCGGGTGTGCCGCCGTCGCGCCGGTGATCCGCGGCAAGCGCAGCTCGGTCATCGACCCGGAGGTTGTGCGGCAATTCCGAGGCATCCTCGACGAATTCGGCACGCCGGAACCGACGCCGCTGCCCTCCATGCTTACCGCCGAGCGCAGGTTTCGGGACGCTCGAAACTCCGCTGGCGTGATCGCGATGCGCGCCTTCCGCAACCCCACCGACACGGATATCAAAGGCAGGGAACATGTCTCAGCTCGATGATCAGTTCGACCTCGACATCCGGTTGGCCCCGTTCGTGCGTCCGCTCGCCACGTTGACCGAAGAGATGCGTGACACTGGCGGGTGGGAGTGCTATTCCGTCGACGCGAGCTGCGGCGAGACCTGCCCGTGCAGCACCGTCGAGACCTGCGATCAACGCCTGGAGGACTGCGGCTACCCGTTCACCTACCCGGGGAACTATTGCGAGGACCAATCCGACGGCTGCGGTGAGACTGGGGGCACCTGCGTCAACTGCCCCGATCCCGGCACCGATGGGTGCGACGGCTAGACGCCCGTGGACGCGCTGACCGTTGCCGTCGACACCGCGCGGCGGCTGCGCGCAGACCCAGGCGCAGCCGGCTTATGGGGAGGGTGCGCCGGGTTGGCGGTGCTGGCGGCGGCCCTGGACACGGTGGAGCCCGAATGTGGTTGGGATGGCGTCGGGTTCGATTATTTGCGCCATGCGGTCCGCGGCATGGAAGCGGATCCGAAGCCGGCGGTCGGACTGGGTGGCCTCGCTGGCTTGGCCACCGCGGCATCGCTGCTGTCCCGTGACGGCAGGCGGTACGACACGCTGTTGACCACACTGGACACCGCGATCGTCGACCGCGTCGGGCAGGTGTCCGACGGTGTGCTGCAGTCACGACCACACGGCGTCCCGGTGTCGCTGTTCGACGTGATCACCGGATTGGCCGGAGCCGGACGGTATCTACTCGGCCGAACGTCAGCACCCTGTCGGGCGGCGCTGGAGAAGCTATTGCGTGCGCTGGTGTATCTCTCGGAGGACGGTGGGGACGCGGTTCCGCATTGGCACACCACCTTCAATCACTCGACCGACAACCTGCGCGCGAACTATCCCGATCGTCACGTCAATCTCGGTCTCGCGCATGGGATTCCGGGGCCGCTCGCACTGCTGTCGCTGGCCGCCAGTGAAGATGTCGAGGTTACCGGTCAACGCGACGCGATCATTCGCACCGCCGACCGGATCGTGCACGCGCAGTGTCGCGACGAATGGGGGGTCGGCTTCCCGGTGGCCGCCGCGTTGACACAAACGACCGCGTCACCGGCGCGTTCAGCGTGGTGCTACGGGTCGCCGGGGGTGGCGCGAGCACTGTGGCTTGCCGGGGCGGCGACGGGCCGGTCCGACTACCGCAATCTTGCGGTGGCCGCGATGACCGCTGTGTTCAAGAGGCCCATCCCGCAGCGGCGGATCGATTCGCCCACGCTGTGTCACGGTGTGGCAGGCCTGCTTCAGATCACCCTGCGCTTCTCGCGCGACGGCGCAGGATCAGCCTTCTCGGCTGCCGCTGAGCAACTCACCACACAACTGCTCGACGCCCACGAACCCGACGGTCGGTTCGGCTACCGCGATCTCAAGCCGACAGGCGAACACATCGACAATCCCGGCCTGTTGGAAGGTGCGGCAGGCGTGGCGCTGGTCTTGCTGACCGCGGCCACGCCGGTGGAGCCGATCTGGGACCGGGTCCTGATGTTGTCATGACGCTGTACGAACCGTTGGATTTCGCGGTGGTCCGGGCGCCGCTACTGCCCGTCGACACACTCGACGCGTGCACTGGAGACTTGCGCGGCGCGCTGACGAGCGAGGCGCGCTCAGCACTCGCGGTGGCGAGCATGACGTTCAGCGACGCGCTGGCCAAGGACGGCGTCGGCCCGCTGCGCCCACGCACCGAATCCACGTTGCGCCGATACCTCATCCGGATGTCTACGCGGCCAACGCCGCTGGGCTTGTTCGCGGGGGTGGGCCTGGCCAGTTGGGGTGAGCGCACCGACATCGAACTGATCGCCGATCATCGGCCACGGCGCACCCGCCCGGACGCGGGCTGGCTGATGACGCTTGTGGATCGTGCGGAATCCGATCCGCGGATCCGCCGACAGCTGTGTGTCCGGGCGAACCCGCTGGCGCTGGCGCGGGCCGGACGGATCTTCCTCGCCGAGAGGGCGTCCCGTGACAACGGCGCGGCGCTGTCGGTGTCGGTGCGGGCCACCGACGTGGTCAAGCGGACCATGGCGGCGGCACGGACACCGATCCGCTTCGACGACCTGACAGCGCATCTGCTCGAGACGACGCCAGGAGCGACGGTCGAGCAAGTGACCACGTTGGTGGATCGGCTGTGTGAGCAGACGCTGTTGCTGACTGATCTGCATCCTCCGTTGACGGTTGCCTCGCCGGCGCGCTACGTGCTGGAGAAGTTGACGTCCATCCCTGCTGCGGGGCCGGTCCGCGCACAGCTTTCCGACGTTCTAGAGGCTGCCGACCAGTGGGATGCCGAGCAGTCACCGGACGAAGCAGGTTTCCGGACGCTGACAGCGCGGGCGAACGATGCGGTAACGGCGGAAGATGCGCCGCTGCAGGTGGATTCGGCGCTCAGTTTCGCTTCCGCCACGGTGTCGAAGCGCATCGCCATCGACGCGGCGCGCGCGGCGGAGTTGTTGCTTCGGGTGAGTCGCAGTGCGCGTGGGCCCGCGACGTTGGAAACGTACCGGCGGATGTTCGAGCAGCGGTACGGGGGACATCGCGAGGTGCCGCTGGTCGAGATGGTCGATCCGCACGTAGGCATCGGGCCGCTGCCGCTCACAGCGTCGGGTGAACCGGGTGGTCGGAATCAGGTGCTCGTGGATTTGGCGGCGGAGGCGTTGCGCAGCAGGAGTCGCGAGGTCTTCCTGGACGACAACGTAATTGAGCAGCTCGCCACCGGTGACATGTCGGCGACCGGGGTGCCGCTGTCGCTCGACGTCGATGTCGTGGTTTCGGCGGAATCACGGGAGGCGATCGACGCCGGTGAGTACGACCTCGTGGTAGGCCCAAGCATCGGCAGCGGGGCGGCCGGGCGGATGCTGGGCCGGTTCGCGGATTTCGTGCCGGACGCGCCGAAGGCGTTGGCGCAGGTGGCCGCCGCCGAGGCGGAACGCGCACCGGGGCAGGTGATCGCCGAACTGATCTATCAGCCGAGGGCGCGCAGATTGGGCAACGTGTCCACGCGGCCGAATCCGCGGCGCTACGAGATCGCGATCGACGTGCCGGCCAGCACCGATGCCGAGCACACCATCGGAGCCGACGAACTGGTGGTGGGTGTGCGTGACGGCAGGTTCCGGGTGCGGTGGACGCGCACCGGCGAAGAGGTGATGGTCACCGCTGGCCATATGCTCACGTCGACGCGCGCACCGGCCGTCGCCCGGTTCCTCTCCGAGGTGGGGCGCCATCAGACACGGCAACTCAATGCGTTCTCGTGGGGACCGGCGGCGTCGTTCCCGTTTCTGCCGCGGGTGCGGTGCGGGCGGATCGTGTTGTCGTTGGCGCAGTGGCGATTGCGCGCGGACGACTTCGTGTCGGGGCTCGACGATGCGGCGGCGTTCCGCACCGAACTCGATGTGTGGCGGGCACGGTGGGATGCCCCGGCCGCGGTGGTGGTCGCGGCCGGCGATCACCGGCTGACGCTGGATCTGACGCGAGACGCGGAGGAACTACGTCGAGAGTTGCGGATCCGCGGTTCACTTGTTGTCCAAGAACAATTCCCGGGACCGGACCGCACCTGGTTACCCGACAGCGCCGGCCGTCGATTCGCGGCCGAGTTCGTGGTTCCGCTGATCCGCCGCGCGCCGACGCCGGCGCCGCCCACGGGCCCGGTGGGTGGCTGGCGAGCGGACTTGAGGCCGCCGGGCAGCGATTGGTTGTTTGTGAAGTTGTACTCCCCTGCGGATCTGGAAGAGGAGTTGCTCAGGGGACCGGTGCGGGCATTGACGCGGGAGGTGGCGGGGGAGGGCTTCGGTGAGTGGTTCTTCATTCGATACAGCGATCCGCGCAGGCACATTCGGTTGCGGTTCCGCGGCGACCCCGAGCGCTTGCTGAGGGACTTGCTGCCGCGGATCACGGCGTGGGCGTCGGAGTTGACCAATGTTGGTATGTGCGAACGATTCTCGATCGACACATACGAGCGGGAGTTGGATCGGTTCGGAGGGCCGGACGGCCTGGCGGCGTCGGAGGAGTTCTTCTGCGCGGACAGTGTGGTGGTGAGCGATTTGTTGGCTTGTCCCGTGATGGAGCCATTGCCGACTGCGGTGATAACTGTCGACGCGATATTGCGGGGATTGGGGATGGACAGACAGGACCGAGGCCTATGGTGCGCGGCCAGATCGGGAGCCAAGTCTGAGTCCGGTGCGGATTATCGGGAATGGAAGCAGCTCTTACGGCCGATGCTTGCCGGCGGCACCGCACCGCCACCGCTCGACGGCGTTTTGGGTCGACTTCGAACGGCGAGCGCCCAACTGCACAACGCCACAACAAAACTCCACGGCGCGGGGCGTATGTCATGCGCGCCGATTGACCTGTATGGCAGCCTCGTACATCTACACCTGAACCGACTGCTGGGAGCCGACCGGGCCACCGAACGTCGGGTGTATGGGCTGTTGGGACGGCTATTGCACGGCCTCACTGTGCGGCATTGAGCCGCATTCCCATGGTCGGAGAATTTGCACGCGTCTCTCGGTCAGCAGCGGACGAATCTTCGCGACGACAATGTCTTGGTAGTGGTCCGATGCCTGATGTGCCGCAAGCGCGTCCTCGTCGCGGTACCGCTCGATGAGCACGATGCCGGTAGGATCGTCCCGCTGCTGAAAGATTTCGTAGCCTTCACAACCCGGTTCGGCCAAGGATCGAGGGCGTAGGTCGGCCAGTAGGTCTCGGACCGTGTCGATTGACTCCTCGGTGGTTTGCCAATCCGCCACCACCACAACTGATGTCACGGGATCATCTTCAGCGCTTCGACCAATGCCTCGCCCACCAACGCCCCCGATTGTGGATTCTGTCCGGTGATCAGGCGGCCGTCGACGACGACTTTCGGCTGCCACGGATCGGTCGCTTCATAGAGCGCGCCTTCCGCCCGCAGGTCCGTCTCGAGGTCGAACGGGATGTCCTGATCGGCATAACCGTCTTCCTCGGCGGTGGAGAAAGAGGTGAGCTTGCGACCGCGCACCAGCGGTGTGCCGTCATCGAGCGTGACCCCGAGAAATGCCGACGGACCGTGGCACACGGCCGAGACGATCATGCCCGCGTTCCAGGCGCGAATGACGGTGGATTGCACCTCCGGGTTGCGCGCGATGTCGACCAGTGGACCGAGACCGCCAGGGAAGAAGACCGCGTCGTAGTCGAGCACATCCACGTCCGACAGCCTGCGACTGCGGGAGAGCCGCCGGTAGGCCTTCGTGTCGAGGAAGTCGGTCTGGCTCGTGTCGTCACCGTCGAATCCGTCCTCCGGCGGCTTCCCCCCTTGCGGTGTAGCGAACTCGACCGCGATACCGGCACGGTCCAGCGCCTGGACCGGATGGGCGATCTCGGGAAAGAAGAATCCCGTCGGCCGATGGTGCGGACCGATGTGCGCGGCGTTGGTTGCGACAAACAGTACGTATGGAACACCCACGACCTTCTCCTTGACCTGCGATATCCGACCGTCGGACCTCCGCAGCACACCACGAACGCGCGGATCCGGGCGCGCTCCGCTCGGGTTCCCGCGCGGAACGGACAATCGCCGAGCAGGAATGGGCTATCGGGCTGCCGCCGCCGATGCGGCGCGGGCATGGTCGGTCGATCACCAAGCCGGACTGTGCGTCCAGCGCGCCGAACGGTTTCTCGCCGGACTCGGCTGACCGTCCGTGCGGTGATCCACTGCCCGTCAACTGATCGTCAACTGCTTCCGAATACGTTCGGCACATGCAGACGATGCGCGCGGCACGGATCCATCGCTTCAACCAACCGTTGGAGGTCGACGAAGTTCCAGTCCCCGATGCGGGGCCGAATCAGGTGCTGATCAAGGTCGCGGCGGCGGGGATGTGCCGCAGTGACTACCAGCTTCTGGATGGCTACTTCCGAGACGGCTCGCCCGTGGAGTTGCCGTTCATCCCGGGACATGAGGTTGCCGGCAACATCGCGGCATTGGGTTCTGCGGTGCCGGCGTCGGCGGGACTCTCCGAAGGCGACCCGATTGTGGTGGACCCGAACTGGGGCGACGGGACCTGTCGGCAGTGTCATGAGGGGAACGAACAGCTCTGTAGTGGTGGGCAACTCGTCGGATTCGGACCCGACGGTGGCTTTGCCGAGTACATGCTGGCGCCGTACGACCATGTCATCTCGGTGGCTGACCAACCGGACGCGCGACTGGAGAATCTTGCGCCGCTGACCGACGCGGGGATCACGCCGTATCGCGGGATGAAGAAGTTGCGCGACGCGGGCAAGCTGGGCGCCGGACGCACCGTGGTGATCAACGGGGTCGGCGGCCTCGGCGGGTACGGCGTGCAGTATGCCCGGCTCTTCGGTGGCGGAGCGACGGTCGTGGCATTCGCGCGAAGCGATGAGAAGCTCGCGGTGGCAACGGAGAACGGCGCGCATCACACGGTGAACGTGCGCGACAAGTCTGTCGAGAATGTGCAGGACGAACTCGAGGGGCTCACGGGCCGGCGCACTGTTGATGCAGTGCTGGACTGCGCCGGATCACCGGAGTCGTTGGGGTTGGCGGCGGCCATTCTGGCGACGGAAGGTGCGCTGTCTCAGGTCGGCTTGATGGGGCGGCGTGTCGAACTTCCGCTGTTTCCGTTCGTCAGTGGAGAGAAGTCCTACTTCGGGTCGTTCTGGGGCAACCACAACGACCTCACGGAGGTCCTTGCGCTCGCGAGCCAGGGGTTGATCAAACACAACGTGGTCACCACCAAACTCGACGATGTCAACACGAATCTAGAAGCGCTCGGTCGCGGCGACATCGTCGGGCGCGCGGTGATCGTCTTCGACTGAAACCGGTAGGGAGCAGTGCATGGCAGACATCGTCTTCATTCACGGTCTGTGGGTGTCGTACAGATCATGGCAACCGTGGATCGATCACTTCGCCGCCAGCGGCCATCGGGGGATTGCACCGCGATGGCCTGGCGAAGCCGACACCGCGGTGGCATCGCGGGAAAACCCTGATGCGCAAGCCGGTTTCGGCCTCGGCCAGATCACCGATCACTTCGCTGCGGTGATCGAACAGTTCTCCAGCTTGCCGGTGGTAATCGGGCATTCATTCGGCGGTCTGATCGCGCAGAAGCTGTTGGGGGAGAACAAGGTGGCCGCGGCGGCGGCCATCGATCCGGCGCCGATGAAGGGTGTGAGAGTGTTGCCTTTCGCGCAGCTGCGGTCGGCCTTCCCGGTATTGGGCAACCCGTTGAATCATGGTCGGGCGAAGGGGTTGACGCGTAAGCAGTGGCTGTATGGGTTCGGCAACACGCTGACGGAGGCAGAGTCGGATGAGCTGTGGGAGCAGTGGTCGATTCCGTCGCCTTGTAAGCCGCTGTTCGAGGCGGGAACGGCGAACTTCGTGCCGAACTCCGCGGCGAAGGTCGATGTCGGCAATGCGGATCGCGGACCCTTGCTGATCACGGGTGGGACCGCGGACCACACGGTGCCGTTCGTGACAGCCAAGGCGGCGTTCAAGCGGTACGCGAAATCCACTGCGGTCACGGAGTTTCACGAGTTCGACGGGGCGGGGCACTCGTTGACGGTCGATCGCCGTTGGCGGGAGGTCGCCGATGTGACATTGACGTGGCTGAGTGACAAAGGGTTCACCGGAAGCATCGCGGTATGAGCGGCGTACTGGCTGTCGACCCGGCCGGAGAGCTGTTCGCGCAGTTATCCGCTGCGGCCGGTGGTCATTGGCCGGGTGTGTCGATTACGCGGTGCACCTCGCTTCTGCAGTGCGACGGCGTCAGATCGCTGTCGCTTGTGTTCGTCGCGCAGCGTACTGATGCGCCAGTAGTGGGTTCGGTCAACTATCTGGTGGCGGCGCCTGGGCATCATCTCGACTGCGAGATTCCGCAGGGGTTTTCGGAACGTCCGGTGCTGGGTCTTGTCGTGGCGATTGACCCGCAGCTGGTTCGGTCGGTGGTGACGAGTGTGCGAGGAGTCGGCATCGTGTCACGCGATCCGTCTCTCGCGCGGCGTGGAGCATCGGTCGCCGATGCGGAGATGGTGAGCACCGTTTCGAGGTTCTTGGGGTCGCTGAGCGTTGAGTGTGATCGCCGGGTGCTGGCGCCGCTGTTGTTGCGGGAGTTGGTGTATCGGGTGTTGCGGGGCGAGCAGGGTGGTCGGTTGATGCGGATGGCCGCGGAGCAGGAGATGACGCATCCGGTCGGTGCGGCGGTGGCGTATATCGATACGCATCTGGCTGACGCGTTGACGGTCGATGCGCTGGCGGCGCGTGTGTGTCTGAGTCCGTCGAGCTTCTCGCGGGCGTTTCGGGAGATGACCGGGTTTGGGCCGTATCAGTATGTGAAGGAGGCGCGGCTTGTTCGCGCGCAGCAGTTGCTTGATGGTGGGCGGTGCTCTGTCGCGGACGCCGCGCGTCAGGTGGGGTACGTCAGCGTGTCGAATTTCATCAAGGCGTTCCGACGCCGATTCGGCGTGACGCCCGGCGACTACGCGAACGCGCATCCGTTCCGTCAGGCGTGCTGAGGGGCGTAGCGCGAGGACTCCGTCTCTGGCTGCTGTCGATGACACACAGGGCGCTCACACCACTACCGGCACCCGCTCCGCCGTCTTGCGCGCTCCTGCCCCAACGGAGTTTGTCCTACGCGCCACCGGTCGTCACCGGTATTGCCCCTGCTCATGCGGATCGGAAACCTCGGAAGCAGGGACCACAACTGCGTCGCGACTCTCGGTCATGAAGGCGACAGCCAGCTCCGCTGGCGTTTCTGGGGTCGGTGGCTGCATCAGGTCGCCCTCAACGGACAGGCTGACGACGGCGTCAACAAATTCTCTCGAAACCGCCGCGAGGCGACTGAACAAAACGTATTGTTCCTCTATCAAAAAGGGGGAGTTTGCTGTGATTGTGAAAGTATCAGCGTCATTGATGATCTGCACGGGGCTAGTCGTTGCGGGTGTCGATACCGCATCACCCGCGGGAGCCGATTCATGGGCGATGCCGAACCTGATCGGAAAGGACCTTCAAGGCGCGCAGGATGCGATTCAGTCATTGACGTCTGATGCGATCTGGTACACCTCCTCGACCGATCTCACTGGCAAGGGGCGTATGCAAATCGACGACCGCAACTGGGTGGTGTGCACTTCCACGCCAGCGCCAGGAGCCGTGATCACAGAGCGCAGCAAGATTGACTTCGGCGTGGTCAAGAAGGACATCGAGTCCTGTCCGTGATCGCCTGCTCTTTTCCGCACACACATGCCGAGAAGACCGACAGTCACTAGCCCGGGGGAAACATGAACAACAAGAAGCATCTGACCACTTTCGCCAGCGCCGCGATCCTTCTGGCTATCACCGGAGTGGGTGCAGCGACGGCACAAGCCGCCACCACGAGAAGCAATGCGCCTGTGCACATGGAAGATTCGACTGGCCTAATCGGGGGTTCCGCTGATACCGGAAAACCGACGATGGGCCTCAATCTCAGATCCGAACTGCCCCTCAGCCCAGCGAGTCAGCAAAATGCCGTCCGCTCCGCCGAAGACTATCTCGAGACCTCGTCCTTCTCGCGTCAGGGGCTCATTGAACAGCTCGAATATGAGGGCTTCTCAACTGAAGACGCAACATTCGCCGTCGACCACATCACCGTTGACTGGAACGAGCAGGCGGCGAAGTCCGCGAAGGATTACCTGGAGATGTCGGGATTCTCGCGCAGCGGACTCATCGATCAGCTCGAGTATGAGGGGTTCACACCAGCGCAAGCCGCATATGGGGTGACCGCCGCCGGGCTCTAGCCTGAACTGCTGCGCCAAGCTTTCACCTTAGTCGCGACGTCAGACCCCAGCAGGCACCTTCTCCGTGGTCTTCCGCATCTCCTGCCGCAGCGACGAGAACTCCGAGATTGTCCGCGTCGCGACCGACGCCACCGGCCGCGCGTTGCGGCCGGTCGGCTCGGTCTTGGACACCATCACCACGCTGTCGATGTACGGCTGGATCGTGGTGGCGTTCTGCACCGTCGCGACGATCACCAACTGGAAGCCGAACTTGCGGAACGCCTGCAGCGCCTGCTGCGCGAACTGCGGGTCCGACTTGCTGAACGCCTCGTCCAGCATCAGCTGCGCGAAAACCGGCCTGTTGTCATCACTTTCGGGGCTGGCCAGGTTGAAGCTCAACGCACCCGCGAGACAGAACGCCATCAGCTTCTCCTGCTCGCCGCCCGAGTTGTCGCCCGCATTGCTGTGCGTCCGGATGAGCTCGTCGTTGGCGACATCCCACTCCGCACAATCGAATGTGAACCGGTTCCGCACATCCAGCGCGTCGCGCGTCCACGCCTTGTCCTCCGGCGCCGTCGACGCCAACCGGTTACGCAGCCGCAGAATGTCGGCGTACTGGTCCAGAATCGCCTGCTTGTCGCCCAACCCGACCTCGGCGATGCGTCGCGAAATCGACCGCACGATCTCGGTCAACTCGCTTACCGCCGTCAGCTGCCGCGGCGTCGCCCGCAGCGTCAACCGGGTGCCACGGTTGAACTCCACCGCGCCCAAACCCGTGTTCACACGGTCGATCTGATCGCTGATCCGCCGCGCCTCCTGCTCGGCCACCCGGTGCAGCGTCAGGATCGCATCCGGCGCCTGCTCGGTGACCAACCGCATCATCCGCTCGTAGGCCTCGGGCAGCTCGCGCTCGTCGATGTGCTTACACAACGCGACGTAGTCGTGCACCCGCTCATCGAAATCGTCCGAATCGTTGGGGATCGCGTCCGGGAACGACGTGTCAAACGTGTTGAGGATGCGCGCCAACTCGTCGTAGGAGCGACGCCGGCTCTCCCGCAGCTGCTCGCGTTCCTTCTTGATCGTCGCGAACAACGCATCCCGGTGCGGCTCGGGATCCAACAACTCCAGCGACACCGGCAACGCAGCCGCGTACCGGTTCAGCAGCTCGGTCAGCGGCTCCGAGACGAACGCCGGCGACAGCCGCTCCTCGAGGTCCATCAGCCGGGTGCGCCGCTCGTCGAGGCTGTCCCGGCGGGTCTGGATCGCGCCGCGCCGCGTCATCAATTTCTGGATCTGCGACCAACATTCGTCCGCGCGCGCATTCAGCGCCTCGATGTCGGGATTGTCGGCCATCAGCAACTCGTACTGTTCGCGCAGCCGCTCGGCGTGCCCGTCGGCGGTCTCAGTATCGATCTGGCTCCACTGCGGGAACTGCTCGCAGATCGCCTTGCACGCCGCGGCCCGGTCGCGCCACTGCTGGCGCTGCGCGGCGATGTCGTCGGCCGTGCGGCGGGCCTTCTGATACGTCTCCTCGGCTGCGGCCAACTCGACAGTCAGCGCGTTGATCTTCGCGGTGACATCACCCTGGTACAGGTATTCGGACTGCTTGACCGGTCGCCGGTCATCCTTCACCGCCAGCCGGTCAGAATCCTTGTACAGGCCGGTGTCGGTGACCGCGCGCCGGAACCGGTCGAACACATCGGGGGTGTCGACGCACATGTGGTCGCCGGCATTACCAATCACATCGACAGCCTCGGCGGCGCACGGATGCGAAGGAGCGACAGCAAACAGCTTGCCCGCCAACGTATTCGACTCCGGCTCCACCGGCTCCGCACCCAGGAGTTTCGCCCGCACATGGTGCAGCTGCAGCCGGCCCCGCATATCGGTCTCGTTGACGAACCGCAGCACCGCCGCCCAGTGCTGATCGGGCACCAGCAGCCGTAGCCCGGCGCCGCGCAGCACCTTCTCCACCGCGAGCCGCCAGCGGGTCTGATCGGGCTTGAGGTCGAGCAGTTCGGCGATGTACGGCAGTTCGGTGGCATCGGCGCCCACGGCAGTACAAATGTGGTCGCGCATCGCCAACGCGAACTCGGGCAACGCCGAGCCGACATGCTCCACGCGCTTGAGTTCCTTGGCGGCATCGTCGCGGGCGATGCGGGCGGACTTCTGCGCGTACTCGGCGTCGGTGGAGGCCTCCCGGTTGCGTTCGACCTTGGCGAGCATCTCGGTGGCCTGCGCGAGCAGCTCCTCACGCAGGTTCCAGAATTCGTCGGCGGTGTCCGGGATCTCGATGTCCTGGGCGGTGAGCATGTCCTCGTAGGCGGCGCGGCGGCGCTCGACCTGCTCGGCCTCGGCCTCGGCGGCGGTCACCTGCGACTGTAGCGGCGCAATGTTCGCACTGGACCCGCTGATCTGGGCGTTGAGCGAATCCGCTTCCGCCTTGGCGAGATTCAGCGATCGGGTGACGTCTTCGTACTCGTTCTCCAGCTGGTCGATCGTGCCGTCGAGCGTGGCGATCTGGGCGGGGCACTGCGCGAGTCGGACGTGGTCGGTGTAGGCGCGCACCATCGGCGCGTCGACCAGGTCGATGATGCCCAGGTCCGACGACTCCGACGCGTACCGCTGCTGGATGGCCTCGATGTCGCCGAGGATCTTGCGTTTCTTCTGCGCGACAGCCAGTAGTTCGCGGGCCTCGACCAGCGGGTCGATCTGCTTGAGCGCCTCGGGCAGCCGGGCCAGGCTGTCGGGTTCGTCGAGCATGAACTCGCGCACGAACTGTTCAAGTCCACCAACGCTTTTCAGCGACTTGGCCTTGCCGAGCAGCTGCTGGGCGGCGTCGGAGGCGCGGATGCCGATGGTGGCGTACAGCTGCGCGAGGTACTGCGACTCGACCTTGGTGGAGAACCGCCAGTCCTCTTTGAACACTCCCGCGTCGAAGCGGCCGGCGGCCCAGCGGTTGCAGACGTCCTCGATGTCGAGGTCGCCGTCGCCGAGCACGAAGCGGCTGGAGGAGTCGTTGCGGGACTCACCGGTCAGCCACTTGAGCACCAGGCCGGTGACGGTGCGACCGGTGTCGCTGGTGTAGGTGACCGCGACGGCCGACCAGGCGGTGCCGTCGCCGCGCAGGTACATGACCCTGCTGGTGCTGCCGTCGCTGCGCTGGCCCCAGGCGCCGCGGACGTACTTGTCGACGGTGCGGCGGCCTGCGCTGGACCCGGCGGCGGTGTTGTCGCCGGAGGCGTTGAAGTTGCGCCGGTTGAACGGCAGGAAGCCGAGCGAAATCGCGTCCAGCAGTGAGGATTTGCCGCTGCCCGAGGCGCCGGCGATCAGGGCGCCGCCCGCGCTGAACGGGATGGAGTGGTAGCCGTCGAAGACGCCCCAGTTGATGACCTGCAGCCGGGACAAATGAAACTGCTCAGTCATCGACCTACATTCTCCGTGCCGTCGTCCACCTAGCGTTCCTCGATCTGTCATTTGTCGGACGCCTCAACATAGGCGACGGGGCCGACATCGCCGGCGTGGGGAGGGCCGTGTCGGGGGAGAAATCCGTCACCTCGGCCTCTTTGCCCGGTGCCGAGTAACAGCTGAGGCCAATGCGACCAATGTGGCTTATCGTGCCTTCAGTTCCACGACCCGAAGGTTCCCGTAATCAGCGACGTACACATCGCCCGCTGCGCTCACCGCCACACCCCAGGGCTTCTTCAGCCCAGAGAACGGCATGTCTGCCGAATGTGACTGGCCTGCAGCCAGTTTCGAGACACGCCCGTCGCCGTAACTGGTGACGTAAACGCCGCCAGAATTGTCGACGGCAACTCCATTCGGCCCGTGCAGGTCCGCGAAAGGCAATTCAGTCGCGTTGGGTGCGCCGGGCGCCAATTTCAACACGCGGTTGTTACGCGAGTCGGCGACATAGACGTCGCCGGCGCTATCGACCGCCACACCGGACGGTTTGCTCAGACCGGAGAAGGGCAGTTCGACGGCGCTACCACCGACGACCTTCACCACGCGATCGTTGTACGTATCGGCAATGTAGACGGTGCCCTCAGCGTCGACCGCGATGCCGCCTGGCCGGTTGAGTCCTGCAACGGGAAGTTCGGCGGTCTTACCGGCGCCAGGAGCCAGTTTCAGGACTCGGTCGTTGACGTAGTCGGTCGCGTAGACGGTGCCGGTGGCGTCGACGGCCACGCCGACCGGGCCTGCACCGGAGAAGGGCAGCTTCGCCGGGTCGGTGCTGTTCGCCGACAATCTGAGAACCTGGTCGTCGGCGATGTCGGTGGCGACGTCAGTGACGTAGACGTTGCCGCTGCCGTCGACGGCAACCCCTTGTGGTCCGTGCAGCGGGCCGAACGGCAACTCGGTCGGACCGGTCGGTGCCGAGGCCGACGGCAGCGTCGTCGCCGAGTGACGGGTAGCAGCGGACACGATCGCGGCGACCGCGAGCCCGATGACGGCGACCAGTGCCAGCCCCATCCATACCCACTTGGCTCGCGTCGGCGCTCGATCGGGTTGCGGTGAAAAGCTCACGACTGCCCTTCGTCTCCTTAGGTCGTGGGGGACGTACCACTGTCGCATCTCACCCGCCGCGACCGAATATTGCTGTCAGTAGCAGGCCCATTGGTGAGTTAGCCTAAGATCATGCCGACGGGAAAGTTCGAGGTAGACACCGGTTTGCTTCGTTCCGGCAGCGACTCCAGCGATTTTGCGGGGACAGCGGCCCGGAAGGCGGCGGATCGGCTCTCAGAGGCATCCGTTCCGCAGGGCATTTTCGGTGACTTCGCGGCCGCACAGGCTTTTCACAGCGCCATCACCACCGCTCGCGACAGTCACGCCCAGCGGTCGCAGGAGCATCATGCGCGGCTGACCGACATCGCGAGCAAGGGCCACATCGGTGCCCGCGCGGTGACCGACACGGATACCGGCGCCGCGCAGGCGATCGGTTCGGCGGGTGATCACGTCGGCGAAGGCGGCTCTTGAGCCAGTACGTCAACTTCACCGAAGCCGAACTGGTGGCCGCCGCGGGCGACGACCCGTGGAAACTGAACAAAGAGATCCAGGCGGGCGACGCCGGTGCGATCAACGACCTGGCCGATGCGTTTCACCAGTCCGGTCAGCACATCAAAGAAGCCGACGAGGAATTCGACGCTGCCAAGCGTCAATTCAAAGAGGCGTACCGGAAAAACGACAGCGAGTATCCGATCGACGAATCGCACGAAGTGCAACGTACGGCGACGCAGCTGGCCGGTCACCCCGAAGAACTGTCACGTATCGCCGTGGACCTGGAGCAGGTCGCGGCGGCGCTTGCGATAGCACAGCGCGACAGTGACGCCGAGATCGCTGCTCTGGAAACACAATTGCACGGTATCGACGATCAGATCACTGCCGCTCTGGCCGCGAACTCGCCATCCGAGGCGGCCCAGCTGCTCGAGTCGGCGAAAGGTGCGACCAGCGCGGCCGCCGCGCAGCTCGAAGGATTCCGCGGCGCCTACGTCGCGCAGTTGGACGGCGCAGAAGCCGCGATGATGGCGTCGGGTTATGCGCCGGACGTGATCGACGACGTCGACGGCGTGGCCGGCAACGCGCCTCGAGAGATCGCGCAGCGGTACGACCAATCGGGCCAACGGGCTCGCGACCAGGCTCTGGTCGACAAGGCGCACGCGGAAGGCAGGAAAACATATCTGCCGAGCATGGCGGGCCAGCCCGGTTATATGACACGGGAAGAGGCCGACGCGGCGGCGCGCTTGCGCGATTACCAGGCGATCACCGACCCGGCTCACGGGTATGCCCATTCGGCCCATGCGCACGGCGACGACCGGCCGACCCGGCTGGCGGGTCAACGGCTCGACGACTATATGACGGCCACGTCGACCGGTCCCGTGCCGAAAGACGTTGTCCTCGGCGGGGATGCACGCACCCGCGCGCAGGCGCGGCTGAACCTGCAGCACGATCTGCAGAATGGGAATGTGTCATGGCATCAACAACCCATGACGCCGGACGACGCCACTGTTTTGATCGATCAGATGGAAGTGACCGACCGGGCCAATGCGCTGACGCGACTGCAGCAGCAGCTCCAGGAATCCGGGATGACGCCGGAGGGAGCCGCCGGGGTGGCGGACGGTATGTCGCACGGCGTGGTGCCGAAGGAACTCGTCGAAGGTGCGTCGGCTGCGGGTAAGCCGATCGCGGGTGGGGCAGAAGCCTTCGACCGATTCGGTGAAGCGTTGCCCACGGGCAAGCATTGGCAGCCGGGTGTGGCATTCTCGCCCGAGGACGCTGAAGCGCTCAAGAAGATCGGCGGAAAACTCGGATGGGTCGGCAATGCAATAGATCTCGGGGTGGGCCTGTACGAATGGCAGCACGGGGCCCCGCTCGGGGAGGTGGTCACCAAGTCTGCCGGCGGGATGGCGGGGGCGTGGGCGCTGGGAGCAATCGGGGCCGAGGGTGGCGCGGCGATCGCCGGTCCGCCGGGGGCGTTCGTCGGTGCGCTCGTCCTCGGCACGGTCGGCGCGATGGGCGGCGAGGAAGCTGGGGAGGCGGCTTACAAATGGCTTACGGGGTAGATCATTAACGTCCCATTTGTCGTCACCACCTTCGTCGGCTTGCTGCTGCCGGTGCTGGCTCCCCACAGGAACCCCACGGTGGGTCGGCGGATGTTCTGGGCCGGCATTTCCATTGCGACGGTGTCCGCGTTTTTCATTGCGTTCCCGCCGGACTGGAAATCCGGCCTGCTGCTGTCGCTACTGGTCGCCGTGCTGATGCTCATGACGGCCTACTTCACCAGCTCGTACCTCAAATTCGGCGACAAGGTCGTCGCGTTCTCGACAGCGGATGCCGGAACCACGGCGTCGGATGCCGCCTTCACGTCAGCGCGCAAGTTGTGGTGGCTGATGGTTCCGGCAATGGCCTTGTGCGCATTCAACATCGGCCAGTACATACTGCACAAGGAGAATCCGCGGCTGGCGGTGGCGATGGCCGTCGCGGTGGTGGCCATAGCGGTCGTCTTCGGTTACAACGACGGACGCGCGCGGTATTCGATTGCCCGGAAACAACTCCCGCAGTTCGTTGTCGTGTCGATTGTCACGCTGGGCGTGTTCACCGTGCTGTACCTCGGCGGCTACGCGGTTGGCAAGCAGCGCGCCTAGCGCGCTACGCGGCCGTTGACCGGGGAGGGAACTCCGCACCGTTACTGATCGCGTCACGGTAGGCGAGCACGCGTCCCGGAATCGTGGACAGCACCGCGATGGTGCGGCCATCACGGCCGTAGGCGGCAGTGAACTGCCACTCGTCCGGGCGGCCTTCGACTACGGTGTAGGCATCGTAGTCCGTTGTCACACCGAGCATCTGGAGCTTGACGTCGTACTGATCGGACCAGAAGTACGGCAATTCGTCGTACGTGTCGGCATTGCCCGGACTGGCCAGCAGCGTGCGCGCCGCAGCCTCGCCCTGGCGGCCGGCGTGGTCCCAGTGCTCGATGCGTAGATGCCGCTCATAGCGTGGATGCCACCAGCGCGCGACGTCACCGGCGGCGACGATGCCGCTGCCGCCCTCGACGGCGCCAGTCGCGTCACATAGGACGCCGTCGTCGATCCGCAGTCCGGAGCCGTCGAGCCACTCGGTCGCCGGGGTGACGCCCAAGCCGACGACGACCAGGTCGGCGGCAAGCCGTGAGCCGTCGTTGAGCCGCACGCCGTCGACGCGTCCGTTACCCGTGAAGGTCTCGACTTGCACGCCGATCCTGACGTCGACGCCATGCTGTTTGTTCAATTGCGCCCAGCAGGAGGCCATTTCGGGACCGAGCGCCGACAGGAGCAGGCCATCGCTGCGTTCGATGAGGGTGACGTCGAGCCCGAGCATCCGGCACGTCGCCGCGACCTCGGCGCCGATGAACCCGCCGCCGACCACCACGACGCGGGGACGGTCGGCGAGTCGTTCGCGAATGGCGAGGCAGTCGTCGACTGTGCGTAACAGCATGACCCCGTCGGGCACCTCGCCCGGCCACGCGCGCGGGGCGGCGCCGGTGGCGATGACGAGGCCATCGTAACGCAGCGACAATGGCGCGCCGTCGTCGTCGAGTTCGAGCGTGTGCGACGACGGATCCAGCCTGCGTGCCGACGCACCGCGCAGCACGCGGGCGTCAAGATCGAACTGCGGGGCCAAATCGATTCCGGCGCGTTGGATCTGCCCGCTGAGCAGTTTCTTCGACAGCGGCGGACGGTGATACGGGGCGTGCCATTCGTCGCCGACGATCGTCAGAGCGCCGTCGTAGCCCTCCTTCCGCAGCGTTTCGGCGGCGCGCATCCCTGCGATCCCCGCCCCGACAACGACGACGTCGCGAAGGTCGGTAGGCATGCGGCTAGTCCTCCACTGTGATGGCCTGGGTGGGACACGACACTTGCGCACCAATGATCTGGTGACGCAGGTCGTCGCTTGGACGGTCGTCGAGCACGTGCAGGCCGTCCTCTCGGACGTCGAACACTTCGTGGCAGATGCTCATGCAGACGCCATTTCCGTCGCAGGTGTCAAGGTCGACTGCTACTTTCATTGGGCTGCAACCTCTTTCGTGTCGGCGACCTGCTGGCCGCTGGTCATCTCAGCGCCCTGGGGTCGTTGTCGAGCGCCTGCGCGTTCGCGTGCCGCCTTCGCGGCCGGCGAGTACTCGAGGTAGTCGATGGCCATCTGGGTGTCGCCTTCATCGTTGGGATGATGGCTGGGCCGCAGGTAACGCAGCGGCGCGGCCAACAGCAAGCTCCACGGTCCGGGTAGCAGACCCTTGCGTGCGGCCCGCGTCCAGTCGCGCCAGCGCCATTTCTGGTCGATGGTTGAGTCGGCGGCCATCAGATAGCGCGCCCCGGCGATCCACCACGCGACGAACAGGGGAGTTGTCATCAGCATCGAGAAGGCTCGGATGACGTAGTTGCCGCTGACATGTTGGTAGACGTCGTAGACCAGCGAGCGGTGCTCGACTTCCTCAGCACCGTGCCAGCGCAACAGGTCGAGCATCACCGGGTCGGCGCCGACTTCCTCGAGAGTGCGGTTCTTCAGGACCCACTGGCCCAGCATCGCGGTGAAGTGCTCGAGGGCGGCCACGTCGGCAAGCCGGCGATAGAGCCACCACCGTCGCAGCGGTGCCGGGAAGAACTTCGGCGGGTCGCCGAGTATTGCCGACAGGTGGCGTCCGAGGCGGTCGGTGTAGGGCTTGGTCTCGATGCCCTGGTCGGCGAGATGGTCCAGCACGACTTGGTGCGCCCAGGCGTGCCACGACTCCTGCTGGATGAACGGTTTGATGGCCGCCTCCAGCTCGGGGTCGTCGACCAGTGACGACGCTTCCAGAACAGCTTTGATGAAGTGGCGTTCGCCTTCCGGAAGCAACAGGTGCAGAACGTTGATCATGTGGGTGGTGAACGGGTCGTCGGGCACCCAGTGCAGCGGTGTCTCCGACCAATCGAAGCGGACCATGCGGCGGTACATGGGATGTCCGTCGTGATGCAGCTGGACTTCAGGCATGAACTCTCCCGGGATATGACGGCTGTGTGTCCGTCGGCTACCCGAGTTGGATGCCCGTTATGCGTACCGGCGGTACTGGATTTCGAAAAGCGGGAAAACAGGCTTCTTTCACAGCTTTTCGTCAGTCAGCTGCCAGGCGGTCGGGCCAGCTCAGTCCTCCGCGGAGTCTTCGTCCTCTGCCGGCGCTCCGCCATTGAGCAGCTGTTCGAACTGCTGCTGCAGTTCGGTGATGACCGAGGCTGTCATGATCGCGGTGATGACGGGGGAGATCGTGTAGCTGTCCTCGTCGTCGCGGGTTTTGCGAAGGATCTCCAGGCCGGTGAGCCGGGCGATGGCGCCGTCGATGCGGGCGGCGAAGGTGACGGCGTCGCGGTCGGTGTCGTTGAGGACGCCGGAGAACAGGCCGTGCATCTCCTCGCGGCTGATCAGCACGGTCTGCCCGCCGGACGCGCGCATCATCTGGGCCAGGTGCAGCGCGAGGATCGAGTCGTAGGTGCCGAGCGGCTCACGGCGCAGAAGCTTGATGCCTCTTGCGGATTCGTAGCGCGCCTGCTCGACGAACGCGACGTCGGTCCCGTCGACGATGCGCAGCAGCAGGTCGAGTTCCGACAGCCGCACGGCCAGTTCCTTGCGGTATTCAAGGACCCAGCTGTACACGTCGGCGTCAGCTTCGGCGCTGATGTAGCGGCGGGTGAGCAGGTGCTGCAGGGCCCAGCAGGCGCGGTCGGGCAGTTCGGAGACGTCGCCGTCGAAGCGGGGCCGCCGCTGGACCGGTGGACGGGCGGATTGGTCGACCTGGGGCAGTGAGGAGAAGTCGATGTCGGCTTCAGAAGTCACTCGCATTCCTCGCTCTGCACTTGATCGGACTCCCCAACATAGGACACGGCCCGGACATCGTGGGCACGCGGTAGGGCGGTGTCGGCGGCCGATTTCACGTATACGCGCTGCATAAGTGGCACGCTGAGGCCTATGAAGCGAGCCGTGATCGCGCTTGCCTCGGCGATCCTGCTGGTTGTCGCGTGCGCAAACGGCCCCGAATCCGTCGGGCAGCCGTCTAACGGCGGACCGGAGGACATCGCGACCAACCTCGACGTGCCGTGGGGCATCGCGTTCCTGCCCGACGGCACCGCGCTGATCGCCGAACGCGACAGCGGCGCGATTCGGCACATGACGCAACCCGGCGTCATCACGAACATCGGGTCAGTGCCGGGTGTCGCGGCGCGCGGCGAGGGCGGCCTGCTCGGCTTGGCCACGGCGGGTCAAACGGTGTTCGCCTACCTGACCACCGCGGGCGACAACCGCGTCGTGACGATGCGCTTCGACGGGGCCTCCCTGACGGAGCCGTCGCCGATCCTGACCGGCATCCCGGCGAGTTCGGTCCATGACGGCGGGCGCATCGCGTTCGGCCCGGACGGCAAGCTGTACGTGACGACGGGCGAAAGCGGTGACCCCGGCATCGCGCAGGACCGCTCGTCGCTGGGCGGCAAGATCCTTCGCATCAACCCCGACGGCTCGATCCCGTCGGATAATCCGGATCCTGCTTCCCCGGTGTGGTCGTTCGGGCATCGCAATATCCAAGGGCTGGCGTGGGATTCGGCTGGGCGGTTGTGGGTGACGGAGTACGGCGCGAACCGGGTGGACGAGCTCAACTTGATCCAGCGGGGCGGCAACTACGGCTGGCCGATCGCGGAAGGCCGCGCGGGCACGCCGGGGCTGATTGACCCGGCGATCGAGTGGGGCACCGGCGAGGCGTCGCCGTCGGGGCTGGCGTACTTCGGCGGATCGCTGTGGGTGGCGTGTCTGCGCGGTCAGCGGTTGTATCGGATACCGGTCGGCGCCGACGGCTCGGTGGCCGGTGCGACACCGTTGTTCGTCGGACAGTACGGGCGGCTACGCACCGTGGTCGCTGCACCGGACGGCGCGCTGTGGTTCACCACCAGCAACCGCGACGGCCGGGGCAGCCCGCGCGAGGGCGACGACCGGATCCTGCAGTTCCGGCCCTGAAACCCGCTTACCCCAGCGGCGCCAGCGGATAGATGATCTTCGCCTCTGCCGACTCCGGCGGCGCGATCGCCTTGACCTGTCCGCCCTGGATCTGCACCAGCATCGGGTTCAGTGCGGTGTTGTTGTGGAAGTGGTCGCCTTCGGTGGCGAATTTGATTGGCCCGTAGAAGGTTTGGATGTCGGTGGCGGCGATCAGGTCGTTCAGCTTGCTCCGGTTGTCCTCGGACAGCGACGGCGGCTGACCCAGCTTCTCCACTGCGGACTGCAGCACCAGCCCCGCGGCGCTGCACCCGGCGGCGGTGTAGTCCGGCGGCGAACCGTGCTGAGCCTCAAATGCTTTCGCGTAGTCGCCCGCCGAGCCGAACAGGTCATCCTTGAACGTCGCAGACGGCAACCACACCGAGATGCCCATCACCCCGTCGGCCTGCCGTCCCAGCGCCTTGGAGAACGAGGCGTCGGTGATCCCGTAGTGCTCGATGATCGCCTTCGGGGTGTAGCCGGTCGCGGCCATCGCCTTGACAAAGTCGACCAGCAGCACGTCGTGGCCGCCGACCGCGACGATGTCGGGCCGCTGCCCCGCGACCACCTGCGCCACCGGCGCCAGGTCGGCGTTGGGCGGGAACAGCGAGAAGTGCACCACGTTGAGCTTCGCCGCCTCGGCGCCGGACCGGAAACCCTGCGCGGTGTCGTCGGAGAACGGCTCGTTGGCGCCGACGACGGCCGCCGTCACCGGCTTCGGATTCGCGGTGTCGACGATGGACTGCATCGCCTTGGCCGCCGTGAGGTCGACGGCGGGAATCACGCCAAAGGTGAACGCGGGCTGCTTCTTCCAGACACCGGGCGACTCCGCGGAGCCGGCGATGCACGGCACCTTGTACTTCGCGCAGATCGGGTCCATCGCCAGCTGCACACCGCTGGTGTACGCGCCGAACATGGCGTTCACACCCTCTTGGGTCGCCAGCCGGGACGCCGCGTCGGCGCCGGTGGCGGGATCGCTCTTGCAGTCCTGCACGACCAGATCGACTTGGTACTTCTTGTCGCCGATCGCCAGTCCGCCCGCCTTGTTCACCGCGTCGGCCCACATCTGATATCCGCGCTGGGCGATCTGCCCACCGGTCGCCGATTCACCGGACAACTCGAGCACGGCGCCGACCTTGAACTTGTCGGTGGCCCCGCCGCCACCGCCCTGTTGCTCACCGCCGCACGCGGCCAACAGGCTCGGGCCGGCGACCACGCCGCCCGCGACCAGCCCAGCTCGGGTCAGAAAGCGTCGACGATTGATGTTGTGGGACATAATCATTCCTCTCCGGTTGCCCGACCTCCGAGATAGAGGTGCATCAACTCGCGGTCGTCTTCGACATCGGCGGGTGTGCCCTCGAACCGGTTCTGCCCGCCCACCAGGACGTAGAGCCGGTCGGCCACCCGCAACGCCTCACGGATGTTCTGCTCGATCATGATCACGCCGACCCCGCGCCGGGCTAGCGCGGCCGCGCGGACCAGGACGTCGCCGACGAGCTTGGGCGACAACCCCGCCGACGGCTCGTCGAACAACAGGAACCGCGGATTCAGCACCAGCGCACGGGCGATCGACAGGATCATCTGCTCCCCGCCGGACAGCGCACCGGCCTGCACGTCGTTCCGCTCGCGCAGCCGCGGGAACTCTTCCAGCAGTTCATCAATACGGCGGTCCAGCTGCTTGCGGTCGCGGATCGTGTAGCCGCCGATGCGCAGGTTGTCGCGCACCGAGAGCCGCGGGAACACGCCGCCGCCCTGCGGCATCATTGCCAGCCCGCGGCCCAGCGTGCGATGCGACGGCAGATGGGTGATGTCCTCGCCGTCGAGGCTGACGCGGCCCGCCCACGGGTCGATCATGCCCACCATCGCCTTCAGCAGGGTGCTCTTCCCGCAGCCGTTCGGCCCGAAGATGCAGGTGACCTCGCCGGTGCGGGCCGTCATCGACACTTGGCGCAGCACCTGCACGCCGTCATAGCCGGCGTCGAGTTCCTCGACGGTGACGACGCTTTCGGGGCGCTCACTCATCCGCGGACACCCCCAGATACGCCTCCATCACGTGCGGGTCGTGCGAGATCTCGTCAAAGCTGCCCTGCGCCACGATCTTTCCGGCGTCCATCACGATGATGCGGTCGCAGATGTCCTGCGCGAGTTCCATGTCGTGCTCGATCACCAGGAACGTGGTGCCCGCGTCGCGCAGGGTGCGGATGGCGCCCAGCATGATCTGGCGGAGCCGCGGATGCACCCCGGCGGCGACCTCGTCGAGCAGCGCGACCTTCGGCTTCTGCATCAGCACCCGGCCCATCTCCAGCAGCCGCTGCTGCCCGCCGGACAGGCTGCGGGCGAGGTCGTCGGCGACGTGGGTGAGCTCCAGCTGCTCCAGCACGGCGTCGGCGTCCTCGCGGGCGTTGTTCCAGTCGAACTGCACGGCGGCGGTCCAAAGGTTCTCCCGCACAGTCATATTGATGAACAGCGCCGGAATCTGGAAGGTGCGGCCCAGCCCGGCGCGGGCGATCTTGTAGGGGGCGAGGCGGGTGACGTCGCGGCCGAACAGCGTGATGCGGCCGGCGTCGGGTTTCAGCGCGCCGGTGAGCAGGTTGAACAGCGTGCTCTTGCCGCTGCCGTTCGGGCCGATGATGCCGACGATCTCGGACTGCGCGACGTCGAACGAGACACCGTCGACGGCGTGGATGCCGCCGAACGAGCGGGCCAGATTCTCGACTGCCAGCACCGTCATGGGCCGGCCTCCTGCGTGGCCTTTTCGCGTGGTGCGAGGTCATCGCGGGCGCGGCCAAGGAATTGGCGTACCAGGCGCATTCGTCGGGCGCGGCGGGCGATGCTGACGAGTCCGTCGGGCAGGAACAGCACGATCACCATCACCAGCACGCCGACGATCATGATGTAGGCGGTGGTGTCGCCGTAGCTGATTCGCATCTGTTCTTCGAGCAGGAACATGGCGGTGGCGCCGAGCGCGGGGCCCCAGATGTGGCCGAGGCCGCCGACGAGCACCATCACGACGAGCTGGTCGGTGATCAGGGTGTTCAGCACGCTGGCCGGGTTGATGAAGGTGATCCAGTAGGCGTTGATGCCGCCCAGCACGGCAGGGATGACCGCGCTGAGCACGAACGCCCAGATCTTGACCATGGTGGTGTTGATGCCCTGCGCGCGGGCGGCGATCTCGTTGTCGCGCACCGCTTTTACCTGGAAACCGAACCGGGAGCGTTCCAGGAGCAGATAGCACACGACGTAGGCGATCGCTGCGGCGCCGAGCATCGTGTAGAAGAAGAAGTTGTCGTCGGAGCGGATCGGGGTGGTGAGCCCGCGGGAGCCGCCGGTGAAGTCGACGACGGTGGTGAGCTGGCGGATCGCCTCGGCCAGCGCCCAGGTCGCGATGGCGAAGTAGGCGCCCTTGAGTCGCAGCGTGGGCCAACCGACCAGTGCGGCGACGGCGCCGGCGATGACGGCCGCGACCGGAAGGGTGGCCCAGAAGTTCCAGTCGTAGTCGGGTTGCATCAGGATCGCGGTGGTGTAGGCGCCGATGCCGAAGAACGCGACGTGGCCGAAGCTGATGTAGCCGGCGTACCCGCAGATCACGTTCCAGGACAAGGCGATTCCGGCCCACATCGCGACGCCGGTGGCGACGCGGACGTAGTAGGGCGACGTCATCATCGGCAGCAGGCACATCAGCGCGACGACGAGCACCAGCACGCCGAGATTCAGGAACGGGTTGCCCCCAGAGGCAGGCTTACTCATGCGACGACCTCGCAGGCTCGGTCGCCGCATTCTGGGCCGATGATTCGCTCGCAAGCTTCGCTCATGCCAGACCCCGCCGTGAGATGCCTTGCGGGAACAGCAGGAGCGCGACGAACAGCACGCCGAAGACCACCAGCAGGGTGTAGTCGGCGCCGACATAGGTGGTGGTCAACGACTGCAGCACGCCGAGGAACAGACCGGCGGCCATCACCCCGAGCGCCGAGCCGAGCCCGGCGAGCACCACGACGAAGAACGCGAAGAGGGTGTAGCGCAGGCCGACCTCGGGGGTCATGGCGTAGATGGCGCCCAGCAGCGCACCGGCCATCGCGGTGAGGCCGACGTAGAGGGCGTAGACCAGGCTGCTGATCCGCTTGACGTCGATGCCCATCAGCCCGGCGTTTTCTTTGCTCTGGGCGGTGGCCCGGATGGCGAGACCGGTGCGGGTGTAGAAGAGGAACGCCAAAAACAGGCCGGTGGCGATGACGGCGAAGGCGAAGCCGGCGACCCGGATGGCGGGTGCGGTGATGCCGAGCAGCGAGACGTTGCCGGAGAAGAACTCGGTGTGCACGGTACGGGGCGTGTAGCCGAACGCGGTGAGCAGGCCGCCGCGGATGAGGGTGGCCAGGCCGAAGGTGAAGGCCAGCCCCATCAGCGCGGGCAGGGCGTACTTGCTGGTCCGGACCCGGTAGATCAGCGGTGCGATGAGCCAGCCGACGATCCCGAAGACGATGAAGATGACGGGGAGCAGCAGGAACGCGTCGACGCCCAGCGCGTCGCTGGCCACGACGGCGGCGAACGCGCCGATGACCACCCACATGCCGACGGCGAGGTCGACGACGTCGAGGACACCGAACGACAGCGAGAAGCCGATGCTGATGGCGACGTACAGACCGCCGATGAGAATTCCCCCGACAAGCGCTTGCGCGAGTTCGGTCACTGCATCCTCTCGGCTGAGCGGTCAGACTGCTCGGAGCGTGTCCGGGCCGTGAGCGTAAAAACCATAAAACAATCGATATGGACGCGGACGACTTTCGAGGTCACGGTTCCGCATCCCACGTCGCGAAAGTTTGCTGGTGGCTCCGTTGAAAACGCGTGTCGAGTAACGACATTGGGTAGAGGGTTGACGGATGAAGGCGACACCCCAAGCGGATCTGGTGTGTGAAGGCGGCGGCGTGCGGGGCATCGGCTTGGTTGGTGCGGTGCATGCGCTGGTGGCGGCGGGATATGGGTTTCCGCGGGTCGCTGGATCGAGTGCGGGTGCGGTTGTCGCCTCGATGGTGGCCGCGCTGCAGGCGGCGGGCGAACCGCTGTCGCGACTCGACGAACTGGCGCAGAGTATCGACTATTCGAAGTTCGCCGACCCGACGTTGCTCGCGCGGATACCGATCGTGGGCCCGGCGCTGTCACTCGTGGCGAAGGATGGGCTGTACAAGGGTGACTACCTGGAGAAGTTGCTGACCGGGCTGCTCGGCGATCTCGGGGTGCACACGTTCGGTGATTTGCGCACCGGCGAGCAGGCGCCGCAGTATGCGTGGTCGCTGGTGGTCACCGCCAGTGATTTGTCGCGGCGCAGGTTGGTCCGCATTCCGTGGGATTTGCCGAATTACGGTGTGGATCCTGATGAGTTCTCAGTACCGAAGGCGGTGCGGGCCTCGTCGGCGGTGCCGTTCGCGTTCGAACCGGTGCGGGTCAGCGGTGCGACGTGGGTGGACGGTGGACTGTTGTCGAATTTTCCGGTGCAGTTGTTCGACAGCGGCAACGCGCCGCGGTGGCCGACATTCGGCATCCGACTGTCCGCGCCGCCGGGAATGCCGCCGACGCATCAGATCCGGGGTCCGCTGTCGCTGGCGTTCGGCGCGCTGGAGACGCTGATCAGCGATCAGGATGCGGCCTATGTCGATGACCCGTGCACGGTTCGACGCACCATCTTCGTTCCCGCCGAGTCGGTCGGATCGCTCGATTTCGACATCAGTGCGCACGAGCGCGATGCGCTGTACAACCGCGGGGTGCAGGCGGCCCAAGATTTCTTGGCGTCCTGGAACTACGCCGAATACCTGCGGGCGTGCCGCGGCGGGCCCGCGCCCGAAACTGACGTGTGACGGCTTCGGTGGTCAGGTGGCGGCGCCGACGAGGGTGGTGATCGGTTCGGTGAAAGTCAAACGCGGCACGGCGATTTCGCGGTCGCGGCCGTCGAGGGATCGAAAGCGGACGGTGGTGGACCCTGTGTCTTTGTCGGGGATCGGGGATTGTGGCTGCTTGAGCGCCCACGACCACAGCACGATGACGTGACCGAGATAGGCGGTGTCGAGCATGGCGACGGCGTCGGGCAGCGAGACGGGCCCGGCGGTGATGGCGTGGTTGAGCATGTCGGACATGGCGGGGGCGTCGACCTGGGTGGTGAGGGCGGCGAAGCTGGTGAGGTCGACCTCGGTGTTGCCGGGTGTGGCGGGTTTGGGGTTGGACAGGTCGCCGATCCGGAAGCCAAGGGCGCCAATGGAACTGATGTTGTGGCGGGCGAGGGGGACGTCGATGTCGAGGCGGGAATCGGTGAAGGAGGACTTGAGTAGGGCGCGGGCGGCGGTGATGGCGTCGTTGAGTTGGCGGGCGACGCCGCGGCTCTGCTCCATGGTGCCGAAGGCGGTGAAGCGTTTGACGCGTTGGGCGCAGCGCTGCTGGATGCGTTCGACTTCGTCGATCTGGTGGCCGACGAGTTCGAAGAATCCGGCCATCACTTTGCGCAGTGCTGGGTCGAGGGCGGGCAGGGCTTCGGCGACGGCCGCGACGTCGGCCTCGAACTCGGCGCGTTGGTCGGGGTCGTTGATCATCCGTAGGAAGGCGCGGTGGGAGTCGCGACCCTGGGAGTCCCAGGCGGCCTGGTAGTCGGTGTACATCTGGCGCTGGCGGTCGCGGTATTCGGTGTTGGAGTCAATGGGCTCGTCGAGGGCGGCGGTGGCCTGTTCGATCATGGTGCCGTACTGGCCGATGTCGGTGATGAGGCGTTCCATCTGCAGGGCGATGGCGCGGGCCTCGTCGTAACAGTCCGTCACGTCGGGCTGCGGGCGTTGGCCGGCATCGAGCGCGTCGAGTTCCTCATGGAGAGAAGCGATTTCGGCTTCGATGTGTTTGCGGATGCGGGCGGGATCATGGTCGACTTTGACGGCGACCTGTTTGAGGCGGGCGGCGATGCCGGTGATGGAGCCGCCGGTGGCGATGGTGTCCTGGCGGCGCATGGTTCTTAGGAAGTCAAGGGCCCGGCGGGCGTCCTGGGTGAGGTAGCAGACGTTCTGGTCGTGGCGTTCATCGACGATGCGGTGCAGCCAGCCCTGCGCAGCCCAGGACTTGATGAGCGCGAGGCCGGACTGGGGGTCGTCGAGGTCGGCGAGGTCGCGTTCCAGGCGCACGACGAGTTCGGTCTCGGGCAGCGCCCCGTCAGCAAGGTGGCGCTCCATGAGCGTCGCGTAGAGGTTGAGATTGGTGGCGGACAGCAGCCGGATCGCAGGAGAGCCTTGCAGGTCGCGGTTGAGCTCGAGCAGGTCCACCGCCGATACCGCGCTGTTCTCGTCCACCTGTTCCTCTATCGAGTTGGGTACCTCCGGAGGCCCCAACATAGGGCACCGGGCCGACAGATCCGGCGCGCCACTAGGCCGTGTCGAGGTTCGGTTTCGGAGACAGGGGACCAGTGTGAAACACGAGGTGAATGAGGCGAATGGATAGGAGTCGGCGCGGGTCGAGCGATGCTCGCGGTTTACGGTGAATCGGCTGCGCGGATCAGTGACGACGAAACTGGAGCGACGGTATGCGGCACGGATGTCGGATAGTGATGGCGGCGGGGGTGATGGCACTGGCGGCGTGTTCGTCGCAGTCTGCAACGACCTCGCCGCCATCCGAGTCGCACTCGTGGTTGTCGGCGTCGAGCGGTAGCGCAGCGCCAGGTTCCCCGACGTGGGGCAGCGCACAGGTCACGGTCGACGGCCACGCGCATGACATCACGGGCGTCAGGTGTAGGAGCAAGGAGGGGTCGGTGATCATCGACATTGGCGACGACAACCTAAGCACCGGCGCCATGGTGACCGAAGGCCGCGCGCCGAGGGTGGAAGTGGTGTCGATCGACAAGTCCATCGGGGGCGGGAAATCGAACCTCTACTTGGTTTCCAAGTTGGATGAAGCCACGGCGCAGAAGAACGGAAACAGCTACACCATCTGCGGCCAGGTGGATGACGTGGACGCTGCTGCGGACTCCACCAAACCGGTGACGAGGCCGTTCGAGATGAAGTTCAGTTGCCCTTGGTAGGCGTTCGTCAGCGAGTCAGCTGAGCCACGGCGTTGTACCCCTCGCGCGCTGCGCCCAGCGTCCTCTTCAAGTCCGCTTGACGAAATGCGCGATGCCTGCGATCGATCAGCCCTGCAACGCCCGGGACGCGCAGGCGCGCTGTTTCACGCACATAATTCGGAAGGAACCGAAGCAGCGGCGCGTTACGCCACAGCCCGACGGGTGGAAATCCGGCCTTGGCATAGGAGCCGGGCGCATAGAACGCCGCGTGCCCCAGATTGAACCGGTAGTTCAGTTCGGCTTTGATCTTGGCCAGACCGGTCGCCTCCGCGGGGGGACGATAGACGTCCATGAACGAGTGGCACAGCGTGCGCGAGTCCTCGTCGTCCTTCGTGCGTTGGGCTAGCGCCAGAAGTCGCATCGCGCGGAAACCCTCGGCTACCGTCTCCGGATAGAACGGCGTTTCGACTCCCATGATGTGTCCCACGTAGCGCCAAAAATGCAGCACGGCAACCAAATCGGCGTCACTCGTGCGGTAACCGAGGCGCTTGAGGTCCTGACCGGCGAGGAATGATCCGGCCATCAGGGTGCTGAACATGTTGAATTGACTGATCGGCACGCCGAGGCGGGGACGATCCCACTCCGGATGCGGGAGAATCCGCTGGCGGATCATGCAGTGCAACAGGCGTACTCGAAGGGCGGTGGTGAATCCGTCATTGCCGCGTCGCAGCCCGTCAATCTCGCCGATGTCGGTCCAGAACTTACATGTCTCCCAAAACCGATGCAGCGCAGAGTTTCCGGTGTATGCGCCGGTGAGAATCAGCGGCTTGGTCACCGAAGGCGTGCGATAACCCAGAAAGGTCGTCATGCCGAAATAGGGGTACAGCTCCTTGCCGTAACGGCGGAACACCTCGGCTCCGTAGTCAACAAGTTCCCAGTCCAGCCAGTCCGGTTCGGTGGTGATCTGGTCGAACAACGCTCGAAGTTGGCTCGAGGCATTCGGCACTGCATCGATGCCGTCGTTCAGCGCTAGGTAGAACTCTTCACGCGCTGTGCGTACCGAACCCCGGGCGACAGCGTCGGCGTACCACGCATCGCCGAGTCGGTCGCCCTGGTCCAACGATCTGCCCATCGCCGCGACCGTGTCCGACGGCAGTGTGACGTCGGTGCCCGCGATCTCCGTGAGCTTGCGGGTCAAGGCGTGACCGCGGGCGGAGCTTTCCTCCTCAAAGAAGACGAACTCCGTCGGGATGGCCGACTGGTCGTCAGCGCCCGGGGAGGGGTTCGGGTGATTGTCGGTTTGAAACATCGCTGCTCCGTCTGTCCGGATGGGAAGGCCGCCGCATTAGTCGCCCGCGGCTGCCCCCCGACCCTCGGTTCGTCGACCATATCTGTTCGCTTGCTTGCGCGCAAGCAAGGAGCGAGGAATGCCGAGTGACCTGGCTGGTTAGGGCTTGACGACTTGGTGAGGCGGCTCAGCCAGATTTTGCGGTCAATCCTGAAATTGCGAGACGCGCCGCGTCGTCGGCGACCTGATCGACCGTCAGGTGTGTGCGTTCGCCGTCGTACCACTCAGTCGTCCCGTTGCACATCCCGATGATCAAGAGTGCTTGCGAGATCGGCGGCGCGGACACGAAGATCCCGGCATCCTGGCCGGCTTCGATGACCCGAGCGGTCCGCTGGACATAACTCCACATGCCGTCACGCAGAGCCTGTGCTCGCGGTCCGGTCAGCTTGTCCAATTCCTTGAACTGCACGCGGAAAATGTCGACCCGCGACAGGACGACGCGGACGTGGTTGGCGATGATGCGCGCCAATTTGACGTCAGGAGGTAGGTCGGCGTCGAAGAGCGACTGCGATGATTCCGTCATTGCGGCGCCGGCTTGTGCAATCAGCTCGTAGAGGATCTCTTCCTTCGCGGGGAAGTAGTGGTAGACCGCCTGACGTCGGAAGTTCAATTCGAGCGCGATTTGATTGAGGTTCGTCTCCCGAAAGCCGCGCTCCGAGAACAGCTTCGTGGCGGTACGCAGGATCGCATCCCGACGGTTTTCGTCCTTGTGGGTCACGGGTCGCGAAGTCTTGGCGTCTCCAGCTGCCACAACGCTTCCTTCCGCTGCCCGGGCCGATCACGTTACGCGGCTGGTGGGCCACTCCCACAGGAACCCACGCCATGATGGAAGTGATGAACCGGACCATGGTTGCCCTCGCGGCGGTCCTGGGCGTGGTCGTGGCACTGCTGATGTGTGGATCGATCACTGCAGTGGCCCACGCGGCCGCTGCGGCACCGGCAGGCGATGCGCTCTCGATCGGCGACGCGGACGCGCTCGGGCAGATCGATCTGTACGTGGATCCGATGTGCCCGTTCAGCGGGAAGATGGTGCGCGCCAAGGGCGACGAAATCGGTAAGCGTGTCGATGCCGGCACGTTGCACGTCAGCCTGCGATTCGTGGACTACCTCGACAAGTACTCGGCCAGCGGCACCTACGACAGCCGGGCGATCTACGCGGCGTTCGTGGTGGCCGATCAGGCGCGGTCGAGCGACGTCGCGTGGCGCTTCGTCCGCCAGATCTTCTCGGCCGAGCATCAGCCGAAAGAGGGCGGCCCGACGGATCTGGACAACAACCAGCTCGCCGGGGTGGCCAACGACGTCGGCGCACCTCAGTCGGCCCAAGATCTCATCAGGGTGGGCCTGCCGATCGGGTTCGACCCGCATGCGATCGCGGTCAACAACCTCGCGCTGCTGCGCCAGTTTCCCGATCCCGGTGTGCCGACCGTCGTGATCAATGGTCAGCCCGTCGACGGGCAATCGGAGTGGCTCCGCCAGCTGCCGGCGGTGTAACGCAATTAGGTAAGCTAACGATCTCACTGTCGAGACGGGTTACCGGTCCACAGAATGGCTACACGGGACCGGACTGCCATTCGATATCGAGCGAGGACATACCAAACCATGACGGCGACGACCGACGCGCCACCACCGACGAGCGCGGAGGTGGCGGCGCCGAAGCGCAACTTGATCTTCTCGGCTGTGGTGCTGGGCATGCTGCTGGCCGCGCTGGATCAAACTATCGTCGCGACGGCGCTGCCGACGGTGGTGGCCGACCTCGGGGGTGCGGGCCATCAGGCGTGGGTGGTGACGAGCTATCTGCTGGCGTCGACGGTCGTGACGGCGATCGTCGGCAAGCTAGGCGATCTGCTCGGCCGTAAGACGGTGTTTCTGGCGGCGGTGTCGTTCTTCCTTGTCGGGTCGGTGTTGTGCGGGCTCGCGGACTCGTTGGAGTTTCTGGTGGCGGCGCGTGCGCTGCAGGGTATCGGCGGCGGCGCGATCATGGTCACCGCGACCGCGGTCATCGGCGAGGTCATTCCGCTGCGCGACCGCGGCCGCTACCAAGGCGCGCTCGGTGCGGTGTTCGGCGTGACGACGGTGATCGGCCCGCTGCTGGGCGGGTTCTTCACCGACCACTTGAGTTGGCGGTGGGCGTTCTGGATCAACGTGCCCGTCGCCGTGATCGTGATTCTGGTTGCGATTGTGGCGATTCCGAATCTGGGCAGGATCGCGCGTCCGGTCGTCGACTATGCGGGCATCGTGCTGGTCGGTCTGGGTGCGACGGGGCTGACGCTGGCGACGAGTTGGGGCGGCGGTGAGTACGCCTGGGGTTCGCCGATGATCATCGGGCTGTTCGTCGGTTCGGTGGTGGCGCTGGTGGCGTTCGTGTTCGTCGAATTGCGGGCGAAGGAACCGATTTTGCCGATGCGGCTGTTCCGCGAGCCGGTGTTCGCGGTGTGCTGTGCGTTGTCGTTCGTCGTGGGTTTCGCGATGCTTGGCGCGTTGACGTTCCTGCCTACGTTCATGCAGTTCGTCGATGGCGTCTCGGCGACGACGTCGGGTCTGCATACGCTGCCGATGGTGGCCGGGATGCTGACGATGTCGCTTGCCAGCGGCACGATCGTGGGCCGCACGGGAAAGTACAAGATCTTCCCGGTGGCCGGAACCGCTGTGATGGCAATCGGTTTCGTGCTGCTGTCGCGGATGGGCCCGGATACGTCGACTCTGTTGCAGTCGGTGTATTTGGTGGTGTTGGGCGCGGGGATCGGCATGAGCATGCAGGTGTTGGTGCTGATCGTGCAGAACACGGTCGACTTCGCGGATCTGGGTGTGGCGACGTCGGGGGTGACGTTCTTCCGCACCATCGGTAGCTCGTTCGGTGCGGCGGTGTTCGGGTCGTTGTTCAACAACTTCCTGGGTAGTCGGCTCGCGGTGGCGTTGGCGAGCAGTGGCGCGTCGCCCGAGGCTGCGCAGTCCCCGGACGGGCTGCATAAGTTGTCACCGGAGATGGCTGCGCCGATAGCGGCCGCGTATGCCGATGCGCTAGACAAGGTGTTCCTGTATGCCACGCCGGTGGCGGTGGTCGGGTTCATCTTGGCGTTGACGCTGAAGCAGGTTCCGATGCGGGACAACGCCGTTAGCACTGCGATCGATCTGGGTGAGGGTTTCGCGATGCCGACTTCGGCGTCGCCGGATCAGGTCTTGGAGAACGCGGTGGGCCGGCTGATTCGTCAGGGATCGGGAATGCAGTTGCGTGCGTTGGCCGAACGTCCGGGGAGCAAGCTGGACATCTCGCGGTTGTGGGCGCTGATGCAGGTGTATCGCTTCGGGCAAGCTGCCGGGCGGGCGCGGGTGGGTGATGTCGCCGAACATGTCCGGGTGCCGCGCGAGATTCTGCAGCCTGCGTTCGATCGGCTGGTGGCGACGGGCTACGCCGAGCGCAATGGTGATGATTATTGGCTGACGCCGATCGGTGCGCGCGAGATCGAGGTGGTCCGCACGGAGACGTTGGAGTGGCTGACACGGCGGCTGGCCCAGACGTCTGGTCTGGAGGCGCAACCGGAGCGTCACGAGGTCAGGCAAGCGTTGGACCGGATTACGCAAAACGTTCTAGTGCAACGAGATTGGACAGACGACGAGACGCAGGCGATGCGGTTACGGCCGCCACGCCGGGCGCTGCCGCCGAGACCGGCTCCGTCGCGGCCAGCGCCCCCGGCTCCGCAACCGGACCCGAGGGCCTACGGACGGCCACCCCAGCCGCCCGCGGAGCCGCCCACGACACGGATGCGGCCACCGCCCGGTCCGCCACCGAGGGGCCCGCGCCGTCCATACCGCTAGTGCCCGCGCGGTTGGCGACGTGACTGGAGATCTGCGGTTCGGCACCGAAGCGACCGGGCGGGGCGGAATCGCATTGATCTTAACGGCTTGAGCTATGTGCCGACGCGCTGGTGCCAGTGTGAATTCTGTTGCTGGTGTTGCTGGTATTGCTGGTGTTGCTGGTCGCTAGCTGCTCTGGCGACCGCCAAATCACTCTCGCTTGATGGCGCGACATGATCGGAGCCGTGATGTCCCACTCGTCGTGATCAACAGCGGGCTCGTCGACGGGCTCGTGGAACGCTGAAGATATCCGCTGGCAGTACAGTCGTGGGAACGGGTGTGATCTTTTGAACTCGGCAAAACTGCCGAATGACATCGCTTGCTTGTCGCTCATCGAGGTGCTTGATCGAAACCCGGTTTTGAGTCGCTTGGGATCGTAGGTGCACGGTCGTGGTCAGTCAGCAACTTCAATAATCGATTTCTCTAGCTGCTCCTGCGACGCAGGGTAATTCGACAACCGGATAGCCTTGAAGTTTTTACGGGCTCGCGCGATTTCTGCCTTGCTGGTTGGCGCAATATGGGCACGTATGAGCTCTTCGAGAAGTTCGGTATTTTCCTTTGCCGTAATCATCTTATTGTTCTCAGTATTAAACACCGCTGTCCACGGGGCGTTAGAAATCTTCCAAGTTAGCTTCGCAATCCTCTCGAGGACTTGATCGTATGTAAGAAGCTCCTGGTCGACGACGGTTTGAATTGCCCGCGCTAGCGCTTTCTGCACCACTGGACGCATCATAGGGTGGCCGTTGCCTTCTTTGCCTTTCGGTGCACGAAGGTCCTTCGCATTTGTACTAGCTTGCAACTTCGATCGAATGTCGTCGGTTGCCTTCATCAGCTGCTCAAGGCGGTGCGCAAGCACATCATAGGTCTCCTTAAGCACCTTGTCTGACGGACGATTCTGCAAATCAGCGATCTCTGGGGGCAAGTCCCAACCAAGTAACTTCAATAAGTCATAAAGTACGGTAATGGTAGTAAATGCGCTGGGGTCCGACACCGGTACGGACCCAGCCGCCAGCGTGAAATCGCCCTCTGAGGGCGGGCGGACAAACACGCGAACCCGACCCTTCTCACTGAAGAATGGATGGTCTGTGAGTAAAGCGCGGGTTGTTATGGCGAAGGCATCATCAACGTCGAGCGCGATGTTTTCAGCCTGGGTTGTCGTTTTCGCGTTCCGGTTGATATTCGTGAAGAGCCGTTGCGTCCGTTCACGCCCCGCCGCCGTGTCATAATGCGATACAAGCAGAACGCATATATCCTCAGCGCCCAGAGAGGGCTGCTGCTTGATTGCGTCTTTGATTGCACGGAGCCGATGTTGTCCGTCGAGGGCGAAAAATTGGTGACTCCCGTCGAGGGTGAGGACTCCGAATCCCTTGTCAACGCCTTTTAGTATGCCGTCGGGGTCGTCCATCTTCAATTCCTGGTACTTTGGATCGCCGCCCCAGGTGGCGACAATTAACGACCCCAAGAAACGGTGTTTCGACTTCAAAAGATAATCTCTTATTCCATCCGTTCTCGCACTTATGCCACGCTGAATAAGTGTATTGAGGTCCTTATTACCTCCGAGTTCGTGCGCAAACTGTACTTCACGTGCAACCTGTGCGTATTTCATGATGCAGATGTAATACTTCCAGTCGCCTACATTTGCTTCAAAAGCAGGAATAAAGGTTTTCGTAGCCACACTAATCTCCTAGAATGCTGGTTTCGGCTTACCGACGGCGCGCAGACGCGGACTTCCTGAAGTGTTCAATGGTGGGGCAAATAACGCGAATAATCGTCGTTCAAGCGAGTCGATCGATGCCGCCTCTTCAACCTCGCAATACCAGAACCAAAGAGGAGCTAGGTTGAGATAACGTTGCAATCTATCCTCTCGAGTATTGAGAGCGTTCTTGCCCCAGAGCCGCTCGGGGTCTCGGGCGACCAGCTTCGAGTATTCGCCCTTGTATCGAGATCTTAGAGTATTGCGGTTTTTTCCATCGCCCGCTTTGCCGACGTACAAAATGAAGGGAAAGGTTCTTCGCGCATGCGACGATGTGGCCACCGTCAGTTCGAAAGCTGGCTGCCAGACAAACATATATAGACCTGGGGTGGGCGGTATCTTTTGCCACGCGCTTTGCGTGGCCTTGACCATTTCCCAGCCGTTTGGCGCCGCGCGGAGGATGTCATCAGAAAGTGTCTTGCAATGGGCAGAGTCAGCCAGGCGGTCGAGGGGAACGCTGAAGTCGAGGCGTGGAGGTTCCTCGTCCAAATGGCGCTCTAATGCCTGTTTCAGAGCCTCACCCAACCTTGTTACCCTCCTTCGGGCCGCGCCCTTGATCCTTTGCTCGGGCGGAGCCATCACCACCCTAGGCGCTGAGGGCATCGCCTAGCGCTTGCTTCGGGAACTTGTTGGCTGACACCTCGCCGATTTTCAACATAGTGAGCAGGCAGCAGAAAGCATCAGCTCAAGGTTCAACAGCCGGCGTGCGATGGCGCAGGCAGCTGTCGTACACATGTGCGAACCTTCTCTCGTCCGCGTGGCACCCAACTTTTGCCGCCAGCACGAATAGGATCTAAGCGATGGTCTACCTCGATTACAACGCGTCTACCCCGGTTGACCAGCGTGTGCTCACCGCCGTTGCGGAGGCTCACAAGGCTTACGGGAATCCGTCGAGCTCACATCATCCCGCCGGTCAGGTTGCTGCCGAACTCGTCGAGGAAGCCCGTCACCGGGTCGCCTCGTTGATGCGTCGGCCAGTCCGAGATGTCATCTTCACCAGCGGGGCCACTGAAGCAGCTGTCCTCGGGCTCGTTGGGGCGATGCTCGGCGTGTCTACCCGACCCAATGTGGTGATCTCGGCGACGGAACATAAGGCGATCATCGCGGCAGCCGAGTTCGGGACTCGCTTGACCGGCGGTGAGATCCGCGAAGCGTCTGTGGATGCTGACGGCGCGATCGACCTTCGCCATCTGGAAGAACTCATTGATGATTCTGTTTCACTCGTTGCAGTGATGGCGGCGAATAACGAGACCGGTGTCATTGCTCCTGTCTTGGAGGTCGCGCACCTGGCCCGCAAGTCGGGTGCGCTCAATTTCGTCGACGCTACACAGCTTGTTGGCAAAGCAAACCTTGACCACGCGACCGACGCCGCTGATCTGATGGTGTGTAGCAGCCACAAAATCTATGGCCCTAAGGGAGCAGGAGCACTGATCGCGAGCCGGAACGTTCAGAAATCGTTGGTACCAATCATGTCTGGCGGCGGCCAGGAGCGCGGCATCCGAGGTGGGACCCAAAACACTCCATCAATTGTTGGGTTTGGAGTCGCTGCCGAACTCGCAATGAAGGAGCAAGCGGAGGATGAGGCTCGGATTGGTCAGCTTGCTGAGTCCCTACTCGGTGCTTTAGGGGCGAACCTGACCGGTGTGCACTTGAACGGCGCCAACGCTGAACGACTTTCAAACACGCTCAACGTGAGGTTCGAAGGTGCAGATGCGGAGGCGGTTATGGCCTCGATGCCAGACGTGTTCGTGTCGTCTGGAAGCGCGTGCCAGTCGGCAGTGCCCTCGCCCTCTCATGTGTTGTTGGCGATGGGTCTCGATAGAACCCAGGCGTCTGAATCACTGCGTATTTCGCTTGGGCGGCCCACGACGAAGAAAGAAATCGATCAGGCCGGAGCGTCCATCATCGTTGCAGTATCGCGAGTGCGCGAGATGACTTCGGACTAGGGGGACTCATGACGCTAGAACAGGCCGCGATTCCAACGTTCGCAAACCATCAAACGTTCCACCCCCGATTCGGGTGGATCAAGAAGGGCTACGACGCCGCCGCGAGTAACCCGAACATCTTCAACGAAAAGACTGCGCCCGTCGACCTTGGGGTCGGCAAGAACATGGTCGAAGCGATCCGATTCTGGGCGCTCGCAACGAAAGTGGTAACGCGGCGGCCGCATCCTGATCGCCCCCGAGTCTCGGTATACACCCCCACCCGCATCGGTCGGGCACTTCTGGACGACCGACGTGGACTAGACCCCTACCTAGAAGACACCGCGACCCTCTGGATGCTGCACTGGCATGCCGTCTCAGAGCGGTCGGTACTTCCAGTCTGGCGCCTCGCATTCAACGACTTTGGGGCAGTTGAGTTCACTGACGACGAGCTTCTTCAGTACTGCCTCGACGAGATCGCCGCCACCACTTGGTCGCAGCCAATGAAGAGCAGTGTCGAAAAGGACGTCGACTGCCTACTTCGGATGTATTCGCGGCGCGACGCTCAGCGCCGGCAAACGCTCGATGAACTTCTCGACTCACCGTTTCGCGAGCTTGGGCTGATACAGCCTTCCCAGGGAGCGAAGAAGAATACATATCGAATCATTCGGGGCCGTAAACCGACCTTGCCTGCGGCGGCCATTACCTATGCCTGCCTGGACTATTTGAGTAGAGCCGCTGATGGTAGTCAGACGATTACGCTCGCGCGCCTTGCCGCGGACCCCGGTGCGCCCGGGCGGATAATGAAGATTGGTGAGCAGGATATCGCAGACGCGATTGAGGAGTCGTCCATCGTTGTCGGCCACTTGCGGCTCGTTAGACCTGCAGGCTCGCGACAATTGGCAATCAGCGCGCCTCCGGGTGATGTTGCGTTCGAACTGATCGCCGCAAGGCATGCGCAGCGTGAACCCGACCTACTCGGGTTAAGCGACTTCGCGCTTGTTGGGCCTGATGCGACAACAGCAGTCAAGTCTGACTCGGAGATCGAGCGTGCCCTGCGGAAGGTGGAACGTGCCCAAGCCCGAATAGGTGGGGATGCAGCATGACTGACACACTGGCCAAACACGTTGAGCCGTCCGGAAGGTTCAGTCGATCCGCCAATGTTGAGCGTGATCACGGCACCGAGGCAATCGACGGATACATGCCTACCGGTCGTGCTCTCGATGTAATCGCGCGCATCGGACGTGGATTAGCAGATCCGGCGTCAGGTAGGACGTTTTCGCTTACCGGGCCACATGGTGGCGGGAAGTCGTCGCTCGCCGTCTTCCTCGACGGCCTTCTATCCGGCTCCTCGACAGCGGAATTCAAACGCGCACATGAAATCTTGAAGGCTATCGATCCGGCAATCGACGCGGAGCTAATGGGAGGAATGCGATCGGTAAAGGCGGGTCGTTCTGGGTTCGTTCGAGCTTTCGCGACGGCACGAAACGAACCAGTCGCTGAAACCATCGCACGGGCGTTGCATGGCGGGATGTCTAAGTCGGGTGCCGGCTCTGGGCTCGTGCCGGCCGGCTTCGCGTCGAAGAAGCGAAAGAGTTCAGCAGCCGAGATTAGGTCGTGTGTTCGAGAGATCACGCGCGAACATCCCCTTCTCCTTATCATCGATGAGTTTGGCAAGAACCTCGAGTACTTCGCTGGGACAGGAGCCGACGGGGACCCGTTCCTGCTTCAAGAACTCGCCGAGATGACGCAAGGCACTGACGCGGTGCCAATGGTCGTTATCACCATGCAGCACCTGTCATTCGACGAATATGTACAGGGCAGCTCGACTGCACGGCGACGCGAATGGTCTAAGGTCCAAGGGCGGTTCCAGGACATTCCCTACACCGAGACACCCGCGCAGTCACGCCGGCTGATCGCATCCGCGCTTCGCCAGGACAAGCACCTACAGCGGGCGGCCAAAGAGTGGCTTCGTGACCATCGAGTAAGGTTGGAGGAGCACGGATTACGCGATATTGCCGACGACGCCGCCGAAGCAATTCCGCTACATCCGCTGGCACTCGCAGTGCTTCCCGACCTTTGCAGCCGCTACGGCCAAAACGAACGCACGCTGTTCTCTTTCCTCACAGGCACTGAACCGTCAGCGTTACCGCAGTTCCTCGCGCAGACTGGCTGGGACGGGACTTCGACGATCCCCATGGTGGGGCTCGATCTTCTGTACGATTACTTTCTCGAGTCTTCAGGCAGCATGATTGGTGTTGCCGATGGCGCGAGTCGCTGGATCGAAATTGAAACCCGGATCCGTGACACTGCCGGCCTCAAAGATATTCAAGTCAAGGCGCTGAAGACGATTGGCCTTTTGAATTTGGTCTCTAGTGGCGGACGAGTGAGGGCGTCGCGATCACTCCTCACCCTGGCTCTCGAATCAGCTTGTCATACCAGCGAGGTTATCAACGAGGTGCTCGAGTCGCTCGTCGATGCGGGGCTCATCACCTACAGGGCTTTCTCAGATGAGTATCGGATCTGGCAAGGTTCTGACTACAACTTGCGTCAGGTTATCGAGAATTCAAGGCACGGATACGAAGGAACAGCTCTAGTCGACCTCCTACGCGATGCGGTCAAGCTTGAGCCGCTGGTGGCTGGTCGCCACAGTCAGCGAACCGGCGTTCTGCGGGTCTTCGCAAGGGAATTCAGCGACGGATGTGCTGAGGGGCTGGCTGGGCTTGACCCTTCCTGGGACGGAATAGTGCGTCTTGCAACGAATCCCAAGCTTGACTCAAAAGCTGCCCCGAGCCCCGCTGACGCGCGACCAGCAGTATACGTGGTGCCAAGAAGTGTTTCCGCCGTACGCGAAGCTGCAATCGAAGCTGCAGCGCTCACGTCGGCATTGAAAAGCGCAGAAGGTGAAGGCGCTGATTGGGTTGCGCTGAGTGAGTTGGTGGAACGCGCGTCCGACGCGCAACAGCGGCTCCAGTCGGTGATCGGTGACACGTGGAGCGCGGACGCGGGATGGTTCGTCGCCGGTACAAACGCTCCGCTCGACGCCCGCCAGGGGATATCCGCCACGTTGTCCGATGTAGCGGATCTCGCTTATCCCGATACGCCGCGAGTTGCAAACGAAATGATTGCTCGTCGCGAGCTTACTAGCCAGGGAGCAAAAGCTCGACGGTTTCTCATCGATGCTCTTCTCGCACATAAAGACTCCGAAGCTTTCGGGATCGAAGGTTATGGGCCTGATCGCGCGATGTACGAAGCGATCTTCCGTAAGACTGGGCTTCACAGGGAGACCGCTGACGGCGTCTGGGCACTCCACTCTCCATCTGATCGCAGTTGGAAACCGGTCTGGGCACGAATCAACTCCGAATTCGATAGTGCCGTCGAAGCGCGCCTGAGCTTGGCTGAAATTGGTGCGCGGTTGACCCTTCCTCCACTAGGTCTCAAGGACGGGATCATTCCGTTGCTTTTGATCGCGGGGCTCGTAGCTAGGAGCGACGAGGTTGCGCTATACGAACACGGCAGTCTCGTCCTATCGATCGATGACGCTGTCGCCGAACGGCTTACGAAGAATCTCACCCACTTCTCGATCAAGAACACGCAGACGCGGACGGGTAAGCGATCAGCCGTTATCAATAGCCTCGTGTCACGTCTCGGGATCCGGAAGCCGGAAGGTACACCCCCGACATTCTTGAACGTGGCGACTGCCCTTTACCGCGAGCTTAGGACGTTGCCCCCGTACACGCAGAGGACCAGGCGGGATTTGTCCCCTGAGGCTCTCGCGGTTAGAGAAGCGTTTCATCAGGCGACGGAGCCGGACGTCCTCCTCTTCGAGGCTCTTCCCCGCGTGTTCGGGCTAGCGCCGTTTACCGGACGCAATCGGGCAGAGTCTCAAGCCGCGGACCAATTCGCTGATCGGCTTGCAGACACGATCACTGAACTTCGCAATGCCTATCCACGGTTGCTTGCCATCGTTCAAGAACAACTTGCCCAAGCCACATCGTCCGCAGGACGACTTACAGAACTTCGGCAGGCTCTGGCCGCCGACGCGACACGGCTTGAGGGTCATGTCTTGGAACCACGGCTTAAGGCCTTCGTGGGAGCTTTGGCTCGTCCGCTTGATGATCAGCCTTGGTTGGAGAATGTCGCCATGGTGATAAGCGAGGGCCAGGCCCCTCGCGTGTGGAGCGACGACATCGCCGACCGCTTCCCGCTGAGAATTGCGGAATTGGGCGGCGCGCTGCGGCGGACGTCGGCCTTGCTACATGACCGTCTCGCCGCGAACCTTAATGAGGGCTATTCGTCGAGCCGCATGACGCTTACGCGTCCTGACGGCACTGAGTCGATTGAGCTTCTGGCGCTGACCAAGCAGCAGAAGATCGCGATTGATCCACATTTCGACCGGATCGTGTCCGCTCTGATGAAGAGTGGGGGCTCGCGGTCGGCGGCTTGTCGGATGCTGATGGCAAGGTTGGCCGCGGAATATGACGTTGCGGACTCAGCCGCAGCGGAAGGCACCAGCGGGGAGGAGCGACGACATGGCTGACGCTATCCGTCACATCTGCGGAATCAGCGGAGGGAAGGACTCCAGCGCCTTGGCCGTGTACATGCGCGATCGAATCCCGCAGATGGAGTACTTCTTTTGCGATACCGGAGCCGAGCTACCCGAAACCTACGAATACCTCGACCGCCTTGAGACCGCTCTAGGTAAACCGATAGCTCGGCTCAACGCTCGGAAAGGGTTCGATCACTGGTTTGACGTGTACCGGGGGACACTGCCATCTCCACAGATGCGCTGGTGCACAAAAAAGATGAAGATCGAACCCCTCGAAGAGTGGATCGGTGACGATCAAGCCGTCTCCTACGTCGCTATCAGGGCCGACGAGTCAGGTCGCAAGGGCTACGTGAGCACTAAGCCGAATATCCGCACGGTGTTGCCGTTCGTCGAAGACGACGTCGACCACGATGGCGTTCTCCGCATTCTGGAGGACGCAGGCATCGGGCTGCCCAAGTATTACGAATGGCGAACTCGATCCGGGTGCTATTTCTGCTTCTACCAGCGGAAAGCCGAGTGGGTTGGGCTCGCGGACAAACATCCGGACCTCTTCCAGCGCGCCATCGCCATCGAAGCGAAGGTCCGCCAGGACGCCGGCGCGGACGGTGATGCCTCGTTCGGCGAATATGCGATGAAGGGCCGTCAGTACACCTGGTCTGGCGGTGAGTCGCTGCCGGACCTCGTAGCGCGGCGGGAAGAGATCCTCGCGCGCCATGAGGAGGCGCAGCAGCAGGCGAAGAAGCGCAAGAAGAATAGACCGGTATGGGAAGTCCTCGGCGACGCGCTCGACGACGACGACGACTCAATGCAGTGTTCGGTATGTGCTTTGTGACGCGCGCCCGCAGTAGTGCCGTCGATGTCCCTGCAGGGAGTGACATCTAATCCCTAAAGTTTGCTGTAGTTGACGTAATCTTCGGACAGGCTCTGAGAGCTTCGGCATAGTTGCCTTTGCATTCGAACCAGCAGGGTGGGGATCTTGAGAGTTTCCGACGTATCAGAAAATGGATGTGTTTGCTGTCGCGGCAGGTGCCAGCAGCCGCCGACATATGTGTTCGCGCATGATCACATTTGATGACCTCATCCGCCGCGCGTCCGACCAGCTCCTACAACAGATGGTAGGTCGCGAGACTGTCCGCCTATTGGTAGGTATGGACGCCTCACTTGCTCGGCCGGAACGCCTCAGCGAGATCGCCTTAGGACTTCGCTCGCCCGCGGATATGCTCCTCGACCCGCCTCTCAGAACTGAGCTGCTCCTGTTATTGCCTCCTGCGTACGCCGAAATGCTGAGAGATCGACTCAACCTCGCCGGTGATCCGTACGAAGCGTTGACCTCGATGTCCGTTCGCCGGGGAACCGCACGATCGGCAGCGTTGCTTGACTTCTTCAGCGTCAGGGAGGACTCGGAAGAACGCTCGCTTCCGCCCTCGCACGAAACCGTGCAGCCGGCCCACGCGTTATTCGCGCATCAGAGGCTTGCAGCCAAGAGGGTCCTCGATGGCCTAAACGGTGAGCCTCACAGAGTGATGCTTCACATGCCGACCGGGTCCGGGAAAACGCGGACCGCGATGGCTGTGATCGCGGAACTATTGAACCAATGCGAACCCCGACTCCTGGTCTGGTTGGCACATTCCGAGGAGCTGTGTGAGCAGGCGGTCGAGGAGTTCACCCGCGCCTGGAAATCTCTTGGCAACCGACCCGTCGACGTCCAACGTTGGTGGGGGCCACATGAATTGACGATCCCGATAGTCCGGGACGGGATTATCATAGCTGGTCTGCGGAAGGCCTACTCGTCGGCACGAAAGTCTTTAGCGGAGATTGGGGCAATAGCTGGAAACGTCGGCCTTGTCGTGATGGATGAAGCACATCAGGCAGTGGCGCCGACCTACAAGCTGATTCTTGACGTGTTGACTGAATCTGGGAGCTTGACACCGCTGCTCGGGCTCACTGCCACACCGGGCAGGACTTGGAATGACATAGATGAAGATCAGCGGTTGGCTGATTTCTTCTATCGGCGCAAGGTGTCGCTTGAAGTCGAGGGATACGACAACCCCGTGCGGTTTCTCATCGACGAGGGTTATCTCGCCGACACGGACTTCGTTCGGCTCGAATACACATCACGTGATGCGCTAACCGCGCAAGAGATACAAGAGCTTGAGGATGCGCTAGATATCCCGCAATCCATCATCAACTCACTCGCGGCCGACGAGCAGCGCAACATGCTGATCCTCAGCCGAACGGAAACAATGTCTCGACGACACAACAGACTAATTGTCTTCGCCGCGACCAAGAATCACGCAGTCGTCCTCGCGGCAGTTCTACGAGCGCGGGGTTACTGGGCGTATGCCGTAACAGGTGAAACCCCAAGCGGCGACCGCTCAAGGATCATTTCCACCTATCGGACGGCGAGCGACGAACCTCGCATTCTTGTGAATTTTGGTGTGTTGACTACGGGTTTCGACGCACCGCAGACGAGCGCCACCATCATCGCTAGGCCGACTAAGAGTCTGGTGCTATTCAGTCAGATGGTTGGTCGAGCGACCAGAGGTGTTCGAGCTGGTGGCAACAAGTCAGCCGAGGTAGCGACTGTCGTCGACACTCGGCTTCCGGGATTCTGCGATATGGCTGATGCTTTCAGGAATTGGGAGGATGTCTGGTGACTAGCACTGTCAACGATTTCGATATTGTTCCGACCTCGCTTGCCGTTAAGGCTATGCGAGACAACGGATATAAGAACGCTGCTTATGCAATAGCCGAGCTAATGGACAACTCGATCCAGGCTGGCGCCAAGACTGTCCAACTATTATGCGCCGATCGAGAGTTGCAAGTCGAGCAGCGAACGCGGAGACGCCTCAACGAGGTAGCGGTTCTTGACGACGGCTCCGGCATGGATGCAGACACTCTTCGTATCGCGCTTCAGTTCGGCAATGGCACCCATCTCGAAGCGGATCAGCAGAAAGGCATGGGACGCTTCGGAATGGGATTGCCTAGCGCGTCGATATCTCAGTGCCAACGTGTCGATGTGTGGAGCTGGACGAACGGAATCGATAGTGTCCTGCATAGCTACATCGACTTACCGGACATCAACGCCGGCCGCATGCGGCAGCTACCCGAACCTCAAAGAAAGCCAATTCCGGAGAACTGGAGGACCGCCGCCGGTCGTGGAGCCTTCAATGAGTCCGGAACGCTTGTCGTATGGAGCAACATCGACCGTGTGCTTTGGCGGACATCGAAAGCCTTGATCGACAATTCTGAGGAGCTCATCGGTCGGATGTACCGATACTGGATTGACGATGGTCGCGTCGACATCGTGCTCAAGAGCTTCCTTGACGAAGACCCGGGGAAGATTCTGACTGAGCGACAGGCGAAGCCAAATGATCCGCTCTACTTGATGTCGCGCACTAGCTGTCCCGCCCCATTCGACGACAAACCGATGTTCAGGCCTTTCCCATCACCGGGTAAAAATGAGATACCGATAACAGTCCGCTTCCGCGGCGAAGAACACGTTGTGAAAATAAAGCTCGCAATCGCGTTAGAGGAAGCTCGAGACAGCGCCGGTGGACAGTCCGGCGGTAGCCGACCACACGGACAACATGCGGCGAGAAACCTGGGTGTCTCTGTCGTGCGCGCCGGTCGAGAGCTGGAATTGGATCCTGCATGGGCAACGACGTATGACCCTCGCGAAAGGTGGTGGGGCGTCGAAATTTCGTTCGAGCCAGGTCTCGACGAGCTGTTCGGAGTGTCGAACAACAAGCAATCGGCTCGCAATTTGGCCGAGGCGGCGAAGGTGGACACAAATGCGATCATCAAGGACCACGGCGGATCTCTGACCGCGGCGCGCGCGGCCTTGAGAGAGGAGGAGGACCCGCTGGAGCCGCTTCTTGAGATAGTCAACCGTGTCCAGACGAACATCCGCCAAATGCGAAGCATGATTCAAACGCAGGCGGAGGGAACGCGTCGCCGTACCAGGCATGCAGAGAGCGTAGAGGAGAAAGCGACTGACGCCGTTCGGAAACGACAGGAGGAAGGCCATCGCGGGCGAAGCGATGCGGATGAGAGCAAGTCGGTTGAAGAACGCAAAGCCGATGTCGCGCAACAGCTTGAGTACCAGGGTCACTCTCGTGAATCGGCTGAGGAGCTAGCCGCCGAGACGATCGACAAAGGCCTGAAGTACCGCATCGATGTCGCATCATTAGAAGGGGGAGCCTTCTTCTCAGTGCAACCGAGGGGCGGTGTTCTTCTCGTCACGCTCAACACCGATCACCCCGCATACGATCTCCTCCTCGGTGCGCGAGAACCGAAGGATCTGCCTGAAGATCCCGAGAAGCTAAAGGAAAAGCTAGTTTCGGCACAGTCAGGGCTCGAGATGATGCTCTTCGCATGGGCCCGCTACGAGGACGAGCAACAAGGGGATCGACTTCGGGCTACTCAGAACGTGAGACATGATTGGGGCCGAATGGCAGAAGCGTTCCTTTCTAGTCGCATGTAGGCGGGAAATGACTACACCGGAAGACATCACGCGAGTGCTTACACAAGCTTCCAAACCGCTCGCAGTTGCTGAAATCGCCGAGAAGACCGGTGGTGATGTCCGGGAGTGCGATGCCATCCTGTGGCAGAATCCAAGACACTTCGTGTGGCAACCAGGACATAAATGGACCGTCGCGAATCCCAAGTCGGTCTCACCGCGCGAAGAGATCGTTGATGCACCCGATGCGCGGACGCGCATGATCTCGGCGAACCTGCCTCGGGAATTACGGGCGATCACCTTGTCGAGCGGACTAAAGGTCAGCGTGAATCGGCGCCCCCTCGACTCGGACAGCTTCTTCTCCGTCCGATCGGCTGGCAGCACGATAACTCTCACGCTGAACTCGACTCACGAAGTATTTGCGAACCTACCTATGCCCTTTGAGACCGATCAGAACGAAACCGGTTTCAAGGAGCTCTGTGAGCTGCTATTGACCGCTTGGGCGCTCTACGAAGATGGAATACCGGGTGGGTCGACGAAACGTGCTATGGAGGACGCGCGCTTTCTGTGGGGTCGGCGGACGATCGAGATGCTGCGAGAGTCTTAATGACCGACCCGGGTACCGCGCTTCTGGAACTCGCCGCTGCTGCTGAGCGGAACTTCGTCATGTGTTCGCCCTTCGCAAAAGAACATGTTGTCGCACATGTGATTTCAGCCATTCCCGACGGCGTGGACATCGCCCTCTATACGCGTTGGCGTCCTGAAGAAATCGCAGCCGGCGTGTCGGACACGGCAGTCCTGTCCGTTTTGCAGCGGCGGGGCGGCGCCGTCTACCTGCATGACAGAATTCACGCGAAGTTTTATCGGAATGAGCACAGTGTCCTAGCCGGTTCCGCAAACCTCACCTCGACTGCACTCGGCTGGGCGGTGAACTCGAACCTGGAACTCTTGCTGGAGTGCCCCAGGGCAGCGATTCAAGAACTTGAGTCTCTGTTGGAGTTGGAGAGCATCCGTGCTACTGAAGCTCTGGCCGCCGAAGCCGATGAGATCGCACAGCTTCTTCCTAGAAATCCTCTTCCTCCTCCCAGGGTTGCTTCGGTACCGACCGACGAACCGTGGATTCCCCGACTTCGAATGCCCTCGGATCTATACCTGGCCTACAGCCGCGGCGCGTCACGTTTGAGCTCAACGTCGGCTGAGGAGGCGTCGGCTGACCTCGCCGCTTTAGACGTTCCGGTTGGTTTAGGTCGCGACCAGTTCTACGCCGTTGTTGCGCACCGATTAAGGGGCAAACCACTTATCAAGATGCTCGATGACTTTCTCACTCAGCCGCGGCGGTTTGGCGAGGTCCGGGAAAAACTCTGTAAGCCAATGGGTTTCGATCGCTCGGACGCCGACGCATCATGGCAGACGATCATGCGTTGGCTAATGGAGTTTCTACCGCACCGGTACACGCACCGCGTGTATAGGCACTCCGAAGTATTCGTGCTTACCGAAGGTGAGGGAGGCCCGGTCGCGTGAGCCGCATCTCTGTGTATCGGCAAATCACTGGAATTCTCGAAGCTAACTCCATGACATGGACGGAG